>NZ_JBEYJD010000018.1:0-158130 GCF_040636125.1 Streptomyces sp. NPDC006733 | reverse complement strand
TCGGACATCGCGAGCAGCAGGCCGTCGGCGGAGACCACCACCGTGTGGGACACCCCGGGGGTGTTGTCCACGAAGTTGGTGATCAACCAGTTCAGATTCTGTGCCGCCTGGCTCATCGCGCTCAACTATCGCTCCTGGTTATTCGTGCCGAAGCCCCGGCCGTCGGTGTTGCCATGTCCCGCTTCACGGCCCTGCTGGATGCCGCGCCGGAGGTTCGTCAGCCGGCCGCGCACATCGTCGGGCGCGCGGGAGACCTGCGGACCGCCCTGCGGCGCCTGCGGGGGAGTGGCCCCGCCGGCGACCAGGTTGGCCTTCGGCACCCGGCGCGGCAGACCGGAGGGAGTGACCCCGCCCGCCGACGGCTCGCGGACCTGCTCGGCCCGCTGCCGCAGTTCGTCGTTGGGAGAGGTGCGCCAGTTCGGCGTCTCGCGCGGCGCCGGCTGGGTCGGCTGCGCCGGGGTGGCCGGACGCGCCTGCATCGGAGCCGGCGCGGGCTGCTCCGCCCGAGCCCGCTGGGGCTGCTGCTGGGCCGGAAGCGGCTGCTGCTGGACCGGCGGCGTCTGCCGCGGCTGCGGGGCGGGGCGGACCGGAGCGGCGGGCGCGGCCGGAGCCGCCCGCTCCACGTGCACCTGCTGCATCCGCTCGGCCTGACCGGTGCGGAACCAGTCGGACTCGATCGAGGCGAAGATCGGCGTCGGCTCGTCGCCGCGCGACGGGGCCGGCGGCAGCGCCATCGGCTCGGAGACCGGCGGCAGCTGCGGCTCCATGCCGCGGTTGGGCTGCCGGTCGCCCTGCTGCGGGAACCCCTGCTGCTGGTTGCCCTGCTGCTGGCCCTGCCGGCCGTTCTGCCCCGGCTGGCCCTGCTGCGGCGGCCGGCCGCCGTTGAAACCGCCGTCGGCCGGACGTCCGCCGCGCTGCGGCAGACCCTGCGCCGGGACGTTCTGGCCCGGGTACGGCTCGATCAGCGACCGGTCGTCCGCCTGCGGGTTGCCGACCACCGGGAACTGCCCGGTGTCGGTCCGCCCGTCGGAGTAGCCGGGGCCGGCCGGCAGCGGGAACTCACCGGTGCCGCTGTTGTCGGGCTGGGGGCGCTGGAACTCGCCCGTGGACTCCGGCTGGTACCCGTCGGGGCGTGCCCCGCCGCGTACCGGGGCCGGGCCCGGTGCTCCGCCGAAGACGTCGGAGCGGAAGCCGCCGGGGCCCGCGTCCTGCGCCGTGGGTGCCGGGTACGGGTTGGAGGCCGGCGAGAACGGGTCGCCGAGCGGCAGCCCGGCGTCCTGGCGGGAGCCGGCGCCGGGGTTGGGGCGCTGGAAGTCGCCCCGCGGCTGCGGCTGCTGCTGCGGGCGGGAGCCGGGCGGCGGACCGTCGAAGTCGGGGCGCTCGAACCTGGCGGTGGACTCCACGTCCTCGTGGCCGCGCGGAGCGTCCATCGCGGGACCGTGTTCGGAGCGGGTCGCCGGAGCCGGCGGGAAGCCCTGCGGGTTCCGCTGCGGCTGCTGCTGGCCGTTCGGGGGCTGCTGACCGCCGCCCTGGGCCCAGCTCGGCCCGGACGGCTGCTGCTGGCCGTTCTGCTGGCCGCCGCGCCGGGTGCCCGTGCCGCCCTGGTTGCCGGGGCCCGCCGGGCCGGAGTTCAGCGCGGGGCGCTGACCGCCGCCCGCGACCTGGCCGCGCTGCGGCGGCCGGCCGACCTGGCCCGCGGGAGCGGCCGGGGCGCCGAAGGCGTTGGTGGCGGGGGCGCCGGGGCCGTTGGGGGTACCGGGCATGCCCGTCGCGATGGGGCCGCGCTTGCCGGCGGCCGCGTTCTTGGCGTTCTGGCCGCCCTGCGTGACGTCCACCGGCAGCATGACGAGCGCGGTGGTGCCGCCCGAGTCCGACGGGCGCAGCTGGATGCGGATGCCGTGTCGCAGGGACAGCCGGCCGACCACGAACAGGCCCATGCGGCGGGAGACCGAGACGTCCACGGTCGGCGGGTTGGCGAGCCGCTCGTTGATGTCCGACAGGTCCTCGGGCGAGAGCCCGATGCCGGTGTCGTGGATCTCGATGAGCACCCGGCCGTCCGGCAGCGCGTGGCCGGTGACCTTCACCTTGGTCTGCGGGGAGGAGAACGACGTGGCGTTCTCCAGCAGCTCGGCGAGCAGGTGGACGAGGTCGTTGACGATGCGGCCGGTGACCTCGGCGGCGGGCACCGAGGTGAGCTCGATGCGCTCGTACTGCTCCACCTCGGAGGCGGCGGCGCGGAGCACGTCGACCAGCGGCACCGGGCGGGTCCAGCGGCGGCCCGGCTCCTCACCGGCGAGGACGAGGAGGTTCTCGCCGTTCCGGCGCATACGGGTCGCGAGGTGGTCGAGCTTGAAGAGGCTGGACAGCTGGTCCGGGTCCGCCTCGCGGCTCTCCAGCTCGGAGATGAGCGACAGCTGGCGCTGGATGAGGCCCTGGCTGCGGCGCGAGAGGTTGGTGAACATCGCGTTGACGTTGCCCCGCAGGAGGGCCTGCTCGGCGGCGAGCCGGACGGCCTCGCTGTGGACCTCGTCGAACGCGCGGGCCACCTGGCCGATCTCGTCCCGGCTGTGGATGCCGATGGAGACGACGGAGGTGTCGACGTCCTGCGGGTCGGACTCCGACAGCTGCTTGACCAGCTCGGGCAGCCGCTTCTGGGCGACGTCCTGGGCGGTCTCCTGCAGCCGGCGCAGCGAGCGGATCATCGACCGGGCCACGATGAAGGCGCCGACGACGGCGACGCCGAGCACGATCAGGATGATCGCACCGTCGATGATCGCCTGGCGCTGGGCCTCGCCGCGCAGCTTGAGGGCCTGCTGCTGCATCTCGTTGAGCAGCGACCGCTCGATGTTGGTCATCGCCTGGATCTTGCTCCGGGCGGCGTCGTCCCAGTCGCGGTAGGTGGCTCCGGTGCCCGCGAAGGTGTTGATGCCGCTCTTGGAGTTCAGGATGCGCGCGGCGGTGGTGTCGTGGTTCTTGATCGTGTCGTTGCCGCCCTCGAGGGGCGCCATCAGCTCGGCGTAGTCGCTGGTCGTGTCGCCGATGTTGTAGATCTTCTGGAACCGGGTCAGCGCGGTCTTCTCGGACTGCGCGGCGGCCCTGGCGTACTGCCAGTCGTTCTCCGAGATCGTCGCGCCGGCCGTCGGGGCGAGCGCGGCACTGATCACCGCACGCTGGATGGACTCGAACTCCTTGGCCGAGGAGAACGCCGCCAGCGCGCGGGTGCTGCGGATCATCTCCTGGTTGCTGGTCGCCTGCGCCATGTCCTGGGACAGCGCGAGCAGCGACTGGATGAGCGAGTCGTACTTGTTGACCGTCAGCGCGATGTACTGCGGCTGCTGGTACGCCTGGTCGCGGATCTCGTTGATGCTGCCGAGCTGCTGCTCGATGGCGAGCAGGGTGGCGCGGACACCGACGAAGACCTGGTCGTTCGGGTCGACGTCGTCGGTGGTGGTCTGGAAGACCTTGCGGTAGCGGTCGGTGGCCTCGCGGGAGGCGCCGACGGCGTCGTCGCTCTTGCCGGTGCCCGAGGACATCGGGCCGGCGGAGCGGTCCCGCTCCTCCTGCAGGGCGCCGGCGAGGTCCGTCGCGTGCTCGGTGATCTCGGTGAGCTGCTTCATGTGCTCGAGCTGGGCGATGTTGTCCAGTGAGCTGGAGATTCGCAGCGCGCCCAGCGAGGTGGCCGCGACCACCGGCAGGGCGAGCAGAGAGATCAGACGGGTGCTGATCCTCCAGTTGCGCATGGCTATTCGGGGGCCCGGCTTACCGACACCGCCCGTGATCCGGCCGGCGTCGATGCCGCTGTGCGTGCTCGAGCGTCCGGCGGCCGCGGTGTTCACGGCGTCGTCGGATCGCTGCGGAGACGGACCGCTGTCGGCTCCGCCGGGCTGCTCCGGGTCGCCCGCAGCGCCGCTGTCCCTCTTGAAACGTCCCTGCACTAGCGTCGCAACCTCTGGACCAGGCGTCCCCCGCACGTGCGGCGGGACGGTGTCGAGTCATGGGGGCCCCGGTGATCCCGGAGTAGGGATGACCGACGATGCCCTTCACCGCCACTCGATGCTCGTACGCGCCCCCTGACGCGCTGGCTTCGATTGATGTGGCGGTCCGGGGAATTCCAGCACAGTGCAGGATCTCCAACAAGGCCCGCAGCCCAGTCAATGGAATGAGTGACTCAATGCGCCGGTCCGGCGACAGAGGGTGCAGGTCTGTTTCGGAGAAAGCCCGCGATTCTGGAACTTTTGGGCACCCGGGGACGCTCCGGGCAGGCCGTTCCGCCCCTGTCGGGGTCAGGGGTTAGGTCCGCGAACTCCCATAATGTCCGCTTGGTACACCCTCGCGCACCGTCCGTTTCGGGCCGAATGTCGGGTAGTTCGTGAGCAAAATCACAGCGCGATCGTTGCCTGGGCCGCCGGGAACGGGGAACTGTCGCCACTAGCCTGGATCTTTACGCACGGCAGCGTTCTGTAAACCAGTGCATCCCCGGTGAATCCGCAGACCCGCGCGCCCCACCCGGCGCCCCGACCCCCTGAGGCCCAGACACCCCATGAAGACCACCATGCTGTTCCGCCCGATCGCCAACCCGCGCCGCACCACCCTTGTGCACCTCAAGGACGCCGAGGAACTGCAGACGCCCGTGATCGCGGCCGAGGACACCATCGGCGACGCGCTGCCGCAGCAGACGGCCAACCCGCGCCGCACGATCCTCGTGGACGCCCCCACCGCCTGAGCCGCGGGCGAAATCAGCCGGGAGCCCCGGGGCCTCACGTTAACCTGGAGAGATCCAGTCTTCGGCCAGTGAGGGGCAGCAGCTTCCCGTGCGCATCGCCAGGTTCTCCATCGACGGCAATGTCGCCTTCGGCGCGGTCGAGGGCGACCCGACCGTCCCCGACGGTCTCGTCCTCGACATCATCAAGGGCATCCCGTTCGCCGAGTTCGAGCTCTCCGGCACCAAGGTGCCGCTGAGCAAGGTCCGGCTCCTCCCGCCGGTGCTCCCCAACAAGGTCGTGGCCATCGGCCGCAACTACGCCGACCACGCCGCGGAGATGGGCAACGAGGTCCCCACGGTCCCGGTCGCCTTCTTCAAGCCGTCCACTTCGGTGGTCGGATCCGGTGACCCGATCGTGTACCCCTCGTTCTCGAACGAGGTCCACCACGAGGCCGAGCTGGCCGTCGTGATCAGCCGGCTGTGCCGGGAGGTCCCGCGCGAACGCGCCCGGGACGTCATCCTCGGCTACACCTGCGCCAACGACGTCACCGCACGCGACGCGCAGCGTGCCGAGGGCCAGTGGGCCCGCGCCAAGGGCTTCGACTCCGCGTGCCCCCTCGGCCCCTGGATCGAGACCGATCTCGACCCCTCGGACCTCGCCATCACGGCCACGGTCAACGGCGAGCTGCGCCAGGCGGGCCGGACCAGCCAGATGGTCCGCTCGATCGAGGACCTGATCGTGCACATCACCGAGGCCATGACCCTGCTCCCGGGCGACGTCATCCTCACCGGCACCCCGGCAGGCGTCGGACCGCTCAACGTCGGCGACGAGGTCGCCGTCTCCATCGAAGGCATCGGCACTCTCACCAACAAGGTGATCAAGCGTGGCTAGCGCATCCCCCGTACGCGTCCGTTTCTGTCCCTCGCCGACCGGCAACCCGCACGTGGGCCTGGTCCGCACCGCCCTGTTCAACTGGGCCTTCGCCCGGCACCACCAGCAGCACGGCAGCGGCGGCACTCTTGTCTTCCGCATCGAGGACACCGACGCGGCCCGGGACTCCGAGGAGTCCTACGAGCTGCTGCTCGACTCGATGCGCTGGCTCGGCTTCGACTGGGACGAGGGCCCCGAGGTCGGCGGCCCGCACGCCCCGTACCGGCAGTCCCAGCGGATGGACATCTACGCGGACGTCGCGCAGAAGCTCCAGGACGCCGGCCACGCCTACGACTGCTACTGCACCACGGCCGAGCTGGACGCCCGCCGCGACGCGGCCCGCGCCGCCGGCCGTCCCTCGGGCTACGACGGCCACTGCCGCGACCTGAGCGCCGAGCAGGTGGCGGCGTACCAGGCGGAGGGCCGCACCTCGATCGTCCGCTTCCGGATGCCGGACGCGCCGATCACCTTCACCGACCTGGTGCGCGGCGAGCTGACCTTCACCCCGGAGAACGTGCCGGACTTCGGCATCGTCCGGGCCAACGGGGCACCGCTCTACACGCTGGTCAACCCGGTCGACGACGCGCTGATGGAGATCACGCACGTGCTGCGCGGCGAGGACCTGCTGTCCTCCACCCCGCGGCAGATCGCGCTGTACGGCGCGCTCGCCGAGATCGGCGTCGGCAACGGCGCCACCCCGGCCTTCGGCCACCTCCCGTACGTCATGGGGGAGGGCAACAAGAAGCTCTCCAAGCGCGACCCGGAGTCCTCGCTCAACCTGTACCGCGAGCGCGGCTTCCTGCCCGAGGGGCTGCTCAACTACCTCTCGCTGCTGGGCTGGTCGCTCTCGGCCGACCAGGACGTCTTCTCGATGGAGGAGATGGTCGCCGCCTTCGACATCGGGGCCGTCAACGCCAACCCGGCGCGCTTCGACCTCAAGAAGGCGGAGGCGATCAACGCCGACCACATCCGCCGGCTGGACGTGAAGGCCTTCACCGAGGCCTGCGCCCCGTGGCTGCGGGCCCCGCACGCCAACTGGGCCCCCGAGGCCTTCGACCAGGCCGCCTGGGAGGCGATCGCCCCGTACGCCCAGACCCGCCTGCAGGTCCTGTCGGACATCACGGCCAACGTCGACTTCCTCTTCCTGGACCAGCCGGTCGAGGACGAGGCGTCCTGGGCGAAGGCGATGAAGGAGGGCTCCGACGCCCTGCTGCGCACCGCCCGCGCCAAGCTCGTCGACGCCGACTGGTCCGACCCGGAGTCGCTGAAGGCAGCGGTGCTGGCGGCGGGCGAGGAGCACGGCCTGAAGCTCGGCAAGGCCCAGGCCCCGGTCCGCGTGGCGGTCACCGGCCGCACCGTCGGCCTGCCGCTCTTCGAGTCCCTGCAGATCCTCGGCCGGGAGCGCACGCTGGCCCGCATCGACGCGGCACTGGCGAAGCTCGGCGGCTAGCGGGGCCCCGGCCCTAGGGTTGGCCGTATGCCGATCCGAGGGATTCTCTGGGACGTGGACGACACCCTGTTCGACTTCACGTCGGCGGACGAGCAGGGCTTTCTTGAGCATGTACGGGTCGAGGGCCTGGCCGGTGGATCCGAATCCACCGGCCAGGCCCTCTCCCGTTGGCAGGCGATCACCGTCCGGCACTGGCAGCGCTTCGCGGACGGGCTCGTCGACTACGAGGGCCAGCGCCGCGACCGCGTGCGCGAGTTCCTGGGCGAGCCGCTGAGCGACGCGGAGGCGTCCGCCTGGTTCCTCCGCTACATCGCCCACTACGAGGCCGCCTGGGCCCTGTTCCCGGACGCCACGCCCGCCGTGGTGGCGCTGGCGGCCGGCTACCGGCAGGGGGTGCTGTCCAACTCCAGCACCGTCCACCAGGAGCGCAAGCTGCGCACGCTGGGGCTGCGGGACCACTTCGAGGTGCTGCTCTGCGCCGCCGAGCTGGGCGTGAGCAAGCCCGCCGCCGGGGCGTTCCTGGCGGGCTGCGAGGCGCTGGGCCTGCCGCCGGCCGAGGTGGCGTACGTCGGGGACCAGCCGGAGATCGACGCTCGCGGGGCCGACGAGGCGGGGCTCTTCGGCATCTGGCTGGACCGCGGGGGCGCCGCCGCGGGCCCCGGTGTCCCCGCGGACCTGCGGAGGATCATCGGACTGGCGGAGCTCCCCGCGCTGCTGGCCGCCAATACCGGTTTTGGAGCCCCGTCCCCCATCGGGTAATGTTTCTCCTGCGCCGCCCGACCGGGCCGAAAGGCCAGGCCGGAAGCGCAACATCAAACAGACCCCCGGATTGGGGGTTGCGTTTTGGTGGGGTATGGTGTAATTGGCAACACGAGGGTTTCTGGTTCCCTTATTCTAGGTTCGAGTCCTGGTACCCCAGCGCAGTACAAAGCAAGTGCGAGCCCCCGTTGTGTAGCGGCCTAGCACGCTGCCCTCTCACGGCAGTAGCGCCGGTTCGAATCCGGTCGGGGGTACAGATCCTTCTCTCCGTCGCCTTCAGGTCGCACCTGGCCGTGACGATGCAGGATCGCTAGGGCCCCCGTTGTGTAGCGGCCTAGCACGCTGCCCTCTCACGGCAGTAGCGCCGGTTCGAATCCGGTCGGGGGTACTTGACACACCATGGGGTATGGTGTAATTGGCAGCACGAGGGTTTCTGGTTCCCTTAGTCTAGGTTCGAGTCCTGGTACCCCAGCGCAGTATCGTATGTGAAGCAAGTGCGAGCCCCCGTTGTGTAGCGGCCTAGCACGCTGCCCTCTCACGGCAGTAGCGCCGGTTCGAATCCGGTCGGGGGTACGTATCGAAGAGGCCCTCCGCTCCGGCGGAGGGCCTCTTCCTTTTCCTGTCCGCCTCCCGTTCGCGGCGCCGGTCCGGCCGGCTGCCCCGGCCCTCAACTCTCCGTGCCGAAGCGGCGGCTGGACTCCTCGGCCTGCGCCAGCCGCCGCAGGCTCAGCAGCACCGGCTCGTAGAGCACGGTGAGCGCGACCGCCGCCTCGACCTGCTCCAGGGGCGTGCGGAACCGCTCGACGAGATCCAGGTCGGTGACGGCCAGTTGGGCCGCGGCCCGCGCGTACGGCGCCAAGTCGTCGGCGTCGCAGGGGTATCCGAGCCGGACCAGCGCGGCCACCGCCACCACCAGAGTTCCCCACGCGGGGGAGTCGTCGCCGGCGTCCGCGATCCTGCACCAGCCCAGGCGCCGCATCAGCAGCTCCACCTCGCGGCGGGCGACCGCGGTCGCCGGATCGTCCTCCACCGGCGCCGGGCCCTGCGGCAGCGCCCAGACGGCCGCACCCAGCCGCACGTTCTGGTCGAGCGACTCGTCCTCCACCGCGGCCAGCACCTGGCGCGCGGTGGCCACCGGCATCTTCCCGACCTGGATCAGCGCCCGTACGAGCCGCAGCCGGCGCAGGTGGTCGTCGCCGTACTCGGCCTGGGTGGCGGTGATCCGGCGGCCGGCCGGCAGCAGTTGCTCGCGCAGGTAGTACTTGATCGTGGCGGCCGGGAGGCCGCTGCGATCGCTCAGTTCCGCGAGCTTCATCCTCTTGCGCCCTTCATTGGAGAGTGACACTATCCAACCATGGATAGTGCAGCTATCCAATCATCCGAAACGGGGGAGCCACCATGGGCGCCGAGCTGATCGAAGGCCGTACGACCGCCGCGGCGGAGGGCGAAGTGATCGTCTTCGTCGTCGGCATGCGGATCAACAACTTCCGGGCCGTGCGCAGCTGGTGGCCGGTCTTCCGGGCGATGCCGCGCATGCTCGAGGAGCTGTCGCGGGAGGAGGGGAGCGGGCTGCTGGGATTCCGGCTCCGGCCGGGAATGCCGCGGGTCTTCGAGGTGATCCAGTACTGGGAGTCGCACGAGAAGCTGATCGCGTACGCCTCGGCGCAGAACAACGAGCACCGCCCGGCGTGGACGGACTTCAACCGGCGGGCGCGGGCGGGGAAGGGCCAGGTCGGCATCTTCCACGAGACCTACGTGGTGCCCGCGGGCGGCTACGAGTCGATCTACGTCAATATGCCGGCGTACGGCCTGGGCGAGGCCGCCGGTGTCGTCCCCGTCGGCCGCCGCGGCGAGCGCGCGAAGGACCGGCTGGCGTACCGCGCGGGCTGACGCGCGGGGGCGAGAAGTGCGGCGCGCCGGTGCCGGGGGCTGTGGACGGAGCCCCCGGCACCGGCGCGCCGGCGTGTCGGGTGGTGGAGCCCGGTGCGGGGGGCGGCGTCGGCCCTCGCGGCGGGCTCCCCTGAGGGTGGGGAGGGAAGGGGTGTTCAGCCGTTGCGGCGCAGGGCCTCGGAGAGCCGCCCGGCGGCGTCGATGACGGCCTGGGCGTGCATCCGGCCCGGGTGCCGGGTCAGCCGCTCGATCGGTCCGGAGACCGAGACGGCGGCGACCACGCGGTTCGAGGGCCCGCGCACCGGCGCGGAGACCGAGGCGACGCCGGGCTCGCGCTCGCCGATGGACTGGGCCCAGCCGCGGCGGCGCACGCCGGAGAGCGCGGTGGCGGTGAAGCGGGCGCCCTGGAGGCCGCGGTGCAGCCGCTCCGGCTCTTCCCAGGCCATCAGGACCTGGGCGGCGGAGCCGGCCTTCATCGGCAGCGTCGAACCGACCGGCACGGTGTCCCGCAGTCCGGACAGCCGTTCCGCGGCGGCCACGCAGATCCGCATGTCGCCCTGGCGGCGGTAGAGCTGCGCGCTCTCGCCGGTCACGTCCCGCAGGTGGGTCAGGACCGGGCCCGCGGTGGCCAGCAGCCGGTCCTCGCCCGCCGCGGCGGCGAGCTCGGAGAGCCGGGGGCCCAGGATGAAGCGGCCCTGCATGTCGCGGGCGACCAGCCGGTGGTGTTCGAGCGCGACCGCGAGGCGGTGCGCGGTGGGGCGGGCGAGGCCCGTGGCTCCGACGAGACCGGCCAGGGTGGCCGGGCCGGACTCCAGCGCGCTGAGCACCAGAGCCGCCTTGTCGAGAACGCCGACGCCGCTAGAGTTGTCCATGAGACGATATTCGCGTCTCACACTGTGAAACGCAAGTTCAATTTTCCGGCCGAGCCGTCAGGCTGGGGGACACGGCAGGGACGCCGTCCGGAACGAGGGGATCGGACGACGCCCACATCAGACGAGTTGGCCGGCAGCGACGCCGGTCGGAGGGACAGCGATGGGTAGGACACTCGCGGAAAAGGTCTGGGACGACCACGTCGTCCGGCGCGCCGAGGGCGAGCCCGACCTTCTCTACATCGATCTGCACCTGCTGCACGAGGTGACCAGTCCCCAGGCCTTCGACGGCCTGCGGTTGAACGGGCGCCAGGTGCGGCGGCTCGATCTCACCATCGCGACCGAGGACCACAACACCCCGACCCTCGACATCGACAAGCCGATCGCCGACCCGGTCTCCCGCACGCAGCTGGAGACGCTGCGCAAGAACTGCGCGGAGTTCGGGGTGCGGCTGCACCCGCTGGGCGATGTCGAGCAGGGCGTCGTTCACGTGGTGGGACCGCAGCTGGGCCTGACCCAGCCCGGCACCACCGTGGTGTGCGGCGACAGCCACACCTCCACGCACGGCGCCTTCGGCGCGCTCGCGTTCGGCATCGGCACCAGCCAGGTCGAGCACGTGCTGGCCACCCAGACCCTGCCGCTGGCCCGCCCCAAGACCATGGCGATCACCGTCGACGGCGAGCTGCCGGCCGACGTCACCGCAAAGGACCTGATCCTCGCCGTCATCGCGAAGATCGGCACCGGCGGCGGCCAGGGCTATGTCATCGAGTACCGCGGCCCGGCCATCGAGAAGCTGTCGATGGAGGCCCGGATGACCGTCTGCAACATGTCGATCGAGGCGGGTGCGCGGGCCGGCATGATCGCCCCCGACCGCACCACGTTCGACTACCTCCAGGGCCGTGACCACGCGCCCTCGGGCGCCGACTGGGACGCGGCCGTCGAGTACTGGCAGACCCTGCGCACCGACGACGACGCGGTCTTCGACCACGAGGTCCGCATCGACGGCGCCTCGCTGGCCCCGTTCGTCACCTGGGGCACCAACCCGGCCCAGGGCGCCCCGCTCAGCGCCTCGGTCCCGGACCCGGCCTCGTTCGAGGACGCCAGCGACCGCCTGGCCGCCGAGAAGGCGCTGGAGTACATGGGACTTCACGCGGGCCAGCCGCTGCGCGAGGTCAAGGTCGACACCGTCTTCGTCGGCTCCTGCACCAACGGCCGGATCGAGGACCTGCGGGCCGCGGCGTCCATCGTCGAGGGCCGCCAGGTGGCCGACGGCGTCCGCATGCTGGTCGTCCCCGGCTCGGTCCGGGTCGCCCTGCAGGCCGTCGCCGAGGGGCTGGACAAGGTCTTCACCGCCTCCGGCGCCGAATGGCGGCACGCCGGGTGCTCGATGTGCCTGGGCATGAACCCCGACCAACTCGCCCCTGGTGAGCGCTCCGCGTCCACCTCCAACCGCAACTTCGAAGGACGGCAGGGCAAGGGCGGCCGTACGCACCTGGTATCGCCGCAGGTCGCCGCCGCAACGGCGGTGCTCGGGCACCTCGCGTCGCCCGCGGACCTGATCGACGCCGACGCCCGTACCGCCGTGGAGGCCTGATACCGATGGAAGCGTTCACCACACACACCGGCCGGGCCGTCCCGCTGCGCCGCAGCAACGTCGACACCGACCAGATCATCCCGGCCCACTGGCTGAAGAAGGTCACCCGCAACGGCTTCGAGGACGGGCTCTTCGAGGCCTGGCGCAAGGACGGATCCTTCGTCCTCAACCAGCCCGAGCGCGACGGGGCGACCGTCCTGCTGGCCGGACCCGACTTCGGCACCGGCTCGTCCCGCGAGCACGCCGTGTGGGCGCTGCAGAACTACGGCTTCAAGGCCGTCGTCTCGTCCCGCTTCGCGGACATCTTCCGGGGCAACTCGCTCAAGAACGGCCTGCTCACGGTGGTGCTGCCGCAGGAGACCGTCGAGCAGCTGTGGAAGCTGACCGAGGCCGACCCGACCGCCGAGGTCACCGTGGACCTGGTGGCCCGCGAGGTACGGGCCGAGGGCATCACCGCGGCGTTCGAACTGGACGACAACGCCCGCTGGCGCCTGCTGGAGGGGCTGGACGACATCAGCCTGACCCTCGCCAACGAGGCCGACATCACCACTTACGAGCGCTCCCGCCCGGCCCACAAGCCGAGCACCGTCCAGGTCTGACCGTCCCCCCAGGGGGGATCCGGCCGGTTTCCGAAGCGCCTTCCGCCGTCCGCGGAGGGCGCTTCGGCATGTCCGCACCACCGTATTGGCCCTGTCGCGCGAGACATTGGCCCCGTCACGCGCGACAACTCACCGCAGATGGCACAATCGGTACATGGAACGCGATGGCCAACTCGAGCTGTACGGGGTCCTCGCCGCCCGGCTGAAGGAGGCGCACGCACGCGTCGCAAATCTCCAACTACCCGACGACGCAAGGCTGGAGTTGAACCGGAAACTCCTCGTCGTGACCGCCGCGGCCAAGCACGATCTCGCGGGTGCGGCCCGGCGTCTGGACGTCTTCCTGCGGGAGCTCGACCAGGGCACATTACGTGATCGAGGAACTGCCTGAGGGCCGAGTTCGTTGCGGCACAAGGGTGATTCGCCCGTTTCGTATTTGATTTGCGGTATATATCCGCCTAACGTGCGAAAAAGCCCGTACTCATTCACCGGGCATAGTTTCCGAAGGGGAAGACGTGAACAAGGCGCAGCTCGTAGAAGCGATTGCCGACAAGGTAGGCGGCCGCCAGGCCGCCGCGGACGCGGTTGACGCGGTTCTCGACGCGATCGTCCGCGCGGTCGTCTCCGGCGACCGGGTTTCGGTCACCGGATTCGGTTCGTTCGAGAAGGTCGACCGTCCCGCCCGCTATGCCCGCAACCCCCAGACCGGTGAGCGGGTCCGGGTCAAGAAGACCTCGGTGCCGCGGTTCCGCGCGGGTCAGGGCTTCAAGGACCTGGTCAGCGGCTCCAAGAAGCTCCCGAAGAACGACGTCGCGGTGAAGAAGGCGCCCAAGGGCAGCCTCAGCGGCGGGGCTTCCACCCGCACCACCGCCAAGGCCGCGGCCAAGAAGGCGACGGCGAAGAAGGCGACCGCAGCGAAGAAGGCGACCGCAGCGAAGAAGGCCGTGACCGCCAAGAAGACCACCGCCGCTCCCGCCAAGAAGGCGACGACGGCCAAGAAGGCGTCTCCGGCGACGAAGACCACCGCCGCGACCAGCGCCGCCAAGAAGGCGACCCCGGCCAAGAAGGCGGCCACCGCCAAGAAGGCCGCCGCCAAGAAGTCCGCCCCGGCCAAGAAGGCCACGGCGAAGAAGGCCCCGGCCAAGAAGAGCACCGCGCGCAAGACCGCTGTGAAGCGGACCGCGTCCAAGTAGTCACCACCAGCAGGCCGCGACGGGCCGGGCTCCCCGACAGGGAGCCCGGCCCGCGCCATGTCCGCCGCCGCTAGGCCGCGGGTGCCTGGGGGTCGGGGAACGTCTGCAGCGTCAGGAAGACCACCCGGCGCCCCGCGCCGTCGCCCTCGGTGCGGATCCGCACCCGCTGGCCCGGGCGCAGCATCCGCAGGCCCCCCGCGTCGAAGGCGGCGGCGTCGAACGGCAGCGGAGTCCCGTCGTCGAGCAGCACGCTGCCGGCTCGTGTCCCGGGGTCGTATGTGTACGCGGTCGCCTGCATGACCGGAAGCCTAGTGAATACCCCGGCCGCGGCGACACCGTGCCGGCCGGTGGTACCGGCGCTCCGTCGTGGTCCCGGCGCTCAGTCGGGGATGAGCAGCCCGGCGGCGACGTCCGCGGTCCGCGGGCCGACGCCCAGGGCCAGCGCCACCCGCAGGTCGGCGGGGGTGTCGACGTCCTGGCGCACGGAGTCCACCCCGCGCAGCGTGATCTCCCGGGCGCCGGAGGCCCGGTGCCGGGCCCGCGAGAGGCCGCCGAACGCCGGGGCCAGGTCGTGGCCGGGGGGCGCGGTGAGCAGTGTGGTGCCGATCGCGGCCGCGTCGGCCAGGAACGCCCTCCCTGGGGCCCGCGCGGCCTCGTCGAGCACGGCGGAGAGCTCCAGGGGCCGCAGCGCCGGGAGATCGGCGTTCAGGGCCGCTACGGCCGCATCGGGCGCGGCGGACCGGATCAGGTGCCCGCCGTGGGCGAGCGCCGCGTTGAGTCCGGCCGCCGGGGTGTCCGGCACGACCCGGGCCCCCAGGGCCGCCAGTTCCGCCGCCGCCATCGGATCGTCGGTGACGACGGTGACGCTCCTCACCCGCGCACACGCCAGCACGGCGGCCACGGTGTCCTGGGCGAACGCCAGCGCCAGCCCCGGCCGCACGGTCCCCGCGGCCGGCGCCAGCCGGCTCTTGGCCACGGCGAGCGGCTTCAGCGGGACGACGAGGGACCACAGGACGGGTACGGGCACCGCCCCATTGTGCGGTGGTCCCGTCACCGGCCGGCCACGGCCCCGCCCCGCGATTCCCGGCGAAGGCCGGGGGCGCGCCCCTCGGCACGCCTGCCCTGGCGTTACGGTGTGCGTACCGGCGACACTTGTGCGGCTGCACTGGTGCAGCCCCCCGCAATGAGGAGGAAGTTCTGGTGTCCCGCCGCAGAATCGGCTTCTGGTACCGGCTCGCTGCCGCCATCGCGAAACCGCCGCTTCTTGTCTTCTTCAAGCGGGATTGGCACGGAATGGAGCACATTCCGGCCGACGGCGGATTCATCACCGCCGTCAACCACAACTCTTTCCTCGATCCACTGTCGTACGGCCATTTCCAGTACAACACCGGACGGGTTCCGCGGCTGCTCGCCAAGGCCGGGCTCTTCAAGATCTTCTTTGTCGGCACGATGCTGCGCGGAACAGGTCAGATTCCGGTCTACCGCGAGTCCACGGACGCCGCCAACGCGTTCCGCGCCGCCGTCGACGCGATCAACTCCGGCGAATGCGTCGCCTTCTATCCGGAGGGCACCCTCACCCGCGACCCGGACCAGTGGCCGATGATCGGCAAGACCGGCGCTGCCCGGGTGGCGCTGCTCACCGAGGCGCCGGTCATCCCCGTCGCGCAGTGGGGCGCCAACGAGGCGATGCCGCCGTACGCCAAGGAGAACAGGCTCTCCCTCTTCCCCCGCAAGACCCTGCGGGTCATGGCGGGGCCGCCCGTCGACCTGTCCCGGTACTACGGGCAGGAACCGACCGCCGAGGTGCTGCGCGAGGTCACCGACGTGATCATGATGGAGATCACCGAGCTGCTCGCCGAGCTGCGCGGGCAGACCCCGCCGAAGGAGCTCTACGACCCGCGCAAGGCGGCCCGCGCCCGCCGGGCGGACCGGGCGGACCGGGCCGAGCAGGCCGCGAAGCCCGCACCGTCCGGGGACACCCCCCGGACGCCCGCCCCGCAGACGGTGCAGAATCCGACGGACCAGCAGGAGGAGTCGTAAGTGTCAACGCGCTGCGCGGTGTACGGAACCGGCTCCTGGGGCACCGCGTTCGCGATGGTGCTCGCCGATGCCGGGTGTGACGTCTCGCTG
Organism: Streptomyces sp. NPDC006733; assembly: GCF_040636125.1. Lineage (NCBI taxonomy): Bacteria > Bacillati > Actinomycetota > Actinomycetes > Kitasatosporales > Streptomycetaceae > Streptomyces > Streptomyces sp. NPDC006733. Next base: position 142,016 of record NZ_JBEYJD010000018.1, on the reverse strand, counting down.
TGGGGCCGCCGGCCGGAGCTGGTCGAGGCGGTCAACACCACGCACATGAACCCGGACTACCTGCCGGGCATCGCGCTGCCCGAGGCCGTACGGGCCACCACCGACCCGGCCGAGGCCGCCCGGGACGCCGAATTCGTCGTCCTGGCCGTGCCCTCGCAGACCCTGCGCGGCAACCTCGCCGAGTGGGCGCCCCTGCTGCGTCCCGACGCGGTCCTGGTCAGCCTGATGAAGGGCGTCGAACTCGGCACCGCCAAGCTGATGAGCGAGGTCGTCGAAGAGGTCGCCAAGGCGGGCCCCGAGCGCGTGGCCGTGCTCTCCGGCCCCAACCTGGCCAAGGAGATCGCCGCCCGGCAGCCCGCCGCCTCCGTGGTCGCCTGCCGCGACGAGTCGGTGGCCCAGCGGTTCCAGGCCGCGTGCCACACCGCGTACTTCCGCCCGTACACGATCACCGACGTGGTCGGCTGCGAACTGGGCGGAGCGGTCAAGAACGTCATCGCGCTCGCGGTCGGCATCGCCGACGGCATGGGCCTCGGCGACAACACCAAGGCCTCGCTGATCACCCGCGGGCTGGCCGAGACGACCCGGCTCGGCCTCGCGATGGGGGCCGACGCGCACACCTTCGCGGGCCTGGCGGGCATGGGCGACCTGGTCGCCACCTGCTCCTCGCCGCTCTCCCGCAACCACACCTTCGGCACCAACCTCGGCCGCGGCATGTCGCTCGCGGAGACCATCGCGGTCACCCGGCAGACTGCCGAGGGTGTGAAGTCCTGCGAGTCGGTGGCCGATCTGGGGCGCAGGCACGGTGTCGACATGCCGATCACGGACACCGTGGTGGACATCGTGCACAACGGGAAGCCGCCGGTCGTGGCCGTCAAGGAGCTGATGTCCCGCTCCGCGAAATCCGAGCGGTAGGGTCAACGAACCATGAGCAATCTGCCTTCCTCCCAGCCCTCCGACCAGCCGGGGCGCAAGCCCCGGGTAGCGCTCGTCTTCGGCGGGCGCAGCTCCGAGCACGGGGTCTCCGTGGTCACCGCGGCCAGCGTGCTGCGGGCCATCGACCGGTCGAAGTACGACGTCCTCCCCATCGGGATCACGACGGACGGCCGCTGGGCGCTGACCAGCGACGACCCGGACCGGATGGGGATCACCGACCGCAGGATGCCGACGGTCGAGCAGGTCACCGACCACGACGGCACCGTCGTGCTCCCGGTCGACCCCGCCAACCGCGAGGTGGTCTACAGCGAGCCGGGACTCGTTCCCAAGGCGCTCGGCGACGTCGACGTCGTCTTCCCCGTGCTGCACGGCCCCTACGGCGAGGACGGCACCCTGCAGGGGCTGCTGGAGCTGTCGGGCGTGCCCTACGTGGGCGCCGGCGTGCTCGCCTCGGCCGTCGGCATGGACAAGGAGTACATGAAGCGCGTCTTCATCTCCTTCGGCCTGCCGGTCGGCCCGTACCTGGTGATCCGGCCGCGCGACTGGGAGAACGACCAGGACGCCGCCCGCCGCGGTGTCGTGGAGTTCGCCGCGGACCACGGCTGGCCGCTCTTCGTCAAGCCCGCCCGCGCGGGCTCGTCCATGGGCATCAGCAAGGTCGAGGACGCGTCCGGCCTCGACGAGGCGATCGAGGAGGCCCGGCGGCACGACCCGAAGGTCATCATCGAGTCGCTGCTGCGCGGCCGGGAGATCGAGTGCGGCGTGCTGGAGTTCGAGGACGGCCCGCGCGCCAGCCTCCCGGCCGAGATCCCGCCGGTCACCGCCCACGACTTCTACGACTTCGAGGCCAAGTACATCGACTCGGCCGAGGGCATCGTGCCCGCGCCGCTCACCGCCGAGCAGACCGCCGAGGTGCAGCGGCTCGCCGTCGCGGCCTTCGACTCGGTCTCCTGCGAGGGCCTGGTCCGCGCGGACTTCTTCCTGCTCGACAGCGGAGAGTTCGTCATCAACGAGATCAACACGATGCCCGGCTTCACGCCCATCTCGATGTACCCCCGGATGTGGCAGGAGAGCGGCGTCGCCTACCCGGAGCTGGTGGACCGGCTGATCCAGGCCGCGCTGCGCCGCCGCACCGGGCTCCGGTAGGCGCGAGGCCGCCCCGGCGGGCTAGAGCTCGTTCGGGATCGTCTTCTTGACGGCGTCGGCGAGGTCGGTCAGCGGACCGACGTCGCCGGCGTACTTCTTGGGGAGGGTCACCTCGACGTACGCCCGGCGCAGCGTCGTGGTGAGCCGGAAGCTGCCGTCGCCCTGGGCCTGGATCAGCCAGCCGACGCCGTTCACCTCCACCGAGTCCGCGCTCGCGTCGCTCATCGCCGCCGGCCTCGGCACCCCGCAGCGCAGCACGATCGCCGGATTTCCCCACCCGGCGGTGAAGTCGGACGCGGGCCTGAGATCATGCACGCCGAGTCCATTGACCGAGTGCGGCAGATCCCGGTGCAGCGCGCGGCAGTAGACGGCGGCTTGCGCGTCCGGAGCCGGTACGGGCGTCTCCTCGGCCGGCCCGGCTGCGGAAACGAAGACCGCCGCCGCGGACAAGCACGCGACGGCGGCAACGGAAATCAGCGCGAACCGGCGAAAAGCTATCACCGGACGAGCATAGTCGGGGGCTACAGATGGACGACGGGACAGGTCAGGGTACGGGTGATCCCGTCCACCTGCTGCACCTTCGCGACCACCATGCGGCCCAGGTCGTCGACCGTGTCCGCCTGGGCCCGGACGATGACGTCGTAGGGACCGGTGACGTCTTCGGCCTGAATGACTCCGGAGATCTTCGCAATCGTCTCCGCTACTGCCGAGGCCTTCCCAACCTCGGTCTGGATCAAGATGTACGCCTGTACCACGGAACCTCCAGGGCGGCTTCGAGGATCATGTGGGAGGGAGACGCCACGTTATCGCCTCGCCGCACGGCGCGGGGAGACCCGCGCGGTACCGAGCACTCGCTTTGAGCGGAATCTCCAGGGGAACCACGACGTGAAAGGGACAAACAGATGAAGGGGACCGTGGGCGAGTTGGGGGAGTTCGGGTTGATCAGGGAGTTGACCTCCCGGCTCACGACCACTCCCAATGTACGCCTGGGGCCTGGGGACGACGCGGCGGTGGTGGCCGCGCCGGACCGCCGGGTGGTCGCCACCACCGACGTGCTGCTCGAGGGGCGGCACTTCCGGCGCGACTGGTCCACCGCCTACGACGTGGGCCGCAAGGCCGCGGCGCAGAACCTCGCGGACATCGCGGCGATGGGCGCGGTGCCCACCGCGGTCCTGCTGGCACTGGTCGTCCCGGCCGAGCTGCCGGCCACGTGGCCGATCGAACTGATGGACGGCATCCGCGACGAGTGCCAGGTGGCGGGGGCCGCCGTGGTCGGCGGCGACGTGGTGCGCGGGGACACGATCACGGTCGCGATCACCGCGCTGGGCGACCTCCGCAACCGCGAGCCGGTCACCCGTTCCGGCGCCCGGCCCGGCGACGTCATCGCGGTCACCGGCTGGCTGGGCTGGTCGGCGGCCGGCCTGGCGGTGCTCTCGCGCGGCTTCCGCTCGCCGCGCGCGTTCGTCGAGGCGCACCGGCGGCCCGAGCCGCCGTACCACGCGGGCCCCGCGGCGGCCGAGCTCGGCGCCACCGCGATGACGGACGTCAGCGACGGGCTGGTGGCCGACCTCGGGCACATCGCCACGGCGAGCGGGGTCGTGATCGACCTGAAGTCCGCCGACATCGACGTGCCCGCGCAGATGTCCGACATCGGCCAGGCGGTCGGCGTGGATCCGCTGCACTGGGTACTGACCGGGGGAGAGGATCATGCGATCGTCGCGGCGTTCCCGCCCGACGTGAAGCTCCCCGCCCGCTGGCGGGTGATCGGCGAGGCACTCAAGGCCCCCGGCCTCCCGCACGTCACCGTGGACGGTGCCGCCTGGGACCAGGCCGGCGGCTGGGACCACTTCGGCGACTCGTCGGCGCAGAGCGCCGGGAACTAGGAACCAGGCCCCCACCATGCGTACCTCCCCGCCCAGGGTGCTGACCGTCGCCGGATCCGACTCCGGCGGCGGTGCGGGCATCCAGGCCGACCTGAAGACGATGCTGGCGCTCGGCGTGCACGGCATGAGCGTCGTGACGGCGGTGACCGCGCAGAACTCGCTGGGCGTCCAGGGCGCCTGGGAGCTGCCGGTGGCCGCCGTCCGCGCGCAGTTCCGCAGCGTGGTCGACGACATCGGCGTCCAGGCCGTCAAGACCGGGATGCTCTCCTCAGCCGCCATCGCCTCCGAGGTCGCCGCGCTGCTGGCCGGCGTGGACGCCCCCGTGGTCGTCGACCCCGTCGGCATCTCCAAGCACGGCGACCCGCTGCTGACGGCCGGGGCCCTGGCGGTCGTCCGCGCCGAGCTGCTGCCGGTCGCCACCGTCGCCACCCCGAACCTCGACGAGGTCCGGCAGCTGACGGGGGTCGTCGTGGACGGCGAGGCGGCGATGCGGCAGGCCGCGGAAGCGGTGCTGGCCCTCGGTCCGCGCTGGGCCCTGATCAAGGGCGGCCACCTCGACGGCGACGCCGCCGACCTGCTCTTCGACGGCTCGCGGGAGTACTGGTTCCGTGCCGCGCGGTCCGACAACCGGCACACCCACGGCACCGGCTGCACCCTGGCGAGCGCCATCGCCTCGCACCTGGCCCTGGGCCTCGCGGTGCCGGAGGCGGTCGGCGCCGCGAAGGAGTACGTCACCGGCGCCATCGGCGCCGGGTTCCTGCTGGGCGGCGGGATCGGCCCGGTCGACCACGCCTGGCGGCAGCGTCAGGAGCCCTGAGCGCGTCCCGGGGGCGGGCGGCCCGGCCCCGGACGCAAGAAAACCGGCCCACCCTGAGGTGGACCGGCTTCGAGTAGCCGCAAGGCTGCGCTGCTACGACGTGTACGCGTCAGCGCGAGACCTTGCCGGCCTTGATGCACGAGGTGCAGACATTGAGGCGCTTCGGCGTCCGACCGACCACAGCACGCACCCGCTGAATGTTGGGATTCCAACGGCGGGGAGTACGGCGGTGCGAGTGGGAAATAGCGTTGCCGAAGCCCGGCCCCTTGCCGCAGACGTCGCAGTTGGCAGCCACGGGTCACTCCAAAGACTTCGAGATGCACTTACAGTGAAAAGCCCGGGAGATTCCCGGACAACCGGAGCAGCATACAACGGCCACTCCCGGACAACGAAATTACCACGGCCGCGGGGTCCGCCGTCCCGGGGCGACTGCCGTCGTGACGGTTGTCACGGCTACTCTCACCTGCAGCAGTCTCCGCTTCCGGTGACCCGCAGGAGGACTTGGTGCCGCACACGCTGGACGCTTCCGCGGTGCGCGCATGGTGCCGCCTGGCCCTGAAGGCGCTGGGCCGGGCCCGCGAGGAGATCGACGCGATCAACGTGTACCCGGTCGCCGACGGGGACACCGGCACCAACCTGTACCTGACGATGGAGTCCGCCGCCCAGTCCGTCGAGGCCGTCTTCGACGGCCATGCCGCCTCCGGCCACGCCCCCGACCTCGCCCAGGCCTTCCGCGCCATGTCCCACGGCGCTCTGATCGGCGCCCGCGGCAACTCCGGCACCATCCTCGCGCAGCTGCTGCGCGGCATGACGGAAGCGCTCACCGACGACGCGACGGCCGCCGCGGTCACGGGTCCGGACGCCGCCGAAGCGCTGCGCCGGGCGCTGCGCCGGGCCGCCGGGTCCGCGTACCTGGCCGTCGCCCACCCCGTCGAGGGCACGATGCTCACCGTCGCGACCGAGGCGGCCACCGCCGCGGAGCGCGACAGCGGCGGCCTGGTCTCCGTGGCCCGCGCCGCCCACCAGGGCGCTCGCACCGCGCTCTCCGCGACCACCGGCCAGCTCGCGGCACTGGGCCGGGCCGGCGTCGTGGACGCGGGCGGGCGGGGCCTGGTGGCCGTGCTGGGCGCGCTCGCCGACGCGCTCTCCGGCGAGGTGCCGATGGGACCGCTGGCCGATCACGCCGAGCCCGTCCCGTACGGCTGCCGCGACGAGGACGGCGCGGACCCGCACGTCGTGCCCGGCGGCCCGTCCTTCGAGGTCGTCTACCTGCTGGAGGCCGCCGACACCGCCCTCCCGGCGCTGCGCGCCCGGCTGGACGCCCTGGGGGACTCCCTGGTGGTCGTCGGCGGCGACGGCCTGTGGAACGTCCACGTCCACGTGGACGACGCCGGCTCCGCCGTCGAGGCCGGCATCGAGGCGGGCCGCCCCTACCGGATCCGCGTCACGCACTTCGGCGACCAGACCCGACCGCGGCCGGAAACCGACACCCACGTGGTGCCCGATCCGGTCTCCCGCTCCCACCACGAGGCCGCGGGCGACGGCGCCGCCGACGGCGGCGGACGGCCGCCGGAGCGGGTGCGGCGCGCGGTCGTGGCCGTCGTGCGCGGTGACGGGCTGGCCGACCTCTGCGCGCAGGCCGGCGCCACGGTCGTCGCCGTCCGCCCCGGCGACCCGCCGGCCAGCGGCGAGATCGCGGCGGCGATCCGCCGCGCGAACGCCCGCGAGGTGGTGCTCCTGCCGAACGACGCGGAGCTGCGGCACGCGGCGGGCGCCGCCGCCGACCGGGCCCGCGGCGACGGGGTCCGGGTCGCCGTGATCCCCACCCGCTCCCCGGTGCAGGGGATCGCCGCCCTCGCCGTCCACGAGCCCGCCCGCCGCTTCGACGAGGACGTCGTCGCCATGACCTCGGCGGCCGGCGCCACCCGCTACGCGGAACTGGCGGTCGCCGAGCACCAGTCGTGGACCATGGCCGGCATCTGCCAGGCGGGCGACGTCCTCGGGCTGATCGACGGGGACGTCGCGGTCATCGGCGGCAACCTGGTGGAGACCGGCACGATCGTCCTGGACCGCATGCTGGCCGCGGGCGGCGAGCTGGTCACCCTCGTCCTCGGCGCCACGGCCCCGCCCGACCTCGCCGACCGCATCCAGAGCCACGTCCAGTCCGGCCACCTGGCCGTGGACACCGTGGTCTACGAGGGCGGCCACCAGACCTGCCCCCTCCTGATCGGCGTCGAGTAACCCCCAGCCGCCGCCCTCCGCCCGGCCCGCCGCGGGCGCCGGCCCGCGCCGCAGCCCGCGCTGTCAGCGGCGTACGCAAAGATGGTCCCGATGTCTGCCCTCGACGAACCCCTGAAGAAGTCGGTCGGCGGCCGCACGGCCAAAGTGCTCGCCGACCACCTCGACCTGCACACCGTCGGCGACCTGCTGCACCACTACCCGCGCCGCTACGCCGAGCGCGGCGAGCTGACGCGGCTGGCCGACCTCCCGCTCGACGAGCACGTCACCGTCGTCGCGGAGATCGCCAAGGCCGACAAGCGGACCTACAACGGGGGGACCGGCGTCCGCCTGGAGGTCGTCGTCACCGACGGCAGCGGCTCGCTGACCCTGGTGTTCTTCAGCAAGGCGGCGCACGCCCACGCCCACCGGCTGATCCCCGGCCGCCGGGGGATGTTCTCCGGCAAGGTGTCCGTCTTCAACCGCACCCGCCAGCTCGCGCACCCGGACTACCAGCTGCTCGACGCGGAGGACGCGAAGGGCGGCGAGTCGGACGTGGCGGCCGCGTTCGCCAACCAGCAGATCCCGCTCTACCCGGCGTGCAAGCAGATCAGCTCCTGGCAGATCGCCCAGTCCGTGCAGACGGTCCTGGACTCGATGCGGGGCACCGCCTGGGCGGGCGTCGGTGAACCGCTGCCCGCCGCGCTGCGCGAGGCGCGCGGCCTGGCACCGCTCTCCGAGGCGCTGGAGAAGATCCACCGCCCGCGCACCAAGGCCGACATCGCCGAGGCGCGCGACCGGCTGAAGTGGGACGAGGCGTACGTCCTGCAGGTGGCCCTCGCCCGCCGCCGGGCCGCCGACTCGGCGCTGCCCGCCACCCCGCGGGTGCCGCACGCGGACGGCGTGATGGCCACGTTCGACACCCGGCTGCCGTTCACCCTCACCGAGGGCCAGCGGAAGGTCTCGGCCGAGATCTTCGCCGACCTGGCGACCGAGCACCCCATGCACCGCCTCCTGCAGGGCGAGGTCGGCTCCGGCAAGACGCTGGTCGCGCTGCGCGCCATGCTCGCCGTCGTCGACTCCGGCGGCCAGGCCGCGCTGCTCGCGCCCACCGAGGTGCTCGCCCAGCAGCACCACCGGTCGATCACCGAGATGATGGGCGACCTCGCCGGCGGGGGAATGCTCGGCGGCGCCGAGAACGCCACCAAGGTCGTGCTGCTCACCGGCTCCATGGGCGTGCCCGCCCGCCGCCAGGCGCTGCTCGACCTCGTCAGCGGGGACGCCGGGATGGTGATCGGCACGCACGCGCTGATCGAGGACAAGGTCAAGTTCCACGACCTGGGCCTGGTCGTGGTGGACGAGCAGCACCGCTTCGGCGTGGAGCAGCGCGACGCGCTGCGCGCCAAGTCGGCCAAGCCCCCGCACCTGCTGGTGATGACCGCCACCCCGATCCCGCGCACGGTCGCGATGACCGTCTTCGGCGACCTGGAGACGTCCGTCCTGGACCAGCTGCCGGCCGGCCGCTCCCCGATCGCCACTCACGTCGTCCCGGCCCAGGACAAGCCGCACTTCCTCGCCCGCGCCTGGGAGCGGGTCCGCGAGGAGGTGTCCAACGGCCACCAGGCGTACGTGGTCTGCCCCCGCATCGGCGACGAGGAGGACGCGAAGAAGAAGCCGGACGACGCGGAGCGCCGCCCCCCGCTGGCCGTCCTGGACATCGCCGAGCAGCTCGCCGCCGGTCCGCTGGCCGGGCTGCGGGTCGAGGTGCTGCACGGCAGGATGCAGCCGGACGCCAAGGACGACGTGATGCGCCGGTTCGCCGCCGGGCAGGTGGACGTCCTGGTGGCGACCACGGTCATCGAGGTCGGGGTGAACGTGCCGAACTCCACCGTCATGGTGATCATGGACGCCGACCGCTTCGGCGTCTCCCAGCTGCACCAGCTGCGCGGCCGCGTCGGCCGCGGCTCCGCCCCGGGGCTGTGCCTGCTCGTCTCCGAGGCGCACGAGGCGAGCGACGCCCGGCAGCGCCTCGCCGCCGTCGCGGCGACCCTGGACGGCTTCGAGCTGTCCCGCATCGACCTGGAGCAGCGCCGCGAGGGCGACGTCCTCGGCCAGGCCCAGTCCGGCACCCGCTCGTCGCTGCGCATGCTGACCGTCATCGACGACGAGGAGGTCATCGCCGCCGCCCGCGACGAGGCCACCGCGCTGGTCGCCGCCGACCCCGAACTGACCGGCCACCCGGACCTGCGCAGCGCCCTGGAGAGCCTGGTCGACGCGGACCGCGAGGAGTACCTCGACAAGGGCTGAGAGCAGGCCGGTCCGGAGCCCGAACTGCCGCCCTGAGCAGGCCGATTGTCAGTGGTCCCTGAGAGAATGGACGGAGTCCAAGTCGATGGACGTCGTTGGATACTTGGGGGCAAAAGCATGTCGTTCCGTCATCTCAACGAACTGCCGCTCGGCGACAAGGTCTTCCGGATCGAGCTCGCCAGCGACGACGACACCAACGTCTCCCTCACCCTCTCCGGATGGAGTGAGGACGACCCCGACACCCTCCTCGCCTCGGGCGACCTGCGGCTGCCCATGGCGGACGTACCGGCCCTGAGGATCGCTCTCAACCGGGCGCTGCGCGCCCTCGCGCTGGTCGCCGACGTGTCGGAGCCCATCCCCGACCGTGACGTGCTCAGGGAGCTGTTCCCCGGCCACGGCGCCCCCTGGGTGCCGCAGCACGAGGAGGAGCTGCTGCGGCGGTTCCACGACAGCGAGACCGTGGCCCGGATAGCCGCCCGCTTCGGGCGGACGCCGGACTCGGTCCGCACCAAGCTGCGGGAGCTGGGGCACGACCCGCGGCGCCCGGAGTTCTGCCCGCCCGACGGATGCCTGTCCTGGTCCCGCTACGCGTCCACCGCGCTGGTGGGGGCGGTGGAGGAGCCCGGCCGGGAGTGACTTCCGTATCGTGGGGGAGCGGCGGACAGCGCCGCTTCCCCACGATGTCGAGGACGTGAAGGACGAGATGACCCGCGTGATCGCCGGAGTCGCCGGTGGCCGCCGGCTGGCCGTGCCCCCGGGCGACGGAACCCGCCCCACCTCGGACCGCGCCAAGGAGGGCATGTTCTCCACCTGGGAGTCGCTGCGCGGCACGCTGGACGGGGCCAGGGTGCTGGACCTGTACGGCGGCTCGGGGGCGATCGGCCTGGAGGCGCTGTCCCGCGGCGCCGAGCACGTCCTGCTGGTCGAGGCCGACCCGGCCGCGGTCCGCACCATCCGGGAGAACGTGCGGATGATCGGGTTGCCCGGCGCCGAGGTGCGGGCCGGCCGGGCCGAGCAGGTCGTCGCGGGCCCGCCGCCCGCGACCCCGTTCGACATGGCGTTCCTGGACCCGCCCTACGACCTGGGCCACGACGAGGTGCGGGAGATCCTGCTCACACTCCGCATGCAGGGGTGGCTGGATGACGACGCGATCGTCACCGTGGAACGGCGCACCCGTGGCGGAGTCTCCCCCTGGCCCGACGGATTCGAGGCTGTGAGAGCCCGCCGGTACGGCGAGGCAACGCTTTGGTACGGTCGCGCCGCCGAAGTTACCGGCGCGTCATGAACGGCCCGGAGAGCGAGGAGTCTCAGTTGCGTCGCGCAGTCTGTCCGGGGTCCTTCGACCCCATCACCAATGGACATCTCGACATCATCGCCCGCGCCTCCCGGCTCTACGACACCGTCTACGTGGCGGTGATGATCAACCAGTCGAAGAAGGGCCTGTTCTCCGTCGAAGAGCGCATCGACCTGATCACCGAGGTCACCGCCGACTTCGGGAACGTGCAGGTGGAGTCGTTCCACGGGCTGCTCGTCGACTTCTGCAAGGAGCGCGAGATCCCGGCCATCGTCAAGGGGCTGCGCGCGGTCAGCGACTTCGACTACGAGCTGCAGATGGCCCAGATGAACATCGGCCTGTCCGGGGTCGAGACGCTCTTCGTGCCGACCAACCCCACCTACAGCTTCCTGTCGTCCAGTCTCGTCAAGGAAGTGGCCCAATGGGGCGGCGACATCTCCCACTTGGTGCCGCCGACGATCCTGGCGGCTCTCAATGACCGGCTCGGGCAGCGCTAGAGTTCTGCGTGTCCCGTCCGGACCCGGCCGGGCCCCGCTGAGGAAAGACTGACGCCCGTGGACGTGCAGAAGAAGCTCGACGAGATCGTCGCGGCCATCGAAGGCGCGCGGTCCATGCCGATGTCCGCCTCCTGCGTGGTCAACCGCGCCGAGCTGCTGAGCCGGCTCGAAGAGGTGCGCTCCGCGCTCCCGGACTCGCTCTCGCAGGCCGAGGCGCTGCTGGGCGGCCGCGAGCAGATGGTCGAGGAAGCCCGGCTGGAGGCGAACCGGATCATCGAGTCCGCGCACGCCGAGCGCGGCTCGATGATCTCGGACACGCAGATCGCCCGCCAGTCGCAGGAGGAGGCCGAGCGCATCGTCGCCGAGGCCAACCGCGAGGCGGAGGAGATCCGCGCCGAGGCCGACGACTACGTGGACAGCAAGCTGGCCAACTTCGAGGTCGTGCTCACCAAGACCATCGGCTCCGTCGACCGCGGCCGCGAGAAGCTGCTCGGCCAGGGCCCGGGCCTCGACGAGCAGGGCTACGAGGACGCGGACGCCCCCGAGCGCAGCGCCGACCCGGAGACGCTGCGGCGCCGGGCGGACGAGTACGTGGACACCAAGCTCGGCGCCTTCGAGGCGGTGCTCTCCAAGACCCTGGAGGCCGTCGGCCGCGGCCGGCTCAAGCTGACCGGCCACAGCGTCGCCGACGAGCTGGGCGCGCACATGGCGGCCCAGGACGCCGTGGAGGCGGCGGGCGGCCACCAGACCGACGCCGAGTTCATGGCGGGCCTGGCGGCCCCGGTCCCCGCGCAGGCCCAGCAGACGGACTACTCGTACGACGCGACGCCGGCCCCCGCCCAGCAGGACTACGGCTACCAGCAGGAGTACGGCCAGCAGGCCGGCTACTCCGACCCGTACACGCCCCAGCAGCAGGGCTACCCCGAGCAGGCCGGCTACGGCGGCTACCAGCCGGAGTACGGGCAGCAGGCGTACGCCGACCCGCAGGGCCAGTACCAGCAGCAGTACGACCAGCAGCAGCACCAGCCCCAGCACCAGTCCCAGCACCAGCCGCACCACCAGCCCGCGGCGCTGGACGAGACCAGCCTCTTCGACACCGGCATGATCGACCTGAACCGGCTGCGGGAGCTGGAGCAGGGACGCTGAACGCGCTGGTCACAGCGTTGGCTGGGAGGCGGCGGGTGGGCGAGTTGGGGTCTGCCCGCCCGTCCAGTATCCTGACCATTCCAGCCGTGTAAATCACCGGCTCTTCGGGCTGCCCACTCTCCGGAGTGAAGGCATGCCGCACCGATGAAAGAGGAAGCCCTGAAAACCCCCCGTCTCGACCACCGCGAGCCTCTCGTGTTCGACACGCGCGAGCTGGGTCGTCGTCCTGGTTCGATGCGGAAGGTCTCCCGTTCGGTGCCGGCACCCAAGGACCTCGGTATCGAGGTCATCGGGGTTCCCGAGGGCACGGCCGTACAGCTGGAACTCCGTCTGGAGTCGGTCATGGAAGGGGTACTTGTCACAGGTACCGTCCGTGCGCCGCTCTCGGGGGAGTGCGTAAGGTGTCTGGAGCCGTTCGAGCGCAAGCTCGATGCGGACTTCCAAGAGATGTACTCCTACCCCGACGCCGACACCCGGACCGCCCGCAAGGACGAAGCCGGTGACGACGCGGAGGAGGAGGACGTTCTCTTCCTCGAGGACGACATGTTCGATCTCGAACCCGCGCTGCGGGACGCGGTGGTGCTCGCACTGCCGCTGCAGCCGGTGTGCCAGGAAGACTGCCCGGGACTGTGCTCCGACTGCGGAGAGCGGCTCGCGGACGACCCGGACCACCACCATGAGGTCGCCGACATCCGGTGGGCGGCCCTGCAGGAATTCAAGAAGAGCGGTGCCGACCAGGGCGCCGACGAGAACCAGGAGAAGTAGCCGTGGCTGTTCCGAAGCGGAAGATGTCGCGCAGCAACACGCGCCACCGCCGTGCGCAGTGGAAGGCTGTTGCCGTGAGCCTGGTGGCGTGCGAGAGCTGCCACCAGCCGAAGCAGAGCCACATCGCGTGCCCGAGCTGCGGCACGTACAACCGTCGTCAGGTCCTCGAGGTCTGATCGGCGGGTGACAGGCTCCATGTCAGACGCCAAATCGCCGAAGCAGGCGCCGGCGGACACAGCCTGGTCTCACACGCTTCTGGAAGGGCGGCTCGGGTACGCACTCGAGCCCGCCCTTCTGGTGCGTGCGCTGACCCATCGTTCGTTCGCGTACGAGAACGGCGGTCTGCCCACCAACGAGCGGCTGGAGTTCCTCGGGGACTCCGTGCTCGGCCTGGTGGTCACGGACACGCTGTACCGCACCCACCCCGACCTGCCCGAAGGCCAGCTGGCCAAGTTGCGGGCCGCGGTGGTCAACTCACGTGCGCTGGCGGAGGTGAGTCGCGGTCTCGAACTGGGCGGATTCATCCGGCTGGGTCGGGGCGAGGAAGGCACCGGCGGCCGCAACAAGGCATCGATCCTCGCGGACACCCTCGAGGCGGTCATCGGTGCGGTCTATCTGGACCAGGGTCTGGATGCCGCGTCCGAGTTCGTGCACCGCCTCTTCGACCCGCTGATCGAGAAGTCGTCCAACCTCGGGGCAGGCCTGGACTGGAAGACCAGTCTCCAGGAGCTGACCGCGAGCGAGGGCCTGGGCGTGCCCGAGTACGTGGTCACCGAATCGGGCCCGGACCACGAGAAGACCTTCACGGCTGCCGCCCGCGTCGGTGGTGTCGAGTACGGCGCCGGCACCGGCCGCAGCAAGAAGGAAGCAGAACAGCAGGCGGCCGAGGCCGCCTGGCGCGCGATCCGCGAATCCGCCTCGGCGGCCAGCTGACCGCGCGACCGTCGACACGAGCCCACCGGCGAACAGCCGGTGGGCTCGACGCGTACCCGGAGGAGTGACGTTGCCCGAGCTGCCTGAGGTCGAAGTGGTGCGCAGCGGTCTGGAGCGCTGGGTCACCGGCCGCACCGTCGCGGACGCCGAGGTGCTGCACCCGCGCGCCGTGCGCCGGCACCTGGCGGGCGGCGAGGACTTCGCCGACCGGCTCTCGGGCGCGCTGATCGGCCCGGCCCGCCGCCGGGGCAAGTACCTGTGGCTGCCGCTCGACGGCACGACCGCGCTCCTCGGCCACCTCGGGATGAGCGGCCAGCTGCTGGTCCAGCCGCACGCCGCCCCCGACGAGACCCACCTGCGGATCAGGATCCGGTTCGACGACGATCTCGGCACCGAGCTGCGCTTCGTCGACCAGCGCACCTTCGGCGGGCTGTCGCTGCACGACGTGGTGCCGGGCAGCCCGCTGGCGCTGCCGGTCCCGCTCGCGCACATCGCGCCGGACCCGCTGGAGGACGCCTTCGACGAGGAGGCCTTCCACGCGGCGCTGCGCCGCCGCCGGACCACGATCAAGCGGGCGCTGCTCGACCAGTCGCTGATCAGCGGGGTCGGCAACATCTACGCGGACGAGGCGCTGTGGCGCTCGCGGCTGCACTACGAGCGGCCCACCGCGTCGATGACCCGGCCCAGGACGGCCGAGCTGGTGGCGCACATCCGCGAGGTGATGAGCGACGCGCTGGCGGCCGGCGGTACGAGCTTCGACAGCCTGTACGTGAACGTCAACGGCGAATCCGGGTACTTCGACCGGTCGCTGGACGCGTACGGCCGGGAGAACGAGCCCTGCCGCCGCTGCGGGACCCCGATGCGCCGCCGCCCCTGGATGAACCGCTCCAGCTACTTCTGCCCCCGCTGCCAGCGCCCGCCGGCGGCCGGCAGGCCGTAGCGACGCGAAGCGTCAGGCGGTGGCCTGCCGCGCGTCGTACGCCTCCCGGGCCGCCAGCACCTCGGGCATCCGGCCCTCGACGAGGTGGATCAGTTCGAGCAGCCGGCGGGTGGTCTCGCGGCCCAGCTCGGTGAGGCGGTAGTCCACGCGCGGCGGGTTGGTCGTCTGCGCCTCGCGGTGCACCAGCCCGTCGCGCTCCAGGGCGTGCAGCGTCTGGGAGAGCATCTTCTCGCTCACCCCGTCGATCCGCCGCCGCAGCTCGTTGAAGCGCACGGTGTCCTCGCCGAGCGCGCCGAGCGTCAGGCTGCCCCAGCGGCCGGTGACGTGCTCCAGGGTGCCGCGCGAGGGGCAGTCGCGCGCGAAGACGCTGAAGGGGAGTTGCGGGTCGTCCTGGGGGTCGCTCGTGCCGGTGGTCACGGTTCGAGCGTACTCCTGGGTTGCGCTTACCGCGGGTGTGCGCTTTCGCCTGGAAAGCGGCTGGAGCCTAGAACCCGAAGTCCTGCGTCCACCAGGGGCCGCCGGACGCGTAGTGCACGCCGATGCCCAGGGTCTTGTAGTCGCAGTTGAGGATGTTGGCGCGGTGTCCCGCGCTGTTCATCCAGGCGGTCATCACCGCTTCGGCGTCCGCCTGCCCGCGGGCGATGTTCTCCCCGCCCAGGTTGGCGACGCCGGCCGCCTTGGCCCGGTCCCAGGGCGTCTTGCCGTCCGGGTCGGTGTGGTCGAAGAAGTCCCGGATCGCCATGTCCTCGCTGAAGGCCTGGGCGAGCTTGTCCAGCGACGCGTCGGCGGTCACGGGGGCGCAGCCGACCTTGGCCCGCTCGGCGTTGACCAGCTTCAGCACCGCCGCCTGGGCGGTGACCGCGGATCCGCCCTGGCTCGGCGTCGGCGTCGCGGTGCGGGTCGGCTTCGGGGCCGGCGTCGTGGGCCGCGGGGGGGCCGGCTTCCGGGTGGTGGGCGTGGCCTTCGGCGCCGGGGTGGTGCTCGGCGCGGCGGCCGAGGTGGGCGGCGTCGTCGTCGGGGTGCCGCCGCGGGTCGTGGAGGGGCTGCTCGGTACGGACGGGCGCCCGCTGTCGCTCGGGGAGGGGGAGCCGCTGTCCGGCACGAAGGGGCCGGACGAGCCGTCCGGCTGCGTGCGCGTCCCGCCGGGCGGGCCGCCCTGGGCGGTGACGCCCCCCGGTGCTCCGTTCAGCGACGGCAGCAGCCCGGACGACATCGCGACGGCGCCCACGGCCAGGGCGGCGGACGACGCCAGCAGGCCGGTGCGGACGGCACTGTGGCGCCGCCGCGGGCCCCGGTGGCCCCGACGGTCCCTGGTCGGCGCGACGGCCTGGGTGGCATTGCGGCTGTGGCGGCCCATGTCTCGCTGTCCTCATCGTCGCGGATTAACCCGAACGGGTGAGTCCTGTTGCGGGGCGACTGTAGCGAATGACGCACGTGGCCGGAGTGAAGCGTGGGCAACTGACGAGATAGCGTGCGCACATGAACGAAAATGTCCGGCTTACGGCCTGGGTGCGCGGACGCGTCCAGGGCGTCGGCTTCCGCTGGTGGACCCGGGCCAACGCGCTGCGCATCGGCGGCCTCGCGGGCTACGCCGGGAACCTCGCCGACGGCCGGGTGCAGGTCGTGGCCGAGGGGGAGCGCGACCGGTGCGAACAGCTGCTCGCCTGGCTGGCCACGGGGGACACGCCCGGCCGGGTCGACGGCGTCACCGAGATCTGGGGCGGGCCGCGCGGCGGCTACGACGGCTTCGAGATCCGCTGACCGTCGCGCCCCGCGTACGTGCCGTGGGCAATCGCCTACGGCAAGTACTCACCAGACAGTTGCCATATCCGGAGTGTCGTGCAAGGCTGCCGACATCGAGGATGATCTCGACGCCCCACGGGCAGCCGCCGGCGGTCTACCGCCGTGTTTTCTGAGGCTGGCCCGACGGCTGGGCTGTGATCGTGTTGACCGTCTACCTATTTGGTGAGACGCTGGAAGCCCCGCGCATCGTAGCCGTAATGCAACCTTAGCGGCGGCTTCGGCGCACCGCGCGGGTGCACATTCCCCTCACCCACGACCCTACCGCTCCCGGTCGGTCACTCAGCGTGGAGGACCATCAATCATGGCAAAGGCGCTTCTCGGTTATGTCGGCGGTCCCGACCCGCGACTCCTCGCCGAGATGCGAAGGCTTCAGCAGCGCGTTCAGGATCTGGAATCCGAGCTGGTTCGGATGCAGACCGAGAACGACGCGCTGACTGTGGCGTCGCACGAAGAGTCGCTGCTCAGCAGCATCGATGTATCACGCGCGGAGCCCGTTCTCGCCTGATCCGGCCGGTCCGGACGGGTGCCACGGCGCCGCCAAGGCATGGTGCAAGGGACGCTTCGGCGTCCCTTCGTCGTTCCGTCGTCATCCGCTGGCCCCCCGACGATCACTGTGTGCTCTTGATGTGCCCTGCACCTTCCCCGGTGAAACCGAACCCGGAAGGTAGAGTCCGACGGCGTGCACCTCAAGAGCCTCACGCTGCGTGGATTCAAATCCTTCGCCTCGGCGACGACGCTGCGCTTCGAGCCCGGCATCACCTGCGTCGTGGGCCCCAACGGCTCCGGCAAGTCCAATGTGGTGGACGCGCTCTCCTGGGTCATGGGGGAGCAGGGGGCCAAGTCGCTGCGCGGCGGCAAGATGGAGGACGTCATCTTCGCCGGCACCACGGGGCGCCCGCCCCTGGGCCGCGCCGAGGTCTCCCTGACGATCGACAACTCCGACGGCGTGCTGCCCATCGAGTACGCCGAGGTCACCATCACGCGGATCATGTTCCGCAACGGCGGCAGCGAGTACCAGATCAACGGCGACACCTGCCGGCTGCTCGACATTCAGGAACTGCTCTCCGACTCCGGCATCGGCCGTGAGATGCACGTCATCGTCGGCCAGGGCCAGCTCGACTCCGTCCTGCACGCCGACCCGATGGGCCGCCGCGCCTTCATCGAGGAGGCGGCCGGGGTCCTCAAGCACCGCAAGCGCAAGGAGAAGGCGCTGCGGAAGCTGGACGCGATGCAGGCCAACCTCGCGCGCGTCCAGGACCTGACCGGTGAACTGCGGCGGCAGCTCAAGCCACTGGGCCGGCAGGCGCAGGTCGCCCGGCGGGCCGCCGTCATCCAGGCCGACCTGCGCGACGCCCGGCTGCGGCTGCTCGCCGACGACCTGGTCACCCTGCGCGAGGCGCTGAGCGCCGAGATCGCCGACGAGGCGTCGCTCAAGGAGCGGCGGGACGCGGTGGAACGGGAGCTGGCCGCCGCGCTGCACCGCGAAACGGCCCTCGAGGAGCAGGTCAGAGCCCTCGCACCGCGCCTGGCCGACGCCCAGGCCACCTGGTACGGCCTCTCCCAGCTCACCGAACGCGTGCGCGGCACGATCGGGCTGGCCGAGCAGCGGGTGCGGCACGCCACCGGCCAGCCCGCCGAGGAACGGCGCGGCCGGGAGCCGGAGGACATGGAGCGGGAGGCGGCCCGGATCCGCGAGCAGGAGGCGGAGCTGACCGAGGCCCTCGACGCGGCGCGGCGCGCGCTGGACGACACCGTCGGCCACCGCGCCTCCCTGGAGCAGCAGCTCGCGGCCGAGGAGCAGCGGCTGCGCACCGTGGCGCGGGCGATCGCCGACCGCCGGGAGGGCCTCGCCCGGCTGCAGGGCCAGGTCAACGCGGCGCGCGGGCGGGCCGGCTCCGCCGAGGCGGAGATCGGCCGGCTCGCCACGGCACGCGACGAGGCGCGCGACCGCGCCGAGTCCGCGCAGGAGGAGTACGAGGAGCTCAAGGAGCGGGTGGACTCCCTGGAGGCGGACGACTCCGAACTGGAGGAGCGCCTGGAGGCGGCGACCGCCGAACGGGTGGCGGCCGAGGAGGCGTTCTCGGCCGTCCGCGAGGCGGCCACCGCGGCCGAGCGCGAGCGCGCCGCCCTCACCGCCCGGCGTGACGCGCTGGCGCTCGGCCTGCGCCGCAAGGACGGCACCGGCGCGCTGCTCGCGGCGGGCGACCGGCTCACCGGCCTGCTCGGCCCCGCCGCCGACCTGCTCACCGTGGCGCCGGGCTTCGAGGTCCCGGTCGCCGCGGCCCTGGGCGCGGCGGCCGACGCCGTCGCCGTCTCGGGCCCCGCGGCCGCCGCCGACGCGCTGCGGCTGCTGCGCAAGGACGACGCGGGCCGCGCGGCCCTGGTGCTGGCGGACGGAACGGCGTCCGAGGCGTGGGGCGGTGGCGGCCCGTCCGCCCGGCACCCGGCCGACGGCCGGTCCGCGACGCTGCCGCAGGCCGAGGTGGCCGAGGTGGCCGAGGTGGCCGCCGTGGTGCCGCACGCGCGCGCCGGGACCGCCCCGCTGCCCGCGGGCGCGCGGCAGGCGGCCGGACTCGTCGGCGGGCCCGCCGACCTGCTCCCCGCCGTGCGGCGCATCCTCCGCGACACGGTCGTCGTGGAGAGCCTCGCCGACGCGGAGGCGCTGGTGGCCGCGCAGCCGGAACTCACCGCCGTCACCGCCGAGGGCGACGTGCTCGCCGCGCACTTCGCGCACGGCGGGTCGGCGGGCGTGCCCAGCCTGCTGGAGGTGCGGGCCGCCGTCGACGAGGCGGAGCGCGAGCTGGAGCGGCTGGCGGCGCTGTGCGAGAGGCTGGCGGGGGAGCAGGCCGAGGCCAAGGAGCGGCGGGCGCGGTGCGCGCAGGTCGTGGACTCGCTGGCGCAGACCCGGCGGGCGGCGGAGAAGGAGAAGTCCGCGGTCGCCCAGCAGTTGGGGCGGCTGGCCGGCCAGGCACGCGCCGCCGGCGGGGAGGCCGAGCGCAGCGCGGCCGCCGTGGGACGGGCCGAGGAGTCGCTGGCGGCGGCGATGGAGGAGTTCGAGGAGCTGTCGGTGCGGCTGGGGGAGGCCGTGGAGGCGCCCGGCGAGGAGGAGCCCGACACCTCCGTGCGCGACCGGCTGTCCGCCGACGGGGCCAACGCGCGGCAGACCGAGATGGAGGCGCGGCTGCAACTGCGCACCCACGAGGAGCGGGTGAAGGGGCTGGCGGGGCGGGCGGACGGCCTGGACCGCGCGGCCCGCATGGAGCGCGAGACCCGGGCGCGGGCCGAGCAGCGCCGGGCCCGGCTGGAGTACGAGGCCAAGGTGGCGGGCGCGGTGCTGGCCGGGGCCCGCACCCTGCTGGAGTACGTGTCGGTGTCGCTGGCCCGCGCGGAGGAGGAGCGCGGGGCGGCCGAGCGGGCCCGTGCGGAGCGCGAGGCGCAGCTGGGGGAGGAGCGCCGGCAGGGCCGGGAGCTCAAGGCGGAGCTGGACAAGCTGACCGACTTCGTCCACAAGGGCGAGGTGCTGGGCGCGGAGAAACGGTTGCGCATCGAGCAGCTGGAGAGCCGGTCGCTGGAGGAGCACGGCATCGAGCCGTCCGGACTGGTCGATGAGTACGGCCCGCACCATCCGGTACCGCCGTCGCTCGCCGCCGAGGGCGAGGAGCTGCCCGAGGACCCGGAGCACCCGCGCAACCGGCCGAAGCCTTTCGTGCGCGCCGAGCAGGAGAAGCGGCTGAAGGCCGCGGAGAAGGCGTACCAGCAGCTGGGGAAGGTCAACCCGCTGGCGCTGGAGGAGTTCTCCGCGCTGGAGGAGCGGCACAAGTTCCTGACCGAGCAGCTGGAGGACCTGAAGCGGACCCGGCTGGACCTGCTGCAGGTCGTCAAGGAGGTCGACGAGCGCGTCGAGCAGGTCTTCTCGGCGGCCTACCACGACACGGCGCGGGAGTTCGAGGGCGTCTTCTCGCGGCTCTTCCCGGGCGGCGAGGGCCGGCTGATCCTGACAGACCCGGACAACATGCTCACCACAGGTGTGGAGGTTGAAGCGCGGCCGCCCGGGAAGAAGGTCAAGCGGTTGTCGCTGCTGTCGGGTGGTGAGCGCTCGCTGACCGCGGTGGCACTGCTGGTGTCGATCTTCAAGGCACGGCCGAGTCCGTTCTACGTGATGGACGAGGTCGAGGCCGCGCTGGACGACACGAACCTGCAGCGGCTGATCGGGCTGATGGAGGAGCTTCAGGAGAGTTCACAGCTTGTCGTCATCACGCACCAGAAGCGGACGATGGAGGTCGCCGATGCCCTGTACGGCGTATCGATGCAGGGCGATGGGGTCTCCAAAGTGATCAGCCAGCGGCTGCGTGCGGGCAAGCGAAAGCCGGCCTAGGCGCGTATTCATTCAATTGATGAACTCAAGCGGGTGAGCTGCGTGCTCATCTGTGCCAGAAGGTCCAATGGACCCCCTGTTGACTTCGAAACTTGAAGGCATAGTCTCTGCAACGTCACTTTTACCTTCGAGTGGTGGCCGCTGAGCAGGCGGCTGACACTGAAGATCCAGTCCCTCATGCGAGGGGCTCACCGCCGAGCCCCAGGAGTACACGTTGACCAGTACCGCCTCTGTGGCCGGCCCTGAAGGCCGGCAGGCCCATCCGGATCACCTCGGCCACGTCATCTTCATCACCGCCGCGGCCGCCATGGGCGGCTTCCTGTTCGGCTACGACAGCTCCGTGATCAACGGTGCCGTCGAGGGCATCCGCGGCAAGTACGACATCGGCTCCGCCACCCTCGCCCAGGTCATCGCGATCGCGCTGATCGGCTGCGCCATCGGCGCCGCCACCGCGGGCCGGATCGCCGACCGCATCGGCCGCATCCGCGTCATGCAGATCGCCGCCGTCCTGTTCACCGTCAGCGCGGTGGGGTCGGCGCTGCCGTTCGCCCTGTGGGACCTGGCCATGTGGCGGGTGCTCGGCGGTATCGCCATCGGCATGGCCTCGGTGATCGGCCCGGCGTACATCGCCGAGGTCTCCCCGCCCGCCTACCGCGGACGCCTCGGCTCCTTCCAGCAGGCGGCCATCGTGATCGGCATCGCGATCTCGCAGCTCGTCAACTGGGGCCTGCTCAACGCGGCCGACGGCGACCAGCGCGGCAAGCTGATGGGCCTGGAGGTCTGGCAGGTCATGCTCGGCGTGATGGTCGTCCCGGCGATCATCTACGGGCTGCTGTCGTTCGCGATCCCCGAGTCGCCGCGCTTCCTGATCTCCGTCGGCAAGAAGGACCACGCCAAGAAGGTGCTCGCCGACGTCGAGGGCAAGGACATCGACCTCGACGCCCGCGTGGCGGAGATCGAGCACGCCATGCGCAGCGAGCACAAGTCGTCCTTCCGCGACCTGCTCGGCTCCCGGATGGGCTTCCTGCCGATCGTCTGGATCGGTATCGGCCTCTCGGTCTTCCAGCAGCTCGTCGGCATCAACGTGGCCTTCTACTACTCGTCCACCCTGTGGCAGTCGGTCGGCATCGACCCGAGCAGCTCCTTCCTGTACTCGTTCACCACCTCGATCGTGAACATCATCGGCACCGTGATCGCGATGATCTTCGTCGACCGGATCGGCCGCAGGCCGCTCGCGCTGATCGGCTCCACGGGTATGGCCATCTCCCTGGCGCTGGAGGCCTGGGCCTTCTCGGCCAAGACCGCCGACGGGACGCTGCCGAACACCGAGGGCACCGTGGCGCTCATCGCCGCCCACGTCTTCGTGCTCTTCTTCGCCCTCTCGTGGGGTGTCGTGGTCTGGGTCTTCCTCGGCGAGATGTTCCCGAACCGGATCCGCGCGGCGGCGCTCGGCGTGGCGGCCTCGGCGCAGTGGATCGCCAACTGGGCGATCACCGCGAGCTTCCCCAGCCTGGCCGACTGGAACCTGTCGGGGACGTACGTGATCTACACCGTCTTCGCCATCCTCTCGATCCCCTTCGTGCTCAAGTTCGTGAAGGAGACCAACGGCAAGACACTGGAGGAGATGGGCTGACGCCCGTCCCGTCCGAGGCCGCTCCCCGCCTGGGGAGCGTCCTCACTTGAGGCGCGGCAGCACCTGCTCCGCCAGCAGGTGCAGGCTGCGCCAGCCCTCGTCGACCGGCATGCCCCCGCACAGGGGGTGCAGGACCAGGCTCGCCTGGTCCCCGCCGGCCTCGGCGAGGGCGACGCATTCGTCGGGCGTGACGATCCGGTAGACCCCCTCGCGGCGCAGTTCCTCGACACCGGTGGCGGCCGAGCGCACGGCCGAGTGGATGTCGGCCGACTGCCAGGAGGCGTACGTCCGCGCCTCGTGCAGCAGGTGCTCGCCGTACCGCGCCCAGGCGCGGTCGGGGTCCTCGGACAGGTGCAGCAGCGGCACCTTCGCGGGCGGCATCATGCACCAGCCCTCCGTGCCGTACTCGGCGAGCCGCTCCCGGTAGTACGCCTCCAGCTCGGGCAGGTTCGCGCTGGGGAAGAGCGGCAGCCCGAGCCGGGCGGCGCGGCGGGCCGCGGCCTTGGAGCTGCCGCCGACCAGCAGCAGGGGGTGCGGCCGGGTGAAGGGGCGCGGGGTGACCCGTACGGTCCGGCCGCGGTACTCGAAGGGCTCGCCGGTCCACGCGGTGAGCAGCGTCTCCAGCACCTCGTCCTGGAGCTTGCCGCGGTGCTTCCAGTCCCGGCCGTGCGCGTCGTACTCCGCCTGCCGGTAGCCGATGCCCGCCACGGTCACCAGCCGCCCGCCGCTGAGCAGGTCCAGCACGGCGATGTCCTCGGCCAGCCGCAGCGGATCGTAGAGCGGGCCGATCAGGGCGGAGACCGTGACCGCGATCCGCCGGGTGGCGCCGAAGACCGCCCCAGCGAAGGTGAGCGGCGAGGGCAGCCAGCCGTTCTCGGCGCCGTGGTGCTCCTCGGTCTGGACGGTGCCGACACCGCGGTCGTCCGCGTAGGCCGCCATCTCCAGGGCCGCCTTGTAGCGGTCGCTGAGCGACGTCGGCTCCGCCGCGGGATCGACGAGATTGAACCGGATGACCGTGACGGGCATGGCGGACGCTCCCCTTCGCCGGTGATGGGCCAGACGGACGTTAGCTGACGCAGTGTCAGATTTCCAGGGCCGTGCGCACCGGTTGCCGGCGGGATGCCGGCAGGCCGCCGGCGGCGCGCCGCCGGAGCGGGTCCGGCCCCGCGCTGTCGCGGTCACCCGGGCTCGTGACCGATACTGGGGGCGATATGGAAACCGTCATCCTTGCTGTAGTCATCGCCCTGGTCGCGGTCGTCGCCGCCGGCGGACTGGTGGTCGGCAGCCGCCGCAAGAAGCAGCTGCCGCCCGCGCCGCCGAGCACGCCGACCATCACCGCGCCCCCCGCCGAGCCGCGCGTCGGAGACGAAGCGGAGGTCCCACGGGACGAGCCGCGCCGGACGATCGAAGAGGTCGTCCTCCCCGACGCCACCCCCGACGCCGTGGAGGAGCTGCCGGCACCGGCGGCTCCCGAACTCGAACGGCCCGAACCCAGCGCCGGCCGGCTGGTCCGGCTGCGCTCCCGGCTGTCCCGCTCGCAGAACACGCTCGGCAAGGGGCTGCTCGCGCTGCTCTCCCGCGAGCACCTCGACGAGGACACCTGGGAGGAGATCGAGGACATCCTCATCACCGCCGACGTGGGTGTCGCCCCGACGCAGGAGCTGGTCGACCGGCTCCGCACCCGCGTCAAGGTGCTCGGCACCCGCACCCCCGCCGATCTGCGCGCACTGCTCCGCGAGGAGCTGCTGACCCTGGTCGACCCCACGCTCGACCGCGAGCTGCGGACCGAGAGCCACGAGACGACCCCGGCCGTCGTGCTGGTCGTCGGTGTCAACGGCACCGGCAAGACCACGACCACCGGCAAGCTCGCCCGCGTCCTGGTGGCCGACGGCCGCAGCGTCGTGCTCGGCGCGGCCGACACCTTCCGTGCCGCCGCCGCCGACCAGCTGCAGACCTGGGGCGAGCGGGTGGGCGCCCGTACCGTGCGCGGCCCCGAGGGCGGCGACCCGGCGTCGATCGCCTTCGACGCGGTGAAGGAAGGTATCTCCGCAGGTGCGGACACCGTCCTGATCGACACCGCGGGCCGGCTGCACACCAAGACCGGCCTGATGGACGAGCTGGGCAAGGTCAAGCGGGTCATCGAGAAGCACGGCCCGGTCGACGAGGTGCTGCTGGTGCTCGACGCGACCACCGGCCAGAACGGCCTGGTCCAGGCCCGCGTCTTCGCCGAGGTCGTCGACATCACCGGCATCGTGCTGACCAAGCTGGACGGGACCGCCAAGGGCGGCATCGTGATCGCGGTCCAGCGCGAGCTGGGCGTCCCCGTGAAGCTGATCGGGCTGGGCGAGGGCGCGGACGATCTGGCGCCCTTCGAGCCGGAGGCGTTCGTCGACGCCCTGATCGGCGACTGACCCACCGCGGCGGACGCTGCCGCAGCCGTCGCGGCGGTCGTATACGTAAGGGGCGCCCTTCCCCAGGGGCGCCCCTCACGCATCTCCCGCTCGGTGGTGGCTTGGGTGGCCCGGCCTCCGCGGCCGGTGCCCCGGCTCCTCCGGCGCCTCAGCTCCTGACGAGCCAGGGGCCGGGCGCCAGGTCGCGGTGGCAGACGTACGCCAGGGTGCCGAGCAGCAGCCGCGCCTCCGGCGGCTGATGGACCGAGTCCAGCAGCGGCGACCTCAGCCAGCGCACCGGGCCCAGCCCGCCGAGGTCGGACGGCGGGGCCGTGACGTGGTCACCCAGGCCCAGGCAGCGCAGATCGAGGGCGGTGTCGTCCCAGCCCATCCGGTAGAGCAGGTGCGGCATTTCGGCCGCCGCGCCGGGCGCGACGAAGAACTGCGCGCGGCCGGTCGGCGTGACCAGCACCGGGCCCAGTCGCAGCCCCATCCGCTCCAGCCGCACCAGCGCGCGCCGCCCGGACTGCTCCGCCACGTCGATGACGTCGAAGGTCCGGCCCACCGGCAGCAGCACGGCCGCGCCCGGCACCTGGTCCCACGCCTCGTTGGCCTGCTCCAGCGTCGCGCCGGCCGGGATCTCGTCGGCGAAGACCAGGGGGTGCGCCCCCGGCTCCTTGCAGCCGGGGTCGCCGCACGAGCAGGCCCCGCCGCCCCGGACGGCGCGCGCGCCCGGCGTGACCGCCCATCCGCACAACCCCGTGTACTCCGCCACCGTGGTGCACGCCGTGGCGCGTTCCCTCCGGCGCGAGCCGGTCCGGATATCCCGAATGCCGCCGATCGTGAAACCCATGACACCCCCAACGGATCACCGTCGCCGATGGTTACGCCCCAGCCTGACCGGGGTGTGTCAAGTGAATCGTGTACGGCCGCAGAGGAGTTCATTCGAAGGGGTGGCGAATGGTGGCGTTTCCGCTGTGGCACTCGCCGGATGGGTGATCGTAGGATTACTTTCAGTTCGTGAGCACCAGACTGTGCCCCCACCGGTATGCCGGAGGCAAGGCATCAGGGTATGGACTCAGCGAGCCTTGGCCGTAAGGGCGTTGGGCGACTCGGATGGGGGCCAACCGGTGGGCGGCACACAGGACAAGCAGCCCAACGCGCAGTTGAACTCGTGGTTCCTGCGCAGTGGCTGGTCGAAGGGTGAGTTGGCCCGGCAGGTCAACCGCAGGGCGCGGCAGTTGGGCGCCCACCACATCAGCACCGACACCTCCAGGGTGCGGCGCTGGCTCGACGGCGAGCAGCCGCGCGAGCCGATCCCGCGCATCATGTCCGAGCTGTTCTCCGAGCGGTTCGGCTGCGTGGTCCCGGTCGAGGACCTGGGGCTGCGGTCCGCGCACCAGTCGCCGTCGGAATCGGGCGTGGACCTGCCCTGGGCCGGCCCCCAGACGGTCCAGCTGATCAACGAGTTCTCCCGCAGCGACCTGATGCTCGGCCGCCGCGGCTTCCTCGGAGCCTCGTTGGCCCTCTCGGCGGGCCCCGCTCTCGTCGAGCCGATGCAGCGGTGGCTGGTGCCCCCCTCGCTCGGCGGCTTCCCGACGCCCGTCGCCGGCGCGCCCCGGGACACCGGCAACCGGCCGAACCGGCTCTCCGAGCCGGAGCTGCAGCTGCTGGAGACCACCACCGTGATGTTCCGCACCTGGGACAGCCAGTGCGGTGGCGGCCTGCGCCGCAAGGCGGTCGTCGGCCAGCTGCACGAGGTGACCGACCTGCTGCAGGAGTCGCACCCGGAGGCGGTCGCCAAGCGGCTCTACCGCGTCACCGGCGACCTCGCGGCGCTGGCCGGCTGGATGAGCTACGACGTCGGGCTGCAGCCGACCGCCCAGAAGTACTTCGTCCTCGCCCTGCACGCCGCCAAGGAGGCCGCCGACCGGCCGCTGGGCGCGTTCATCCTCTCCAGCATGAGCCGCCAGATGATCCACCTGAACCGGCCGGACGACGCGCTGGAGCTCATCCACCTCGCCCAGTACGGCAGCCGGGACACGGCCACCGCCACCACCCAGGCGATGCTGCACGCCGTCGAGGCGCGCGCCTACGCCAGCATGGGCCAGGTCAGCAAGTGCCACCGGGCCGTGCGGATGGCCGAGGACGCCTTCACCGACGCCCGCAAGGGCGAGGACCCGGACTGGATCAGCTTCTTCAACGAGGCCGAGCTGAACGCGGAGAACGCCCACTCCTACCGCGACCTCGCCTACGTCGCCGGCCGCAGCTCCACCTACGCCTCGCTCGCGCACCCGGTGATGGAGCGGGCCGTCGAGCTGTTCGGCCAGGACGCCGTCCACCAGCGGGCGTACGCCCTCAACCTCGTCGGCATGGCCACCGTGCACCTCCTGGAGCGCAACCCGGAACAGGCCGCCGACATGACGCAGAAGGCGATCTCCGTGGCCAGAAAGGTGCGCTCGGAGCGGGTGAACACCCGGATCCGCAAGACCGCCGACACCGCGATGCGCGACTTCGGAGACATCGCCGAGGTCATCGACCTCTCCGAGCGGCTGGCGGTCGAGCTGCCGGAAGTGGCCGAAACCGCCTAGCCGGCGGAAACCCTCAGATCCCGGCCGCGGCAGTCCACCCGTCCAGCTCGACTCGGCTCCCCCACGCCAGGTCAAACGGGTGACTTCCGCGGCCGGTCCCGTATACGGCGCCCGCGCCCGCCGGGAGCGGTTCACCTTCACGTAACACATGGGACTTCTTCGTCACCGCGTCGAAACACCCTGCGGCATCGGGCGAAACCCGACTGGGACAACCTCTGGGCGATAACCGGCCCACCCAGCACCGTCCCGCAGGGCCGCTCGGATGACGAGGAGACGCCGATGGCACCAGCCATCATGACGCTTGCCGCTGACGCGCCCAAGCTCGATACCGGAAATACGGCGTTCATGCTGCTCAGCGCCGCCCTGGTCATGGTGATGACGCCGGGCCTGGCCTTCTTCTACGGGGGCATGGTCCGCGTCAAGAGCGCGCTGAACATGTTGATGATGAGCTTCATCAGCCTCGGCATCATCACCATTCTGTGGACGCTCTACGGATTCAGTTTCGCCTTCGACTCCGGCAACGGCTTCATGGGTGGCACCGACTGGCTCGGGATGCGCAACATCGGCATCGGCGAGCTGTGGCCCGGGTACGGCATCCCGGTCTACGTCTTCGCCGTCTTCCAGCTGATGTTCGCGATCATCACCCCGGCGCTCATAAGCGGTGCGCTCGCCGACCGCGTGAAGTTCACCGCCTGGGCGCTGTTCATCACCCTGTGGGCGACGGTCGTGTACTTCCCCGTCGCGCACTGGGTCTGGGCCTCGGACGGCTGGCTCTTCAAGTACGGCGTGATCGACTTCGCCGGTGGTACCGCGGTCCACATCAACGCGGGCGCCGCCGCCCTCGGTGTGATCCTCGTCATCGGCAAGCGCGTCGGCTTCAAGCGGGACCCGATGCGCCCGCACAGCCTGCCGCTGGTCATGCTCGGCGCGGGCCTGCTGTGGTTCGGCTGGTTCGGCTTCAACGCCGGCTCCTGGCTCGGCGCGGACGGCGTCGCCGCCGTCGCCTTCACCAACACCCAGGTCGCCACCGCCGCCGCGATGCTCGGCTGGCTCGCCTACGAGAAGCTCCGGCACGGCTCCTTCACCACCCTGGGCGCCGCCTCCGGCGCGGTCTCCGGACTCGTCGCGATCACCCCCGCCTGCGGGTCGGTCTCCCCGCTCGGCGCGATCGCCGTCGGCCTGATCGCCGGTGTGCTGTGCGCCGCCGCGGTCGGCCTGAAGTACAAGTTCGGCTACGACGACTCCCTGGACGTCGTCGGCGTCCACATGGTCGGCGGCATCGTCGGCTCCCTGCTCATCGGCCTCTTCGCCACCGGCGGCGTCGGCCAGACCGCCAAGGGCCTGTTCTACGGCGGCGGCGTCGACCAGCTCGGCAAGCAGGCGGTCGGCGTCGGCGCGGTGCTCGGGTACTCCCTGGTCGCCTCCGCCGTCCTGGCCAAGCTCATCGACCTGGTCATGGGCTTCCGGGTCAGCGAGGACGACGAGGTCACCGGCATCGACCAGATCGAACACGCCGAGACGGCGTACGACTTCGCGGGAGCGGGCGGCGGCACGGTCCGCACCACCGCGGCCCCCGTTCCCAGCACCAAGAGCAGCGAGGCCGGCGCCTCCGACAAGAAGGTGGACGCGTGAAGCTCATCACGGCAGTTGTGAAGCCGCACCGGCTGGACGAGATCAAGGAGGCCCTGCAGGCCTTCGGGGTGCACGGCCTGACGGTCACCGAGGCCAGCGGCTACGGCCGCCAGCGCGGCCACACCGAGGTCTACCGCGGCGCCGAGTACACCGTCGACCTCGTGCCGAAGATCCGCATCGAGGTGCTGGTCGAGGACAGTGACGCCGACCAGCTGATCGAAGTCATCGTCAAGGCCGCCCGCACCGGCAAGATCGGTGATGGCAAGGTGTGGAGCATTCCGGTCGAGACAGCGGTCCGCGTACGCACCGGCGAACGCGGCCCGGACGCCCTCTAGACCCGGTTCGCGACCTGCGGACCGGATCTCGCGACAAGCGCCCAGCGCTGGAGCACACGTGACGGACAACGTCGAAGCGAAAGCGGACGACGGATCCGCCGCCGGCACCCCTGAGGGTGCCGGCGGCTACGCGGCGGCCCGGCTGCGCCTCCTCAACGAGGAGACGCGGTCCGGGCCGCCGCGCCGTTCCGCCCTGTCGGGACTCACCGACGACTGGCTGGCCGGGCTCGCCGCCGGCGCGGCGAAGGAGGCCGGGGTCGCCGGCTACGCCCTGGTCGCCGTCGGCGGCTACGGGCGCGGCGAACTCTCCCCGCGCAGCGACCTGGACCTGCTGCTGCTCTACGACCCCTCCGTCGCCAAGGAGCGGGTCTCCGCGCTGGCCGACCGGATCTGGTACCCGGTCTGGGACCTCGGCCTGGACCTGGACCACTCGGTCCGTACCGGCGCCGAGGCCCGCGAGACCGCAGCCGACGACCTCAAGGTCCAGCTCGGGCTGCTCGACGCCCGGCACCTTGCGGGCGACCCGGCCCTCACCGCGGACCTGCGCACGGCCACCCTCGCCGACTGGCGCAACCAGGCCCCCAAGCGGCTGCCCGCCCTGCACGAGCTGTGCCAGGAACGGGCCGAACGCCAGGGGGAGCTCTCCTACCTGCTGGAACCCGACCTCAAGGAGGCCAGGGGCGGGCTGCGCGACGCCACCGCGCTGCGCGCCGTCGCCGCGTCCTGGCTCGCCGACGCCCCCCGCGAGGGCCTGGAGAGGGCCCGCACCCGGCTGCTGGACGCCCGCGACGCCCTGCACCTGGTCACCGGCCGCGCCACCGACCGGCTCGCCCTCCAGGAGCAGGACCAGGTCGCCGAGAGCCTCGGCCTGCTCGACGCCGACGCCCTGCTGCGCCAGGTCTACGAGGCCGCCCGCACCATCAGCTACGCCGCCGACGTCACCTGGCGCGAGGTCGGGCGCGTGCTGCGCTCCCGCGAGGCGCGCCCGCGCCGCCGCGGCCTGCTCGGCATCGGCCGCTCCGGCCCGGCCGCCGCCGCCCCCGCCGAGCGCACCCCGCTCGCCGACGGAGTCGTCGAGCACGAGGGCGAGGCCGTCCTCGCGCTGGCCGCCAAGCCCGAACGCGACCCCGTCCTGCCGCTGCGCGCCGCCGCCGCGGCCGCCCAGGCCGGACTGCCGCTCAGCCTGCACGCGGTACGCCGGCTGGCCGCCGCCGCCCGCCCGCTGCCGGTGCCCTGGCCGGCCGAGGCCCGCGAACAGCTCCTCACCCTGCTCGGCGCGGGCGAGGCCACCGTCCAGGTCTGGGAGGCGCTGGAGGCCGAAGGGCTCATCACGCGGCTGCTGCCGGACTGGGAACGGGTCCGCTGCCGGCCGCAGCGCAACGCCGTCCACCGCTGGACGGTCGACCGCCACCTCGTCGAGACGGCGGTCCGCGCGTCCCGCCTCACCCGGCGCGTCGGGCGCCCGGACCTGCTGCTGATGGCGGCCCTGCTGCACGACATCGGCAAGGGCTGGCCCGGCGACCACAGCGAGGCCGGCGAGGTCATCGCCCGCGACGTCGCCACCCGCATCGGATTCGCCCCCGCCGACGTGGAGACCCTCGCGCTGCTCGTCCGCCACCACCTGCTGCTCATCGACACCGCGACCCGCCGCGACCTCGACGACCCGGTGACCGTCAAGGGCGTCGCCGACGTGGTGCGCGACAGCGGCACGCTGGAGCTGCTGCACGCGCTGACCGAGGCCGACGCGCTCGCCACCGGCCCCGCCGCGTGGAGCAACTGGCGCGCCTCGCTCCTCGCCGACCTCGTCAAACGCGTCGCGGAAGTCCTCGCGGGCGGCGAGGTCCCGGAGCCCGCCGCCACCGAGCCGACGGCCGAGGAGGAGCGCCTCGCCGTCGAGGCCGCCCGCACCGGCGGCCCGGTGCTCGCCCTGCACGCCCACCCGGAACCCGACCCCGAGGGCGACGAGGGGACCACCCCCGAGCGCCTCGGCGTCGAGCTGCTGCTCGCCGTCCCGGACCGGCCGGGGCTGCTCGCCCAGGCCGCCGGTGTGCTCGCCCTGCACCGGCTCACCGTGCGCGCCGCCGACCTGCGCTCCGTCGACCCGATCGGGGAGGGCCCGGTGACCCTGCTCAACTGGCGGGTCTCCGCCGAGTACGGGGCGCTCCCGGAAGCCGCCCGGCTCCGGGCCGACCTCGGACGGGCCTTCGAGGGCTCGCTCGACATCGAGGCACGGCTCGCCGAACGCGAGGCGGCCTACCCGCGCCGCCGCGCGCTCGCCGCGCCGCCGCCCCGCGTGACGGTCGCCGCCGGCAGCTCCCAGGTGGCCACGGTGATCGAGGTCCGCGCCCAGGACGCCCCCGGCCTGCTCCACCGGATCGGCTACGCCCTGGCCGCGACCGGCGTGGACGTCCGGTCCGCCCGCATCAGCACGCTCGGCGCCAACGCGGTCGACGCGTTCTACGTCGTCGGCGCGGACGGCGCCCCCCTGGGCGAGGTCCGGGCGGCGGAGGTCGCCCGCGAGGTGGAGCGGGCGCTGCGGTAGCGGTGGCCCGCATCCTGGGGGGCGCCGTGGCCGTCGAGCCCGGCGTCCCGCAGCCGCGGGGGCGATCGCGGCCGGCTCCGCGAGGCCGACGGGGAGGCCGACGGGGAGGCCGCACCGCTCTCCGCGCGAGCGGAGGTTCTGGTGTCCTCGCCCGCCCTATCCGGTGGGCGAGGACATCTTGTCGTCGGAGCCGGATACCCTGGAGAGCAATTGACTCCGCCCCCGACCGCAAGGATCTGCGACCGACGTGTTCGATACCCTCAGCGACCGCTTGGCAGCGACGTTCAAAAACCTCCGGGGCCGGGGCCGCCTCTCCGAGGCGGACATCGACGCCACCGCGCGCGAGATCCGTATCGCGCTTCTCGAAGCGGACGTCGCGCTGCCCGTGGTGCGGGCGTTCATCAAGCAGGTCAAGGACCGCGCGAACGGCCTCGAGGTCTCGCAGGCGCTGAACCCCGCGCAGCAGGTCATCAAGATCGTCAACGAGGAGCTCGTCGGCATCCTCGGCGGCGAGACCCGCAGGGTCCGCTTCGCCAAGCAGCCGCCGACCGTCATCATGCTCGCGGGTCTGCAGGGTGCCGGTAAGACCACCCTCGCCGGAAAGCTCGGCTTCTGGCTCAAGAGCCAGGGCCACGCCCCGCTGCTCGTCGCCTGCGACCTCCAGCGCCCGAACGCCGTGACCCAGCTCTCCGTCGTCGCGGAGCGCGCGGGCGTCGCGGTCTTCGCCCCCGAGGCGGGCAACGGCGTCGGCGACCCGGTCAAGGTCGCCAAGGACTCGATCGAGTTCGCGAAGTCCAAGCAGTACGACGTCGTGATCGTCGACACCGCCGGCCGGCTCGGCGTCGACGAGGAGCTGATGCGGCAGGCCGCCGACATCCGCGACGCGGTCAGCCCGGACGAGATCCTCTTCGTCGTCGACGCGATGATCGGCCAGGACGCGGTCAACACCGCCGAGGCGTTCCGCGACGGCGTCGGCTTCGACGGCGTGGTCCTGTCCAAGCTCGACGGTGACGCCCGCGGTGGTGCCGCGCTCTCCATCGCGCACGTGACCGGCAAGCAGATCATGTTCGCCTCCAACGGCGAGAAGCTCGACGAGTTCGACACCTTCCACCCGGACCGGATGGCGTCGCGCATCCTCGGCATGGGCGACATGCTCAGCCTGATCGAGAAGGCCGAGCAGACCTTCTCCCAGGCCGAGGCCCAGAAGATGGCCGAGAAGCTGGCCAAGGGCCCGAAGGAGTTCACGCTCGACGACTTCCTGTCCCAGATGGAGCAGGTCCGCAAGATGGGCTCCATCTCCAAGCTGCTCGGCATGCTGCCGGGCATGGGGCAGATCAAGGACCAGATCGCCAACCTGGACGAGCGCGACGTGGACCGCACGGCCGCCATCATCAAGTCGATGACCCCGGCCGAGCGCCAGGACCCGACGATCCTCAACGGGTCGCGCCGGGCCCGCGTCGCCAAGGGTTCCGGCACCGAGGTCAGCGCGGTCAAGAACCTGGTGGAGCGCTTCTTCGAGGCCCGCAAGATGATGTCGCGGATGGCCCAGGGCGGCGGCATGCCCGGTATGCCGGGGATGCCGGGCATGGGTGGCGGCGGCAAGAAGAAGAAGCAGGTCAAGCAGGCCAAGGGCAAGCAGCGCAGCGGCAACCCCATGAAGCGCAAGGCGGAGGAGGCGGCCGAGGCCGCCCGCCGTGCCGAGCAGGCCGACAACCCCTTCGGCGCGGCTGCCGCCCCGGAGGCGCAGAACTTCGAACTCCCCGACGAGTTCAAGAAGTTCATGGGCTGACGCCTCATAGCACAGCACAGCGGAGGAGCGCCCCCGGCAGGGGGCGCTCCTGCGTCCGGGGCATGATGGCGCCATGCGCGTATCCATCCGAGAACCACGTCCGGGCGACGCCGACGCGTACGCCGCGGCCGTCCTGCGGTCCGCCGACCACCTGAGCCCGTGGAACCCCGTCGATCCGGACGGCTTCCACGAACTGCTGCGCCGACAGGGTCCGTCGTTGCGCACCTTCCTGATCCTCAACGACGAGGACGGCGGCATCGTCGGCAAGGTCAACGTCGCGAACATCGTCCGGGCCCGGTTCCGCAACGGCACCCTCGGCTACGACAGCTACCTGCCGTACGCGGGCACCGGCCGGATGACCGAGGGCCTGCGGCAGGTCGTCGACCGCTGCTTCACCAGCTACCCGGACGGCCTCGGGCTGCACCGGCTGGAGATCAACGTGCAGCCGGACAACGGCCGCTCCCTGGCTATGGCCAAGCGGCTCGGCTTCCGCCACGAGGGCTTCTCGCCGCGCATGCTCTACCTGAACGACGACTGGCGCGACCACGAGCGCTTCGCGCTCACCGCGGAGGAGTGGCCGGGCGCCTGACCCGTCCCCGTTCCGCCGCTTCCGTCAACGGAAGTCGGCGGCGTGGTCGGCGGCCCACTGCCGGAAGGTGCGCGGGGCGGAGCCGGTCAGCTCCTCGACGGTGCCGGTGACCGGCTCGGCGGCCCCGGCCATGCCGGCCCAGGCCGCCAGGACGGCGTCCACCCCCGACGGCGGCAGCCAGGACAGCATCTGCTGCCGCTTCTCCTCGACCGCCATCTCCTCGAAGCGCACCGGACGGCCGATCGCCTCGCCGATGGCGCGCGCCTGCTCGATCTGGGTGACCAGGGCGGGGCCGGTGAGGACGTACCCGGCACCCGCGTGGCCGCCGTCCGGGCCGTCCGTCACCACGCGTACGGCGGCCGCCGCGATGTCCCGCTCATGGATCAGCGGCCGGGCCAGCGACCCGTTCAGGTCGCGGACTACTCCGTCGGCGCGGACCTGTTCGGCCCACCCGAGGGTGTTGGACGCGAAGCCGACCGGGCGCAGGAAGGTCCGGGCGAGCCCGGACCGTTCGATGAGCCGTTCCAACTCGCCGTGGAAGCCGGTGATCGGGTCGACGGGCCCGTCCGTCCGCTGCCGCACGCCCGCCATCGAGAGGTACACGATCTGGCGGGCTTGCCGCGCGATCCGGTCCACGACGGCGGGCGCCGCCTCGGCGGTGAGGAACGGCCAGACCAGGAAGACCGCGTCGACGCCGTCGAGCGCCGCGTCCAGGCTCTGCGGATCCGCCAGGTCCCCGGCCACGGCCTCGACCCCGACGGGCAGCCGGGCCGCGCCCGGGTCGCGGGTCAGGGCCCGGAAGGCCGTGCCCCGCTCCAGCAACTGGGACACGACCTGCCCGCCGACCTTGCCGGTGGCTCCGGTGACCAGAATCATGACGCTCTCCTCGATCGGTTCTCGCGTGCTGGGCGCTGCGTGCTGTGCCCGGTGCGGTACAGCCTGCGAGGTGAACCAAGGTTGAGGTCAAGCGCCCGGCCTACGTCTTGTCCGCCGCGGGTGCGGCCGTCGGCGCCGCAGCCGGGGGCTGGGCCGCGGGCGTCACCGCGGGAGACTCAGCCGCAGGGGTCGCTGCCGCGGGGGCCACTGCTTCGGGTGCGACCACCGCGGGGGCGGCGGCTGAGGGGGCGGCCTCCGGGGGTGCGGCTGCCGCGGGGGAGTCGTCGCGGTATGCCTCGACCTCCCAGAGCGAGTAGCCGTAGACGGTGCCCCGCTCGGTGAGGTTGATCCGCAGATAGCGTCCGGAGCCGCCGAGGCCGGTCAGGTTCTGGGTGCCGCCGGAGCCGCCGGTGGTGGAGTGGACCGTGCGCCAGTCCGTGCCGTCATCCGACAGCTGGACCTGGAACGCCGTGGCGTAGGCCGCCTCCCAGGTGAGCTTGACGCGGTCGACCGCCTGGACGGTGCCCAGGTCGACCGTCAGCCACTCCGTGTCCGTGCGGGCGCTGGACCAGCGGCTGCCGTAGTTGCCGTCCACGGCGCTCTCCGCCGGGTAGGCGGGCGTCTCGACGCTGGAGACGGTCACCGGGCGGCCGAGGGCCAGATCGCCCGTCGCGGTGTCGCTCGGCCAGCCGGGCGGGCGCCCGACGGCGGTGACGATCGGCTGGAACTCCGCGAGCGTCGGGACGAGCAGGGGGGAGCCCCAGGTCCGCTGCGACAGCGCGCGCATCGGGGTCATGATCCCGGAGGCCGTCTGCTGCTCGGACTCGGCGTCCGGGTGGTCGCACCAGACGTGCAGCTTCGAACCCCGGTTGCGGGACGGGTCGGCGATGGTGGAGCCGCCCTGGAAGACGTCCGGGTTCCAGGTCTCGTACATGTACGGGGTGTTGGGGCGGCCGCCGCCGAACACGTAGTAGGTCGGGTTCCAGCTGGCGTTCTGGACGGTGTGGCCCGCCTCGACGAGCTGCTGCGGGGTGAGGCCGTAGACGTTGAAGTAGTCGACGGTGATGTCCGCGTTCGGGGTGATCGTTCCGTCGCCCGGCTTGATGCCGTCGTTCCACATCCGCATCGTCTTGCCGCCTGCCCGGACGAGGGAGTCGGCCCAGTTGATGAAGCCGTAGTAGGTGTCCTTGGCGGTGGCGTCGGCGCCGTAGTGCTCGCGGGCGTAGCTCAGCAGTTGCGGGTAGTTGGCGTAGTTGGTGACGTACTCGTCGGCGCCCAGGTGCCAGTACCGGGCAGGGAACAGCGGCAGGTACTCGGTGATCAGGTCCTTGATCAGGGTGTAGCTCGCCGGGTTGGCCAGGTCGATGTACTGGGGGCTGGGGGTGCCCGCGCTGTTGGTGAGCCGCAGTTCGGGGTGGGCGGCCAGGGTCGTGTTCATGTGGCCCGGCATGTCGATCTCGGGCACGACGGTGACGTGGTACCGGGCGGCGAACGCGACGAGGTCGGCGATCTCCCGCTTGGTGTAGTGGTCGGCGGAGGTGAGCTCCGGGTGGCCGGTGCTCTCCAGGCGGAAGCCGTAGTTGTCGGACAGGTGCAGGTGGAAGTAGTTCATCTTCAGATAGGCGAGGTCCCTGATCTGGCCCTGGAGCCAGGGCAGGGTGAAGTACTTGCGTCCGACGTCGACCATCAGCCCGCGCTCGGGCTTGGCGGGCCAGTCGCGGGCCGTTCCGGCGGGGACGGTGGGGGACTGCTTGAGGAGCTGCAGCACCGTGCGGGTGCCGTAGAAGACCCCGGCGTCGGTCCGCGCCCTGACGGTGAGGGACGGGGCCACGGTGAGGGAGTAGCCCTCGGTGCCCAGTCCGGTGTCCGTCGAGCCGAGGGTGAGGAAGAGGTCCCCGGGCCGCGCGTCGGAGGAGGCGCCGGTGACGTGGCCGACGGGCCTGCCGGCGAGCTGCGTCAGATCGTCCGCGAAGACCTGCCCGGTGGTGCCGAGCGCGGACGCGTAGACGCTGTCGGTGACGACCCGGCCGGTGGCGCCGAAGGTGAAGGAGCCGCTGTCGGCGGTCCACTGCTGGAGTGCGGGGATGGTGCGCGGCGCCGCGCTCGCGGCGTGCGCCCGCTGCTGCGCGAGCGGTACGGAGAGGGCGAGCAGCAGGCCGAGCAGCGCGCCGAGGGCGGCGCCGGGACCGGCGGAGACACGGGCGTGGGGGGAGGACCGCATGGTCGAGAACTCCTGCCTGGGTGCCAGTTTTGACCTGATCGTACGATTTACTCCGGAAAGGGCGCGAGCGGCGGCGGCATCGGAGTGGGGGCGCACCGGCGCCCGCGGCCAATCCCCTTGCCGGGGCGGGCCGCGGGCGCGGGCGGGGCGGGCGTGCTCGGGGTGCGGTGTGCGGGGGCGCGGACGGGCGGGCGAAGGGGCCGCAGCGGGCGGGCGGCCGAGGCGGTGTACGCGGTCAGACGCGGGCGACCACGTAGCGGAAGACGTTCTCCATCCGCACCGAGCCGTCGGGCCGCTGGTAGGGGTGCAGCGTCTCCGCCAGCTCCTTCTCCACCTGCGGCTGGTCGGTGGCCTCGGCGGCCGTGTCGAACAGGCCGGTGGAGAGCAGCCCGCGCACCGCGCTGTCCATGTCCGGGTAGCCGAAGGGGCAGGCCACCCGGCCCGAGCCGTCCGGCCGCAGCCCGGCGTCCCTGGCCAGCTCCTCCAGGTCGTCGCGCCCGCTCAGCCGGCTCTCGACCGTGTGCCCGCGCGGTTCCGCCAGCCGGGCGGCGACGCACAGCACGCGGTGGGTGGCGCACCGCTCGGACGGGCCCCAGCCGGCCAGCACGACGGGGCTGCCGCGCTCCGTGAGCCGGGCCGCTTCCGCCAGCTCCACCCGCAACTCGTCGCAGGGAGAGGCCGGGTCCAGCGCCGTCACCATCGTGAACGGCGCGCCCTGGCGGTCCGCCGGGCGGTCGGGGCAGCCGGCACGTAACTCGGCGTGGATGTGGCGCCGGGCGGGCCCGCCCCACTGGGGTTCGGGGAGCAGCCGCTCACGGGCCAGCGCGAGGCGCCGTTC
Organism: Streptomyces sp. NPDC006733; assembly: GCF_040636125.1. Lineage (NCBI taxonomy): Bacteria > Bacillati > Actinomycetota > Actinomycetes > Kitasatosporales > Streptomycetaceae > Streptomyces > Streptomyces sp. NPDC006733. The sequence continues at coordinate 103,524 of NZ_JBEYJD010000018.1, read as the reverse complement.
GTCGACGTCGCAACCGGTGACGGTCGCGCCGCGGGCCGACGCCATCAGCAGCGCGAGCCCCGATCCGCAGCCGAGCCCCAGGAGGCGGGTGGCGGGGCCGACATCGAGCCGGTCGTACACGGCCTCGTAGAGCGGTACGAGCATGCGCTCCTGTATCTCGGCCCAGTCCCGTGCCCTGCTGTCGGCGCGTGTCCTGGATCCGCGAACGAGCGTGGTTGTCATCGGAGCCGCCCCAATCAGCCGAGTCGCCGTCCTCGTGTGCCCCCCGGTGCTTTGTGCATGTCCCCGAAAGCCAGACAACTCCGGTTTTGGGCTCCCGTCCAGAGGGCGGCCCGATTCACGTCCGGCGGTCATCGCCCCGTAACATCGGCGCCATGGCAAAGCCCCCCGTTCTCACGCCTCAGGCGGTCGACTTCCCCCGCTGGTACCAGGACCTGGTCAACAAGGCCGAACTGGCCGACAACGGCCCGGTGCGCGGCACGATGGTGATCCGGCCCTACGGATACGCCCTCTGGGAGCGGATGCAGCAGGAGATGGACGCGCGCATCAAGGACGCGGGCGCCCAGAACGCGTACTTCCCGCTCTTCATCCCGCAGTCGTACCTGACGCGCGAAGCCGAGCACGTGGAGGGCTTCGCCCCCGAGCTGGCGGTCGTCACGCACGGCGGCGGCAAGGAGCTGGAAGAGCCCATCGTCGTCCGGCCCACCTCCGAGACGATCATCAACGAGTACTTCTCCAAGTGGGTGCAGAGCTACCGGGACCTGCCCCTGCTGATCAACCAGTGGGCGAACGTCGTCCGCTGGGAGATGCGTCCGCGCGTCTTCCTGCGCACCACCGAGTTCCTCTGGCAGGAGGGCCACACCGCCCACGCCACCTACGAAGACGCGCGTGACTACGCCGCGCGGATCCACCAGGACGTGTACGCCGATTTCATGGTGAACGTGCTCGGCATCGATGTGGTGCTCGGCCGCAAGACCGCCAAGGAGCGCTTCGCCGGCGCCATCAACACCCTCACCCTCGAGGGGATGATGGGTGACGGCAAGGCCCTGCAGATGGGCACCAGCCACGAGCTGGGGCAGAACTTCGCGAAGGCGTTCAACACCTCGTACCTGTCGGGCGAGGGCAAGCAGGAGCACGTCTGGCAGACCTCGTGGGGCGTCTCGACCCGCATGGTCGGCGGCCTGATCATGTCGCACGGCGACGACAACGGCCTGCGCGTCCCGCCGCGGCTCGCCGCCGTCCAGGTGGTCGTGGTGGCCATCAAGGGTGACGACACGGTCGTCGACAAGGTGCACGAGATCGGCGCCCGCCTCAAGGCGGCCGGGATCCGCGTCCAGGTGGACGCCCGCACCGACACCCCGTTCGGCCGCCGCGCGGTGGACTGGGAGCTCAAGGGCGTACCGGTCCGGGTCGAGGTCGGCCCGCGCGACCTGGAGAACGGCACCGCGATGCTGGCCCGCCGGATCGCCGGGGGCAAGGAGCCGGTCGCGCTCGACGCGCTGGAGGCCCTGATCCCCAAGATCCTCGAAGAGGACCAGGCGCAGCTGCTGCGCGAGAGCCGCGAGCGCCGCGAGTCGCGCACCGTGGACGTGACCACCATCGAGGAGGCGGCCGAGGCCGCCGCCACCGGCTGGGCCCGCATCCCGTGGGCGGACCTCGGTCCGGAGGGCGAGGCCAAGCTCGCCCAGCAGAGCGTCTCGGTGCGCTGCCTGATCGCCGAGGACGGGTCCGTCCCGGACGCGGACGACGCCCCGGGCACGCTCGCGGTCGTCGCTCGCGCGTACTGATTCCCGGTACGGGGCTCGCGCGCTCCGGCGCCGGGCTCCCGTACTGAGATCGCGTACGGCGTTCATGGGCCGGCCCGCTGCCGCCGGTCGCTGACGGTTCTCCGTCGGTAGCCGAAGGTAGCTGGCCGGAAGTGAGCGTAGGTTTTCGGTGATACGTCCTGACTTCGGGGCGGGTGTTCGGATCCTCCACTATCCTCCGCTCCCGCCCCGCGCCGGACGCATCCTCCGGAACTGACCGATGAGTGCAAATTATTTGGGGTGTCCCGGAATCGGAACACTGGGCCACCCCGGCTCGTTGTCACGGCGTGAGCACGACACCACCAGTTCTCGCCGCCGAACTGGCAGTCGCGTGGGCCGACATTCAACGGCACCACCCCGAACTGCCGGATCTGGCCGCGCCAGAGTCCCTGATCGGAGAGTCCTCGTCCGCCTGCGGGATCGAGCTCTCCTTCGAAAGGCTGCTCCACGAGGCCGTGCACGGAGTCGCCGCGGCACGCGGCGTCCGTGACACGTCACGAGCCGGCCGCTACCATAACCGCCGATTTCTGGCGATCGCCGACGAACTGGGCCTGGACCATGCCGAGGAGCCGCATCCCAGCAGCGGCTTCTCCCTGGTCGGTCTGCGCCCCGACACCAAGAAGCGCTATCGAGCCACCATCGACCGGCTGCACCGCGCCCTGAAGGCGCACACGGTCGCGACCACGGCGGACACCGCGCGCAGTTTCCGCGGTCCGGCCGCGCGGCACGGGTCGTCCGGCGGGGGAGTGCGCGTCAAGGCCGTGTGCGACTGCGGGCGCAATGTCCGCGTCGTACCGTCGGTCCTCGCGCAGGCGCCGATCATGTGCGGTGCCTGCGGGCAGGCGTTCCGTATTCCGGAGGTCGTCGGCGCAGGCGTCGGGTGAGGTGAGCCGGAGCCGCCCGGAAGGTTGCCGGGCCACTCCGGTTAGCCGGGCGTGTCACCGTGTGGCAGAATAGCCAGCTGAGAACTCGACAGCCGTGCAGGAACCCTCTCTCCTTCGGCTGACGCGTCCGCTGGGCGCACGAATCCCACAACCCCACGTGGGTGTTCGGTGTGCCCAACCTCGTCAATTCCAGGAGAACCCACTCCCGTGGCAGTCAAGATCAAGCTGAAGCGTCTGGGCAAGATCCGTTCGCCTCACTACCGCATCGTCATCGCCGACTCCCGTACCCGCCGTGACGGCCGGGCCATCGAGGAGATCGGCCTGTACCACCCGGTGCAGAACCCCTCGCGCATCGAGGTCGACACCGAGCGTGTCCAGTACTGGCTGGGTGTCGGCGCGCAGCCGACCGAGCCCGTGATGGCCATCCTCAAGGTCACCGGCGACTGGCAGAAGTTCAAGGGCCTGCCGGCCCCGGCCCCGATGCTCGTCGCCGAGCCGAAGGTCGACAAGCGCGCCCTCTTCGAGGCCGCTGCCAAGGACGCCGGCAACGAGCCCAAGGGTGAGGCCATCACCCCGAAGGCCAAGAAGGCGGAGAAGGCCGAGAAGAAGGCCGATGACGCCGTCGAGGCCGCTGCTGAGGCCCCGGCCGAGACCACCGAGGCCTGAGCATGCTCGAGGAGGCTCTCGAGCACCTCGTGAAGGGCATCGTCGACAATCCCGATGATGTGCAGGTGTCCGCGAAGACCCTGCGCCGCGGGAGCGTCCTCGAGGTCCGGGTGCACCCGGACGACCTCGGCAAGGTGATCGGCCGCAACGGCCGCACCGCACGCGCTCTGCGCACTGTCGTGGGCGCCCTCGGTGGCCGTGGCATCCGCGTCGACCTCGTCGACGTGGATCAGGTCCGCTGAGACCGATGCATTACCGGCACGGGCCGGGGCCGGCAATCGCCGCCCCGGCCCGTTGTCGTGTTCCAGGACGTTCCGAGTGAGTGAAGGGCAAGCAGAGTGCAGCTGGTAGTCGGCCGGATCGGGCGCGCCCACGGCATCAAGGGTGAGGTCACCGTCGAGGTGCGCACCGACGAGCCGGAGATCCGGCTCGGACCGGGCGCGGTGCTGGCCACGGACCCGGCCACCGCCGGCCCGCTGACCATCGAGTCCGGCAAGGTGCACAGCGGCCGTCTGCTGCTGCGCTTCGAGGGCGTGCGGGACCGCAACGCCGCCGAGGCGCTGCGCAACGTCCTGCTGATCGCCGAGGTGGACCCGGCGGAGCTGCCCGAGGACCCCGAGGAGTTCTACGACCACCAGCTGGTCGACCTCGACGTGGTGACCGTGGACGGGACCGAGGTCGGCCGCATCCTGGAGATCTCGCACCTGCCGGGGCAGGACCTGCTGATCGTCGAGCGCCCCGACGGCAGCGAGGTGATGATCCCGTTCGTCAGCGAGATCGTCCCGGAGATCGACCTGGAGAACCAGCGCGCCGTGATCGACCCGCCGCCGGGCCTGCTCAACGAGGCGGAGGCCGAGGTCGCGAGCAGTCGTGACGCCGAGGCCGACGCCCCCGAAGGCCGTGACGGCGCTGACGGCACCGTCTGATGCGCATCGACGTCATCACGATCTTCCCCGAGTACCTCGAACCGCTGAACGTGTCGCTGGTCGGCAAGGCGCGGGCCCGCGGGCAGCTCGACGTGCGGATCCACAACCTGCGCGACTGGACGCACGACCGGCACAACACCGTGGACGACAGCCCGTTCGGCGGCGGCCCCGGCATGGTGATGAAGCCCGAGCCGTGGGGCGAGGCGCTGGACGCGGTGACCGCGTCCGGCGCCGATGCGGCGGATACGGCTGAAGCGGTCGACGGGGCGGAAGCGGTCGATGCGGCGGACGTCTCCGAGCGGCGGCCCGTGCTGGTCGTCCCGACGCCCAGCGGTCTGCCGTTCACCCAGGAGCTGGCCGTCGAGCTGTCCGAGCAGCCCTGGCTGATCTTCACGCCCGCCCGCTACGAGGGCATCGACCGCCGGGTCATCGACGAGTACGCCGACCGTTACGACGTCCGCGAGGTCTCGATCGGCGACTACGTCCTGGCCGGCGGCGAGGCCCCGGTCCTGGTGATCGTCGAGGCGGTGGCCCGGCTGCTGCCCGGCGTGCTCGGCAACGCCGAGTCGCACCGCGACGACTCCTTCGCGCCCGGCGCGATGGCCGACCTCCTGGAGGGGCCGGTCTACACGAAGCCGCCCGTCTGGCGGGAGCGCGAGGTGCCCGAGGTGCTGCTGAGCGGCCACCACGGCAAGGTCGCCCGCTTCCGCCGCGACGAGGCGTTCCGCCGTACCACCGCCAACCGGCCGGACCTGATCGAGCGCTGCGACCCCGCCGCCCTCGACAAGGCCGACCGCGCGCTCCTGGCGGAGCTGGGCTGGGAAGAGCTGCCGGACGGCCGATTTGGGCGCGCGGCCCCGGCCGTGGAAGAATAGCGCTCTGCTGTACGTCCGGCGGCGCCCCTGCCACAGGGGGACCGACGCTCGCCCGACGGAGCGGCATTCCGAATCATCATCACGACCGTTCCGCCGATGACCTGTGGCATGGGCGAAGGAAGCAGAAGATCTTCATGCATATTCTCGACTCCATCGACAACGCGTCGAAGCGTGACGACGTCCCGGCGTTCCGCCCCGGTGACACCATCAACGTCCACGTGCGCGTCATCGAGGGCACCCGCTCGCGTGTGCAGCAGTTCAAGGGCGTCGTCGTCCGCCGCCAGGGCGCGGGCGTCCGCGAGACCTTCACGGTCCGCAAGGTCAGCTTCAGCGTCGGCGTCGAGCGTACCTTCCCGGTGCACAGCCCGATCTTCGAGAAGATCGAGATCGTGACCCGCGGTGACGTCCGTCGCGCCAAGCTGTACTACCTCCGTGAGCTGCGCGGCAAGGCCGCGAAGATCAAGGAGAAGCGCGACAACTGAGTCCGTCGCGGGGCCGTATAGGCTCTCCGCTCGATGGACACGGACGCAGGACCTTCGGAGCGCGATCGCTCTTCCACTGCTGAACAGCAGGGGGAGCAGCGGTCGCGCTTCGCTGTGTCCCCGTCCTCCGTCCCCCCGTGGTGGTCCGTGGCCCGCTGGTGGCGCACGGCGGTGCCGGCCGTGGCCTGCGTGGCGGCCCTGTTCGTCGTGAACGCGTTCCTGGTGCAGCCGTTCCTCGTGCCGAGCGGTTCGATGGAGGGGACGCTGCACGTCGGGGACCGGGTGCTGGTGAACAAGCTGGCGTACCGCTTCGGCCGGGTTCCGGAGCGGGGCGACATCGTCGTCTTCGACGGTGACGGATCGTTCCTCCAGACCGGCGGGACCGATTATGTGAAGCGGGTGATCGGTGTTGGCGGGGACCGGGTCACTTGTTGCGACGCGCTGGGCAGACTCATGGTGAACGGCCATTCGTTGGACGAGGCTTATCTGTATCCGGGCAATACACCGTCCCGGGTACCGTTCGACATCCGAGTGCCGGCAGGGAGGCTGTGGGTGATGGGCGACCACCGTGACGACTCCCGGGATTCCCGCGACCACCTCGGCGAACCCGGCGGCGGCACCGTCCCGCTGGACGAGGTGATCGGCCGGGCCGACTGGATCGGCTGGCCGATCGGCCGGATGCGGTCCCTGGACCGCCCGGAGATCTTCGCCGCCGTACCCGGACCGGGCCGGTGCCGTGGGTAACCGCGGCAGGCCGCGCTACGGGCACCACCGGCCGGGCGCGGTCCCGGCGGCCCGCCGCGGCGCGGGGCCGGGGCGCGACGCAGGCAGGGCGCACGGCCATGGCGACGGCGCGGGCGACGGGTCGCGGGACGGGTCCGGCAGCGGGTACGGCGGTTCCGGCAGCGGGTACGACGGGTCCGGCAGCGGTTCCGGTGGCTCGGGCGGTTCCGGTGGTTCGGGCGGTTCGGGCAGCTCGGGCGGATCCGGTCGTTCCGGCGGTTCCGGGCCGCGGGGCGGCGGCACCCGCGCGGAGCGGCGCAAGCTGGCGCGCAAGGTCAAGCGCAAGCGGCGCCGGTCGGCGGCGCGGGAGATTCCGCTGCTGCTGATCGTGGCGCTGCTGATCGCCCTGGTGCTGAAGACGTTCCTGCTGCAGGCGTTCGTCATCCCGTCCGGCTCGATGGAGCAGACGATCCGGATCAGCGACCGGGTGCTGGTCGACAAGTTGACTCCGTGGTTCGGCAGTACGCCGCAACGCGGTGACGTCGTGGTCTTCAAGGACCCGGGCGGCTGGCTGGCCAACGAGCCCCAGCCGAAGCCGGATCCGGTGGGGATCAAGCAGGTGAAGGAGTTCTTCACCTTCATCGGACTGCTCCCGGCCTCGGGCGAGCAGGATCTGATCAAGCGGGTGGTCGCGGTCGGCGGGGACACCGTCAAGTGCTGCGACAAGGACGGCCGGATCACCGTCAACGGGACGCCGTTGACCGAGCCGTACATCAATCCGGGGGATACGCCGTCGGTCTCGGCGTTCAGCGTCAAGGTGCCTGTCGGGCGGGTTTGGGTGATGGGCGACCACCGCTCCAACTCGGCGGATTCCCGTTTCCACATGGACCAGCCTGGTCAGGGGACGGTTCCGCTGGATCTGGTGGTGGGCAGGGCCTTCGTCATCGCCTGGCCGGTGGCCCACTGGCGCAAACTGGAGGAGCCGGGGACGTATGCCTCGGTGCCCGACGCGCGGCCGACCGGCGCGAGTGCGCTGGAACCGCCGACTAAGGTGGGCACGGCCAACATTGGGCAAGGAACGACCCACCCCCCGACTCCTGCGGAACTCCCGCTCGTTATGGGAGTGGTGGGCCTGCGTCAGTCATGGCGCAGGCGGCAGCGTGGAATGAGGAGTGAACGTGGGGGACCTGGCGGTCGGCGCACGATCCGGATCCGGCGAGCCCGAAGACGGGAACATCCCGGCGGGCTCTGTCCAGAAGACGGCGGGCGGCGGCGCGGCCCCCGATGCGGGGCACGAGAACGAGTCCGGACACGAGCCACCGGCGCCGCGCTCCGGCGCGGGGGACGGCGGCCCGGGGTCCGGTGGCGAGGGCCCGGGCGAGGACGACGGTGCGGCGGGCCGACGCCGTAGGCCGGAGCGCAAGCAGCGGTCGTTCTGGAAGGAGCTGCCACTGCTCATCGGCATCGCGCTGGTCCTGGCGCTGCTGATCAAGACGTTCCTGGTGCAGGCGTTCTCCATCCCGTCGGACTCGATGCAGAACACCCTCCAGGAGGGCGACCGCGTCCTGGTGGACAAGCTGACCCCGTGGTTCGGCTCCGAGCCCGACCGCGGCGAGGTCGTCGTCTTCCACGACCCGGGCGGCTGGCTGCCGGAGAACCCGCCGGCCAGCGGCAACGCCGTGTCGCGGGGTCTGCAGTCGGCCCTCAGCTTCATCGGCCTGATGCCCTCCGCGCAGGAGAAGGACCTGATCAAGCGGGTCATCGGCGTGGGCGGCGACACCGTCGAGTGCAACGGAACCGGTCCGCTCAAGGTGAACGGCAAGGCGCTCGTCGAGCCGTACGTCTACCCGGACAACACCCCGTGCACGATGGACAAGCCGTTCAAGGTGACGGTCCCCAAGGACCGCATCTGGGTGATGGGCGACCACCGCCAGAACTCCCTGGACTCCCGGTACCACATGGACCAGCCGGGTAACGGGTTCGTCCCGCTCGACGACGTGGTCGGCCGTGCCTTCGTGAAGGCCTGGCCCATCAACCGCTGGGGCATGCTGCCGGTCCCCGACACCTTCGACCAGCCGGGGATCAACGCGACGGGCGCTCTGCCGGCCGCCGCGGGCCTGGTGGGCGCGGTTCCGCTGGTGCTGATGCGCCGGCGTCGGCTGACCCGCAAGGGCGCCGAGGCCGCCGAGGGCTCCGCGAGCTGAGCGAGGGCGCCCGAGAGGGCGATTTCCTGAGGCCCGCGGTTCTCGTGGGACTGGTGGGGTTCGCATGGGGTTCGCAAAGGCCTGCCGCGGAGTGCTGACCCCGGCAGGTACCGCCGGGTAGGGTGCGGACCCATGAGCAGCACTTCCGCGAGCAGCAGCGCGATACGCAGGGATGACGGCCGGCTCGGACGCGTACTGTCCGGGCTGGCCGTGGCCATCGGGTGCGTGCTGTTCCTGGGCGGCTTCGCCTGGGGCGCGGTGGTCTACCGGCCCTACACCGTCCCGACCGGGTCCATGCAGCCGACCGTGGAGCCGGGGGACCGGATCCTGGCGCAGCGGGTCGACGGGTCCGAGGTGCGGCGCGGCGACATCGTGGTCTTCCAGGACCAGCTGTGGGGCAGCGCGACGCTGGTCAAGCGCGTCGTCGGGGTGGACGGCGACGTCATCACCTGCTGCGACCAGCAGGGCCGGATGCTGGTCAACGGCAAGCCGGTCGAGGAGAAGTACCTCCTCAACGGCGGCCCCGCGTCGATGACGCCGTTCGAGACCACGGTCCCCAAGGGGCAGCTGTTCCTGCTGGGCGACAACCGCGCCGAGTCGCTGGACTCCCGCGTGCACATGACCGGCGGCGAGACCGGCACGGTGCCGCGCGGCGCGGTCCGGGCCCGGGTGGACGCGGTGGCGTGGCCGCTGGGGCGGCTGGGCATGGTGGACCGGGCCGAGAACTTCTCCGCGCTGCCCGGCGGCGTCTCCGAGCCGGGGCCGCTGCGCTGGATCACCGTCTCGGTCTTCGCCGGCATGGTGCTGATCCTCGGCGGCGCGGCGCACGGTCCGATCGCCCGCCGACTGCGCCGCCGCCGGTGATCAAGCGCCGCGCGGCCCGCGTCGTCCTGCTGGATCCCGCCGACCGCATCCTGCTGCTGCACGGCCACGAGCCGGCCGACCCCTCGATGACCTGGTGGTTCACCCCGGGCGGCGGGGTCGAGGACGGCGAGAGCCTGGAGGCGGCGGCCCGCCGGGAGCTGGCCGAGGAGACCGGGATGACCTCGGTGGAGCTGGGGCCGGTGCTGTGGGAGCGGAGCTGTTCGTTCGCGTTCGACGGACGCCGCTGGGAGCAGGACGAGTGGTACTACCTGGCGCGCACCGGGATCACCGAGTTCGACACCGCCGGGCACACGGAACTGGAGCGGCGCAGCGTCACCGGGCTGCGGTGGTGGACCTGCGAGGAACTTCTCTCCTCTCGTGAGACGGTGTACCCGATCAGGCTCGCCGAGCTGCTGCGTACGCTGCTCGACGAAGGACCCCCACAATTCCCGATCCCCCTGGGGACGGAGCGTGACTGACGCACAATGGGGGGACGTACGGCTGAAGGGGAACATGCGATGAGCGCCGAGGACCTCGAGAAGTACGAGACCGAGATGGAGCTGAAGCTCTACCGGGAGTACCGCGATGTCGTCGGGTTGTTCAAATATGTGATTGAGACCGAGCGGCGTTTCTACCTGACCAACGATTACGAGATGCAGGTGCACTCGGTTCAGGGCGAGGTCTTCTTCGAGGTGTCCATGGCTGATGCCTGGGTGTGGGACATGTACCGGCCGGCCCGCTTCGTGAAGCAGGTCCGGGTCCTCACATTCAAGGACGTGAACATCGAGGAGCTGAACAAGGCGGACCTCGACCTCGCCTCCGACGAAGCGGGCTTCAACAGCTGATCCGCCCCGGCCCGGGACCTCGCCGGCACGCCGGGAGCAGCCCGGGATCCGGGTTATCCACAGATATCTTCAAGATCATCTGATGTGCACCGCCTCCGTCACAGTGAGTGGCGGAGGTGGTGTGCGTGAACGCACGAGCAGCCCGGGGCAGGTACGGCGAGGAGTTGGCGGCCCGCCGGCTCACCGCGGCGGGCCTGAGGGTTCTGGAGCGGAACTGGCGGTGCCGCCGGGGCGAGGTGGACATCATCGCGTCGGAGGGCGACGCGCTGGTGCTGTGCGAGGTGAAGACCCGCTCGGACGGCGGCTACGAGCACCCCATGGCGGCCGTCACCCCGCGCAAGGCGGAGCGGCTGCGGCTGCTCGCCGAGTACTGGCTCAGCGAGCACGGCGGACCGCCCTCCGGCGGGGTGCGGATCGACCTGGTCGGGGTGGTGCTGCCCGGCCGCGGAGCGGCGCGGGTCGAGCATGTGCGGGGGGTGGCCTGATGGGCTTCGCCCGTACCTGCTCGGTCGCCCTGGTCGGTGTGGAGGGCGTGGTCGTCGAGGTCCAGGCCGACCTCGAACCGGGGCTCGCCGCGTTCACCCTCGTCGGCCTGCCCGACAAGAGCCTGAGCGAGAGCCGCGACCGCGTCCGCGCGGCCATCGTGAACAGCGGCGAGACGTGGCCGCAGAAGAAACTCACCGTGGGCCTCAGCCCCGCCTCGGTCCCCAAGAGCGGCAGTGGCTTCGACCTCGGGGTCGCGTGCGCCGTCCTGGCCGCCAACGAACGGATCGCGCCGCCGGCCATCGCCGATCTGGTGATGGTCGGCGAGCTGGGGCTCGACGGGCGGGTGCGGCCGGTCCGCGGCGTGCTGCCCGCCGTCCTCGCCGCCGCCGACGCCGGATACCGGCAGGTCGTCGTGCCGGAACGCACGGCGGCCGAGGCCGCGCTCGTCCCGGGAGTCTCGGTGCTTGGCATCCGCACCCTGCGCCAGCTCATCGCGATCCTCAACGACGAGGCGGTCCCCGAGGAGTCGGAGGAGCGGGGCGAGGGGCGGCCCGACCCGCTGCTCGCCGGGCTCGCGGTGCCCGGCGCCGGCGTCGGTACCGGGGTCTGCGACCGGCAGACGCTCCCGGACCTGGCGGACGTCGCGGGCCAGCACACCGCCCGGCGCGCCCTGGAGATCTCGGCGGCCGGCGGCCACCACCTGTACTTGAAGGGCCCGCCGGGCGCGGGGAAGACGATGCTGGCCGAGCGGCTGGCCGGGCTCCTGCCGCGGCTCACCGCCCAGGAGTCGCTGGAGGTCACGGCGGTGCACTCGGTCGCCGGAATCCTGCCGCCGGGCAAGCCCCTGGTCGACACCCCGCCGTACTGCGCGCCGCACCATTCGGCGACGATGCCCTCCATCATCGGCGGCGGCAGCGGCCTGCCCCGGCCGGGCGCGGTCTCGCTGGCCCACCGCGGGGTGCTCTTCATGGACGAGGCGCCCGAGTTCAGCGGCCGGGTGCTCGACGCGATGCGCCAGCCGCTGGAGTCCGGGCACGTCGTGGTGGCCCGCTCCGCGGGGGTGATGCGGCTGCCCGCTCGCTTCCTGCTCGTCCTCGCCGCCAACCCCTGCCCGTGCGGCCGGCATTCGCTGCTGGGGCTGGGGTGCGACTGCTCGCCGGCCGCGGTCCGCCGCTACCAGGCGCGGTTGAGCGGGCCGCTGCTGGACCGGGTGGACCTGCGGGTCCAGGTCGAGGCGGTGACCCGTACGGAGCTGATCGAGGCGGTCACGGGCGCCGAGCCGAGCGCGCGGGTCGCGGACCGGGTGAGGCTGGCGAGGGACCGGGCGACGGCGCGGTACGCGGAGACCCCGTGGCGGACCAACAGCGAGGTGCCGGGCCACGAGCTGCGCACCCGCTGGCAGGTGGGCCCGGCCGGGCTGCGGGAGGCGGAGCGGGACATGGAGCGCGGGCTGCTCACCGCCCGCGGCCTGGACCGCGTCCTGAGGGTGGCCTGGACGATCGCGGACCTCGCGGGGGTCGATCGGCCCGGCCCATCGGAGATGGCGGAGGCCCTGCAACTGCGCACCGGGATCGCTCGCGGCGTGCCGGCCACGGTGGGGGTGGGGGCCGATGGGGAGGGATGACGTCGAAGCCGGTGCCGGTGCGGTGGGCGGCGTCGGCGACGGGGAGCGGCTCGCGCGGGCCGCGCTGACCCGGATCGCCGATCCCGGCGACGAGATCGTCGGGACGTGGCTGCGGGACCGCGACCCGCGGGAGGTGGTGGCGGAGCTCCGGGCCGGAGGGCCGCTGCCGGGGGCGGGCGAGCAGCGGACGGCCGGGTACCGGATCCGGGCCGGAGCGGCGCCGGACCCGGCCGCGGACCTGGCGGCGGTGGAGGCGCTCGGCGGGCGTTTCGTGTGTCCGGGCGACACCGACTGGCCGGCGCAGCTCGACGACCTCGGCGCCGGGAGGCCCTACGGCCTGTGGGTGCGGGGGAGGCCGAAGCTGCGGATGTGGGCCCTGCGGTCCGTCGCGGTGGTGGGCGCCAGGGCCTGCACCGACTACGGCGCCCATATGGCGGCCCGGCTGGGCGCTGGGCTGGCCGAAGCCGGCTGGGTGGTGGTCTCCGGTGCGGCGTACGGCGTGGACGGCGCGGCCCACCGGGGCGCGCTGTCGGCGGCCGGAGGGACCGTCGCGGTGCTGGCCTGCGGGGCGGACGTGCCCTACCCGCGGGGCCATGCCGACCTGATCTCCCGCATCGCGGAACGGGGTCTGATCGTTGGGGAGTTGCCCCCGGGTTCGCACCCGACCCGCAGCAGGTTCGTGCTCCGCAACCGCGTCATCGCCGCTCTCACGCGCGGCACGGTGGTGGTCGAGGCGCAGCACCGCAGCGGCTCGCTGATCACCGCGCGGCGCGCCCGCGAGCTGGGGCGGCTGACGATGGGCGTGCCGGGCCCGTGCACCTCGGGCCTCTCGGCCGGCGTGCACGAACTGCTGCGCAACGAGGCGGCTCTGGTCACGGACGCGGCGGAGGTCGTCGAGATGGTCGGCCGGATCGGCGGCGACCTGGCGCCCGAGCGGCAGGGGCCGGTGCTGGCCAGGGATCTGCTGGAGGCCGGTGCCGTGCGGGTGCTGGAGGCGCTGCCCGCCCGGGGCGGTGCGGGAGTCGAGCAGTTGGCCCGCGCCGCGGCCACCGGAACGGACGACACGCTCGGACGCCTCTACGAATTGCAGGCGCTGGGATTCGTGGAACGGGACGGAGACCGATGGCAGTTGACGCGATTCCCCCGGAACCGGCCGGTTCCCCAAGGCGAGTGACCCGGTCAACACGGAGCACTCCGAAGGAAGGTGGTTGACCTGCGGCAATCGGGTGACGAGGTGTGGAGCCGGTGCGGGGAATGCATGCTTGCCCAACATTCCCCCGCGGAGGACTCGCCGTGGAGTCGCACTCCCGAACCCCTCAGCGGAACGTATCTGCGCATGCCCCGCACGGAAGTCGTAGCAATGAGCGACACTGTGGTCACGCTACGCTCCCATGGATTCCATTTTTCGCCTACGTCTCGGCAGAACGGCACAAGACGACGCATGCCCCAGCACCCTTCCGGGCCGGACCGGGCCACGGCGGCCACCGCAGCGCGCAGTGTCCCCCGTCCCGCCGGCCCCACCGCGCTCGACGCGTTGTGGCGGACCTACAAGGCCACGGCGGACGCGAAGCTCCGGGAGCAGCTGATCCTGCACTACTCGCCCCTGGTGAAGTACGTTGCGGGGCGGGTCAGCGTCGGCCTGCCGGCCAACGTCGAGCAGGCGGACTTCGTCTCCTCGGGGGTCTTCGGGCTCATCGACGCCATCGAGAAGTTCGATCCCGAACGGGCGATCAAGTTCGAGACGTACGCGATCACCCGGATCCGCGGCGCCATGATCGACGAACTGCGGGCCCTGGACTGGATCCCGCGCTCCGTGCGCCAGAAGGCGCGGGCGGTCGAGCGGGCCTACGCCACCCTGGAGGCCTCGCTGCGGCGCACCCCCAGCGAGTCCGAGGTCGCCGCCGAGCTCGGCGTCCCCCTGGAGGAGCTGCACGGCGTGTTCAGCGCCCTGTCGCTGGCGAACGTGGTGGCGCTGGAGGAGCTGCTGCACGTCGGCGGGGACGGCGGCGACCGGCTCAGCCTGGTCGACACCCTGGAGGACACCGGCGCCGACAACCCGGTGGAGGTCGCCGAGGACCGCGAGCTGCGCCGGCTGCTGGCGCGCGCGGTGAACACGCTCCCGGAGCGTGAGAAGACCGTCGTGACCCTCTACTACTACGAGGGGCTCACGCTCGCCGAGATCGGCTCCGTGCTCGGCGTCACGGAGAGCCGGGTCAGCCAGATCCACACCAAATCGGTGCTGCAGTTGCGCGCGAAGCTGGCGGACGTCGGCCGCTGACGCCGGCCACCGCCTACAGTGGACGGGTGCCCAGGATTCGAGCGGCCTCCGTGGCCGAGCACCGGACGATGCAGCGCGACGCCCTGCTGGACGCCGCAAGATCTCTCCTGACCGAGGGCGGCACGGAGGCGCTGACCTTCCCGGCCCTGGCCGAACGCACCGGCCTCGCGCGGTCGTCCGTCTACGAGTACTTCCGGTCCCGGGCGGCCGTCGTCGAAGAGCTGTGCTCCGTCGACTTCCCGGTCTGGGCCGCCGAGGTCGAGGCGGCGATGCAGGCCGCCGACGGCGCCGGAGCCAAGATCGAGGCGTATGTGCGCAGCCAGCTCACGCTGGTCGGAGACCGGCGGCACCGCGCCGTGGTCGCCATCTCGGCGGGCGAGCTGGACGCCGGAGCCCGCGAGAAGATCCGCGCGGCGCACGGCGGCCTGATCGCCATGGTGGTCGAGGCGCTGGGCGATCTCGGGCACGAGGAGCCGCGCCTGACGGCCATGCTGCTGCAGGGTGTCGTGGACGCCGCGGTGCGCCGGATCGAGCTGGGCGCCGCCGAGGTCCCGGACCGGATCGTCGAGGCCGCCGTGGCGATGGCCCTGCGCGGAGTGCAGGGCCCGGCCACCACCCCGGCGCCCGCTCCCGCCGTCCAGTAGCCGCAGCCCCCGCAACCTCGCCGGCCCCCACCGCCCCCGGCTCGGGGACGCCGAAGACCGGGAGCAGCCGGGACCGGCCGCCGTGCCGCATCCACTCGGGCAGCAGGGTCAGCGGGTCGAGGTAGTCGCCCCCGCGCAGCAGCCCCCAGTGCAGGCACCCGGCCGGGCAGTGCCACGGCCCGTGCCCCAGCACCCCCACCCGCTGGCCCGCGGCCACCTCGTCACCCACCGCGACCGCGGCACGCACCGGCTCGTACGTCGTGCGCCGCCCGTCCGGGAGCAGGACCGAGACCACGCCGACCCCTCCCACCGGGCCCGCGAACGTCACCCGCCCCGGCGCGGCTGACCGCACCGGGGCGCCCGGCCCGGCGCGGAGATCCACTCCCCGGTGCCCGCCGCCCCACGGCGACGCCGGCGGCTCGAACCCGCGCACGACCACCGGTCGCCCGCCCCCCGCACCGCCCGCACCCCCGCCGACCGGCCAGCTCCGGGCGCCGGAACCGGCGCCTCCGCCCAGCCCGCCACCCGGCCCGCCCGAGCCCGTGGCCGGCAGCGGCACGGCGAGGGCCAGCGCGGCGAGCAGAGAGAGCCAGAGCGGCAGAACCAGGGGTACGACGGGGAAGGGAGCCATGCCTCGACGGTCCCGTATTCCGGCCGCAAAAGACGATCATGAGGGCGCCCTGTGGATAAACCTGTGGCGCGAGAAGCTGTCGTTCCGCACTCCGCCGGTCACGTACACTTTCCCTGGCGATCCGGGTCACTGGATCGACTTCGCACGCCCCGCCACCGACTTCCTCGTGAAGGGTGGCCGCGCCCCTCGGTCCCTCGTGGCACGGCGCGTCGGGGCGTCAGGCGCGACGGCCGTCCGGCCGCCGCGATAACCGAGTACCTCAAGGAGCGCGGCCATGGCCGTCGTCACGATGCGGGAGCTGCTGGAAAGCGGCGTCCACTTCGGTCACCAGACCCGTCGTTGGAACCCGAAGATGAAGCGTTTCATCTTCACGGAGCGCAACGGCATCTACATCATCGACCTGCTCCAGTCGCTGTCGTACATCGACCGCGCCTACGAGTTCGTCCGCGAGACCGTCGCCCACGGCGGCTCCATCATGTTCATCGGCACCAAGAAGCAGGCGCAGGAAGCCATCGCCGAGCAGGCCTCGCGCGTCGGCATGCCCTACGTCAACCAGCGGTGGCTGGGCGGCATGCTCACGAACTTCTCGACCGTCTACAAGCGCCTGCAGCGCCTGAAGGAGCTCGAGGAGATCGACTTCACGGATGTGGCCGCCTCCGGCCTCACCAAGAAGGAGCTCCTCGTCCTCTCCCGCGAGAAGGACAAGCTCGAGAAGACCCTCGGCGGTATCCGCGAGATGCAGAAGGTGCCCAGCGCCGTCTGGATCGTGGACACCAAGAAGGAGCACATCGCCGTCGGTGAGGCGCGCAAGCTGCGCATCCCGGTCGTCGCGATCCTCGACACCAACTGCGACCCCGACGAGGTCGACTACAAGATCCCGGGCAACGACGACGCGATCCGCTCCGTCACGCTGCTCACCCGTGTGATCGCCGACGCCGTCGCCGAGGGCCTCATCGCCCGCTCCGGTGCCGCCACCGGTGACAAGAAGGCCGAAGGCGCCGCCGAGCCGCTCGCCGAGTGGGAGCGCGAGCTCCTCGAGGGTGAGAAGGCCAAGGACGAGGCTCCGGTCGAGACCGGTGCCGAGACCGCGGCTGTCGCCGACGCCGAGGCCGAGACGGTCACCGAGGCCGTCGCCGACGCCGAGGCGCCCGCCGCCGAGGCCACCGAGGCTCCGGCCGCCGAGGCCGACAAGGCCTGAGGCTCCGCCTTCCAGTACGTGTGACAACGGCGGGGGCCTCGGCCCCCGCCGTTGACCCGTAGATCAACCGACTCTCATCGGGAAGAGACGCAACGACCATGGCGAACTACACCGCCGCTGACGTCAAGAAGCTCCGCGAGCTGACCGCCGCCGGCATGATGGACTGCAAGAACGCTCTCGTAGAGGCCGAAGGCGACCTGGACAAGGCCGTCGAGATCCTCCGCGTCAAGGGCCAGAAGGGCGTCACCAAGCGCGAAGGCCGCTCGGCCTCCAACGGTGCCGTCGTCTCCCTGATCGCCGAGGGCGCTTCCGAGGGTGTGCTCCTCGAGCTCAACTGCGAGACCGACTTCGTCGCGAAGGGTGACAAGTTCGTCACCGTCGCCGACGCGCTGGCCGCGCACGTCGCCGCCACCAAGCCCGCCGACCTCGAGACGCTGCTCGCGTCCGAGATCAAGGACGGCCAGACCGTCCAGGCGTTCGTCGACGAGGCCAACGCCACCCTCGGCGAGAAGATCGTGCTGAGCCGCTTCGCGCAGTTCACCGATGGCTACGTCGCCTCCTACCTGCACCGCACCAGCCCGGACCTGCCCCCGCAGGTCGGCGTGCTGGTCGAGCTGGACAAGGAGAACGCCGAGGTCGCGAAGGACGTCGCGCAGCACATCGCCGCGTTCTCGCCGCTGTTCCTGTCCCGCGAGGACATCCCCGCCGAGGTGCTCGAGAACGAGCGCCGCGTGGCCGAGGCCACCGCGCGCGAGGAGGGCAAGCCGGAGGCCGCGCTCGCCCGCATCGTCGAGGGCCGTGTGACGGGCTACGTCAAGGAGAACTCCGTCCTTGAGCAGTCCTTCGCGAAGGACAGCAAGAAGACCGTCCAGAAGGTCCTGGACGAGGCCGGTGTCACGCTGAAGCGCTTCGCGCGTTTCCGCGTCGGTGTCTGAGCCAGCCAGCGAATGACCGACGACCCCGCTAGGGTCGGACGCGGTCGGCCGCCCGCCGGCCGACCGCAGTAGTGACGAGGAGGCCATTGCCGTAGAGGGAACCCACGTGGACCCACGGCAATGGCCTTCTTCGTACGCGCATGAGGAGATCTCCATGGATGAGGGCGCCGACAAGGCCGCCGACAAGGCCAGCGACTCCCGGACCGGCACCGCGCCCGGCGCCGGGGCCCCGCGGAGCCGGTACCTGCTGAAGCTGTCCGGCGAGGCTTTCGCCGGAGGCGGCGGACTGGGCGTCGACCCGGACGTCGTCCACGCGATCGCCCGCGAGATCGCGGCCGTCGTCCAAGAGGGCTACGAGATCGCCATCGTCATCGGCGGCGGCAACTTCTTCCGCGGCGCGGAGCTCCAGCAGCGCGGCATGGACCGGGCCCGTTCGGACTACATGGGCATGCTCGGCACCGTCATGAACTGCCTCGCCCTCCAGGACTTCCTGGAGAAGGAGGGCATCGAGACCCGCGTGCAGACCGCCATCACGATGGGCCAGGTCGCCGAGCCGTACATCCCGCTGCGCGCCGTGCGGCACCTGGAGAAGGGCCGCGTCGTCATCTTCGGCGCCGGCATGGGCATGCCGTACTTCTCCACCGACACCACCGCCGCGCAGCGCGCCCTGGAGATCGACGCCCAGGCGCTGCTCATGGGCAAGAACGGGGTAGACGGGGTCTACGACTCCGACCCCAAGCACAACCCGGACGCGGTCAAGTACGACGCCTTGGAGTACAGCGAGGTCATCTCGCGGGACCTCAAGGTCGCCGACGCCACCGCGATCACCCTGTGCCGTGACAACAAGCTGCCGATCCTCGTCTTCGAACTGCTCGCCGAGGGAAACATCTCGCGAGCCGTAAAGGGTGAGAAGATCGGCACGCTCGTCAACGACCAGGGCACGCGGGCCTAACCGCCCGCACCGGGGATGGACAACAGGCTGCCGGTCGGACACCGTGCAGGAAAGACGCGCGCAGGGGCCAGGCTCTGCCTTCTGAAAACCAGGAGCACATGGTGATTGAAGAGACCCTCCTCGAGGCCGAGGAGAAGATGGAGAAGGCCGTCATCGTCGCGAAGGACGACTTCGCCGCGATCCGCACCGGCCGTGCGCACCCCGCGATGTTCAACAAGATCGTCGCCGAGTACTACGGCGCCGTCACGCCGATCAACCAGCTGGCCTCCTTCTCGGTGCCGGAGCCCCGGATGGCGGTGGTCTCCCCGTTCGACGTCAGCGCGCTGCGCAACATCGAAGAGGCGATCCGCAACTCGGACCTCGGCGTCAACCCGAGCAACGACGGCCGCATCATCCGGGTGGTGTTCCCGCAGCTGACGGAGGAGCGCCGCAAGGACTACATCAAGGTCGCCAGGACCAAGGGCGAGGACGCGAAGATCTCGATCCGCGCCGTCCGCCGCAAGGCCAAGGAGACCCTCGACAAGCTCGTCAAGGACGGCGAGTCCGGTGAGGACGACGTGCGCCGCGCCGAGAAGGAGCTCGACGACACGACCAGCAAGTACACGGCCCAGATCGACGAGCTGCTCAAGCACAAGGAAGCCGAGCTGCTCGAGGTCTGACGCACCGCTGCGGCTGAGCGGTCCGACCCGACGTTCTCTTCCGGGGGGTGACCCCCGCACCCCCCGCCAGAACACCAGGCCGGACGCCTGGTCCTGATCGACAACGCGAGGCGAAACTCAGTGAACGACTCCTCCTGGAGTGCCACGCCGCGCTCCGGCCACTGGGAAACGCCGGCGGGGGGACCGGGCGACGGCTCGGCGGGTTTCGCGCAGGATGCGCTCGACGCAGCGCAGACTCCTCGTATGCCGCCCGAGCCGTCACCCGAACCCACCCCGCCCGTGAAGAAGTCCGCAGGCCGCAACCTGCGGGCCGCGATAGGGGTCGGCGTCGGCATGGGCGCGGTCATCGTCGCCTCGCTGTTCATCGTCAAGGCCGCCTTCGTCGGCGTGGTGGCGCTCGCCGTCGTCGTCGGCCTGTGGGAGCTCACCTCCCGCCTCGCGGAGAAGAAGGCCATCCGCATCCCGCTGGTGCCCCTCATGGTCGGCGGCGTCGCCATGGTGGTGGCGGGGTACGCGCGCGGCGCCGAGGGCGCGTGGGTCGCGGTGGCCCTCACGTCGCTCGCCATCCTCGTGTGGCGGATGACCGAGCCGCCGGAGAACTACCTGCGGGACGTCACCGCGGGCATCTTCGCCGCCTTCTACGTGCCCTTCCTCGCCACCTTCGTGTCGATGATGCTCGCCGCGGACGACGGCCCCTGGCGGGTCCTCGTCTTCCTCCTGCTCACCGTGATCAGCGACACGGGCGCCTACGCCGTCGGCTGGCGCTTCGGCCGCCGCCTCCTCGCCCCCCGCATCAGCCCCGGCAAGACCCGCGCCGGCCTCTTCGGCGCCATCGCCTTCGCGATGACGGCCGGCGCCCTGTCGATGCAGTACCTGATCGACGGCGGCAAGTGG
The DNA here is from genome assembly GCF_040636125.1 of Streptomyces sp. NPDC006733. NCBI lineage: Bacteria > Bacillati > Actinomycetota > Actinomycetes > Kitasatosporales > Streptomycetaceae > Streptomyces > Streptomyces sp. NPDC006733. The sequence continues at coordinate 82,949 of NZ_JBEYJD010000018.1, read as the reverse complement.
TGGCAGGGCCTGATCCTGGGCCTGGTGACCGCGGTCAGCGCCACCCTGGGCGACCTCGGCGAATCCATGATCAAGCGAGACCTCGGCATCAAGGACATGGGCACCCTCCTCCCGGGCCACGGCGGCATCATGGACCGCCTGGACTCCCTCCTGCCGACAGCGCCGGTGGTGTGGCTGCTGCTGGTCATCTTCGTGGGAACCGGCTGACCGCCTCCCGCCGGGACGGGCGGCCAGGAGGACGTCGGGTCGGAAGCGGCCGCCGGTTCGGTGAGGCAGTCAGCCGTGGGGCTCCTGGTGGAGGAGCTCGGAGTGGGGCCGTCCCCGGCGAGGGCGTCGGGCGTGGAGCTACCTGCTGCGTCTGCGACACTGGTAGCACCATGCCTGTACCCGGAGAACTCACTTTTGCCGTGCCGCGTGGGGCCAAGAAGCCCCCGCGGCATCTCGCCGATCTCACTCCTGCCGAGCGACGGGAGGCGGTCGTCGAGCTGGGCGAGAAGCCGTTCCGTGCCAAGCAGCTGTCGCAGCACTACTTCGCGCGCTACGACGACGACCGGGCCGCCTGGACGGACATTCCGGCGGCTTCGCGCGACAAGCTCGCGGACGGGCTGCTGCCCGAGATGATGTCGGTCGTGCGGCACATCAGCTGCGACAACGACACGACGCGCAAGACGCTGTGGCGGCTGTTCGACGGGACGCTCGTCGAGTCCGTGCTGATGCGGTACCCGGACCGGGTGACCATGTGCATCAGCTCGCAGGCCGGGTGCGGGATGAACTGTCCGTTCTGTGCGACCGGGCAGGCGGGGCTCGACCGGAACCTCTCGACGGCCGAGATCGTGCACCAGATCGTCGCCGGGATGAAGTCGCTGCGCGACGGCGAGATCCCCGGTGGGCCGGCCCGGCTGAGCAACATCGTGTTCATGGGCATGGGCGAGCCGCTGGCGAACTACAACCGCGTCATCAGCTCGATCCGGCGGCTGACGGACCCGGAGCCGGACGGGCTGGGGCTGTCGCAGCGCGGGATCACCGTGTCGACGGTCGGGCTGGTGCCGGCGATGATGCGGTTCGCCGACGAGGGGTTCAAGTGCCGGCTCGCGGTGTCGCTGCACGCTCCCGACGACGAGCTGCGCGACACGCTGGTGCCGGTCAACACCCGGTGGAAGGTGCGCGAGGTGCTGGACGCCGCGTGGCACTACGCCGAGGTGTCCGGCCGGCGGATCTCCATCGAGTACGCGCTGATCAAGGACATCAACGACCAGGCGTGGCGCGCCGACCTGCTCGGGCGGCTGCTCAAGGGCAAGCGGGTGCACGTCAACCTCATCCCGCTCAACCCGACGCCCGGCTCGAAGTGGACGGCCTCGCGGCCCGAGGACGAGCGCGCGTTCGTGCGGATGCTGGAGTCGCACGGGGTGCCGGTGACCGTCCGGGACACCCGCGGCAGCGAGATCGACGGAGCGTGCGGGCAGCTGGCGGCCTCCGGGGAGTGACCGCGGGCGCGCTGCTACTGTGGCGCTCGTAGATTCGTACAATTGAACATTTCCGACAGGGGAGCGCACCAGCGCTGAGAGTGCGGCCACCGGCGAAACGAAGCCGGTGCGGCCGCAGACCCTCGGACCTGATCCGGGTAATGCCGGCGTAGGGAGTCAACCGCTCATGAACACCAACCTTCGGCGCGCCGCGACGGCGGTCCTGGCCACCGCCCTCGGGGCGACCACGCTGGCCGCCTGCGGCGGCTCCGACGACAAGGCCGACGGCACGAAGGCGACGCCGTCGAAGACCGTCACCCTCGTCAGCCACGACTCCTTCGCGGCCTCGCCTGCCGTGCTCAAGGCGTTCACCCAGCAGACCGGCTACACCGTGAAGGTGCTGGCCGGCGGCGACGCGGGGGCGGCCGTCAACCAGGCGATCCTGTCGAAGGGGCACCCGCAGGGCGACGTCTTCTTCGGCGTCGACAACACGCTGCTGTCGCGGGCCCTCGACAACGACCTGTTCACGCCGTACGAGGCCAAGGGCCTCGACCAGGTCCCGGCCGCGCTCCAGCTCGACAAGGAGAAGCACCGGGTCACCCCGGTCGACTCCGGCGACGTCTGCGTCAACTACGACCGCAAGTACTTCGCCGAGCACCACCTCGCCGTGCCGGCCACCTTCGACGACCTGGTCAAGCCGGAGTACAAGAACCTGCTGGTCACCGAGAACGCCGCGACGTCCTCCCCGGGCCTCGCCTTCCAGCTCGGCACGATCGCGAAGTACGGCGACGCCGGCTGGAAGGAGTACTGGACGAAGCTCAAGGCCAACGGCGTCGAGGTCGTCGACGGCTGGGAGCAGGCGTACAACGACCGCTTCTCCGGCTCGGCCGGCGGCAAGGGCAAGGGCGACAAGCCGCTCGTCGTGTCGTACGCCTCCAGCCCGCCCGCCGAGGTGCTGGGCGTGAAGCCGCTGCCGGCGCAGGGGCCGACCGGCGTCGCGACCGGTACGTGCTTCCGGCAGATCGAGTTCGCCGGGCTGCTCAAGGGCGGCACGAACGACGCGGGCGGCAAGGCGCTGCTGGACTTCCTGCTGAGCAAGACGTTCCAGCAGGACATGCCGCTGCAGATGTTCGTGAACCCGGCCCGGCAGGACGCGGCGCTGCCCGCCGAGTTCACCCGGTACGGCGTGAAGATCGACACCCCGCCCACCGTGGCGCCCGACGAGATCGCCAAGAACCGTGACCAGTGGGTCAAGGCATGGTCCTCGCTCGTTCTGAAGTAGCAGGAGCGGCCCCCCGGCGCTTCCCGCGCGCCGCCGCGGTGCGGCTCGGCCTGATGGCCGTGCCCACCGCGTTCTTCGGGGTCTTCTTCGCCTATCCGGTGGCCGCCATCGTCACCCGCGGCCTGCGTGACGGCGGCGTGTGGCGGTTCGGCCGGATTGGTGAGGTGCTGAGCGACCCGGAGATCCTGCGGGTGCTCTGGTTCACCGCCTGGCAGGCGGTCGTCTCGACCGGGCTGACGCTGCTGGTCGCGCTCCCGGCGGCGTACGTCTTCGCGCGCTTCTCGTTCCCCGGCAAGGGGCTGTTGCGGGCGGTGGTGGCGGTGCCGTTCGTGCTGCCGACGGTCGTGGTCGGCTCGGCGTTCCTGGCGCTGCTGGGGCGGGGCGGCGTGCTCGACGACCTGTGGGGCGTCCGGCTGGACACCACCGTCTGGGCGATCCTGCTCGCCCACGTCTTCTTCAACTTCGGCGTGGTCGTCCGCTCGGTCGGGGGGCTGTGGTCGCAGCTCGACCCGCGCCAGGAGGAGGCGGCCCGGGTCCTGGGCGCCGGCCGCTTCGAGGCGTGGCGCCGGGTGACGCTGCCGGCGCTGGGACCGGCCGTGGCCGCCGCCGCGCTGATGGTCTTCCTCTTCACCTTCACGTCCTTCGGCGTGATCCAGATCCTCGGCGGGCCGAAGTACTCCACGCTCGAAGTGGAGATCTACCAGCAGACCGCGCAGTTCCTCGACCTGCCGACGGCCGCCGTGCTCACCCTGGTGCAGTTCGCGGCGGTCGCCACGATCCTCGCGCTGCACGCGTGGACGGTGCGCCGCCGGGAGAGCACGCTGCGGCTCGTCGACGCCGCGCACACCTCGCGGCGTCCGCGCGGCGCGGCCCAGTGGGCGCTGCTGTGGGCGGTGCTGGCCGTCGTCGTCCTGCTGATCCTGGTGCCGCTCGGCGTCCTGGTGGCGCGGTCGCTGGACGGCCCCGACGGCTACGGGCTCGCTTTCTACCGCGCGCTGCTGACGGTCCCCGAGACCGGCGGGAGCTTCGTCGTCGCACCCATCGAGGCGGTGGGGAACTCCCTGCGGTACGCGGCGGTGGCCACGCTCATCGCGCTGGTCGTCGGGGGCCTCGCCGCCGCCGCGCTGACCCGGCGGGCGGGCCGCCTGGTGCGCGGGTTCGACGCGCTGCTGATGCTGCCGCTGGGCACGTCGGCGGTGACCGTCGGCTTCGGCTTCCTGATCACCCTCGACGAGCCGCCGCTGGACCTGCGGTCGACGTGGCTGCTGGTGCCGCTCGCGCAGGCCCTGGTCGGGGTGCCGTTCGTGGTCCGCACGATGCTGCCCGTGCTGCGCGCGGTCGACGAGCGGCTGCGCGAGGCGGCGGCGGTGCTGGGCGCCTCGCCCTGGCGGGCCTGGCGCGAGGTGGACCTGCCGCTGGTGCGCCGCGCGCTGCTGATCGCGGCGGGCTTCGCGTTCGCCGTCTCGCTCGGCGAGTTCGGCGCGACCGTGTTCATCGCGCGGCCCGACAACCCGACGCTGCCGGTGGCGGTGGCCCGCCTGCTGGGGCGGGCCGGGGAGCTGAACTACGGGCAGGCGATGGCTCTGAGCACCGTCCTGATGCTGGTGTGCGCGGCGGCGCTGCTCGCACTGGAGCGGCTGCGCACCGACCGTTCAGGATCAGGAGAGTTCTAGATGGCACCCCCGGCATCCCGCACCCCGCTCCTGCGGCTCGACGGCGTCACGGTCCGCTTCGGGCAGCGCGCGGCGCTCGACGCCGTGGACCTGGAGGTCGCCGCCCACGAGACGGTGTGCGTCCTGGGCCCCAGCGGAAGCGGCAAGTCCACCCTGCTGCGCGCGGTGGCCGGGCTGCAGGCGGTCGACGCCGGCCGGGTGCTGCTCGACGGGCGCGACCAGGCGGGCGTTCCCACCCACCGGCGCGGCCTCGGCCTGATGTTCCAGGACCACCAGCTCTTCCCGCAGCGCGATGTCGGCGGCAACGTCGCCTTCGGACTGCGGATGCGCGGGACCCGGCGCGACGAGGCGGAGCGCACGGTCGCGCGGCTGCTCGACATGGTGGGCCTGCCGGGCGCGCAGCGGCGCGCGATCGCCGCGCTCTCCGGCGGCGAGCAGCAGCGCGTGGCGCTGGCCCGCGCGCTGGCGCCCGAGCCGAAGCTGCTGATGCTCGACGAGCCGCTCGGGCAGCTCGACCGGGGGCTGCGCGAGCGGCTCGTCGTGGAGCTGCGCGAGCTGTTCGGGCGGCTCGGCACGACCGTGCTGGCCGTCACCCACGACCAGGGCGAGGCGTTCGCGCTCGCCGACCGGGTCGTGGTCATGCGCGACGGCCTGATCGCACAGAGCGGCACGCCGCTGGAGGTGTGGCGGCGGCCCGCCTCCGAGTTCGTCGCCCGCTTCCTCGGCTTCGACAACGTCGTCGGGGCCACCGTGCTCGGCGAGGCGGCCGACACCCCGTGGGGCAAGGTGCCGGTGCAGCCCGGCGCGCCGCAGGGGCCGTGCCGGCTGCTGGTCCGCCCCGCCGGGGTACGGCTGACGGGCGTGCGCGACGGGCTGCCCTGCACGGTGACGGCCAGGACATTCCGCGGCGACCTGGTCACCCTGCTGCTGCGTCCGGCGGACGGCCCGCCGCTGGAGGCGGCCTGCTCGCTGCGGGACGCGCCGGAGGCCGGCACCGAGGTGGGCGTCGCGTTCACCGCCGAGGACGTCGTGGTCCTCAGCCGGTAGCGGTAACGGTAGCGGTAGCCGTAGCGGCGGCGGTGAGCCGGGCCAGTGCCTCCGGGGCCTCGTCCACGGAGTCGACCAGCGCGATGCGCCCCGCCATGGGACGGTCCCTTGCCAGCGCTTCGAGCAGCGGCCAGGTGGGCAGGTCGCGGGTCCAGTGCTCGCGGTTGACCAGCACCATGGGGGTCGGCTCGCCCCGTGACCCGTAGTAGTTCGGCGTCGCGTTGTCGAAGATCTCCTGGACGGTGCCGGCCGCGCCCGGCAGGAAGATCACGCCGGCGGTGCAGCGGGCCAGCAGGCCGTCCTCGCGGACCGCGTTGGCGAAGTACTTGGCGATGTGCGAGGCGAACGCGTTCGGCGGCTCGTGGCCGTAGAACCACGTCGGGATGCCGACGGACGGGCCGCCGTCCGGCCAGCGCTCGCGGACCGCGAACGCGGCCGCCGCCCAGTCGCCGATCGACGGCGTGAACAGGGGCGCCTTCGCCACCGTGCGCAGCGCCTCGCCGAGCACCCGGTCCGCGAACGGGGCGCAGTAGGCGCCCAGGTTGGCCGCCTCCATGGCGCCCGGCCCGCCGCCGGTGGCGACGGTCAGCCCCGAGCGGGCGAGCGTCCGGCCGAGGAGGGCCGCGCCCGCGTACGCGTCGTTGCCGCGCTCCATGGCGTGGCCGCCCATGACGCCGACCACCCGCTCGCCGGCGAGCGTCTCGTCGAGGGCGTCCGAGACGGCGTCGTCGTGGATGCTCCGCAGCATCGACGCGAGTATGTCGCCGTCGGCCCGGGTGCGCCGGAACCAGTCGTAGGCGAGGGCGTCGGGTGTCGAGGCGTACCCCGCGGCCAGCCCGTCGTAGAGCGCCTCGGGCGTGTAGAGGGTGCCGCGGTAGGGGTCGAACGGCAGGTACGGGACCGGCGGGAACACCATCGCCCCGCCGGCCCGTACGTGGGCCAGGGCCTCGGGCGCCATGGGGCAGCCGAGGAACACGGCATCCGCCGGGTCCAGGGCCAGCAGCGCGGCCGTGCGGCCCGTCAGTTCGACGGCCTGCAGGCGGTATCCGGCGAGCGAGCCGGTGGCGGCCGCCCGGTCGAACTCCTCGGGTGTTTCGATCTCGCGGTCGTGGGCGCCGCCGTGCGGCGTGGAGTCGGTGAGCACCGCTGCACCCTAGCGCCGCCCGGGGCGCCGCTCGGGGCCTCCGGGAACCTCAGACCCCCAGGGGTGACGCCGCGAGCTGGGCGATCAGGACGGTCAGGGGGACGACGACCGCCAGCACCATCGCGCAGCGCAGCCCGACGGCCGTGCGCAGCAGGCTCGCGGGGGCGCCGAGCTGGACGAGGGCGGCGGTGCGGTGCTCGCGGCTGCGCCGGGCCTCCAGCGCGGCGGTGAGCACGGTCGCGAGCGCGGACAGGACGATCAGGGCGGCGGCGAAGCCGGTGAGCGGGCCGAGCTTCCGGTCGCCGGTGCCGTAGAGCTGCAGCGCGGCGAGCCCCCCGGCGGCGATGGCGCACAGCACGCCGACCGGCCTGCCGATCCGGCCCGCCTCCTCCTGGAGGGCGCGGCCGGCGAGCAGCCGCAGGGCGCCGGGCCGCACGGCGGCCAGCAGGCGTCCGCAGGCGTGGACGAGCGCGGGACCCGCCAGCACCATGCCGGCCGCGATCAGCGCCCAGCCGGCCAGGACGGTGGGGGCGGTGTTGCCGAGGCCGCCGGGCAGCGGCATCAGGTCGGTCGCGGTGGAGCGGCTCAGGTCGTCGGCGGTCACCTCGATGGCGAGGCCGATGGCCGTGAGCGCGACGCCCCACGGCAGACCCGCGGGGGCGCTGACCGCGGAGGGCGCGTCCGGGTCGTCGGCGTCGGCCGACGCGGGGCCCGAGGGGGCGGCCCCGCGCGGCCACAGGCTGGCGGCGCTGGCGGCCGCGGCGAGCAGCGGTACGGCGGCGAGCAGCGTCAGCGCGCCCGCGAAGGGCAGCGGGCGGTCCGGGCCGAGCGCTTCGACGGACGTGCCGCGCAGCCGCAGGAAGGCCACCAGGGCGACGGCGCTGCCCAGCCCGCAGGAGAGCGCGCTGGCGGCGGCGGCCAGCAGCGGCACGCCGTTGCGGCCGAGTCCGACGGCGGCGAGTCCGGCGTGCAGCCGCCCGCTGGGCTCGGCCCGGGAGACGGCCACCGACAGCTGCAGGGCGATGGCGAACGGGACCAGGCACCAGGCGAGCCGGGCGCTGGACGCCGACGGCTCGCCGGGGTGCCCCAGGGCGTAGCCGAGCGCGGCCAGCAGCAGGAAGCCGGTGCCCGCGGCCGCGGCGGCCACGGACAGCCGGCGGAGCAGGACCGTGGGGACGGAACCGCGGGCTACACGGAGGCTGAGCACGACGCGGCACCCTCCCGGTCCTGGGCGGGCATGCCGGCCGCCGGGCGGCCGTCGACGATGGTGAGGATCCGGTCGGCCACGGCGGCGACCTCGGGATCGATCGTGGCGAGCACCACGGTGATGTCGTGCGAGCGGGCGGCGCTGGTCAGCGTCCGCAGGATCTGGGCGCGGTCCGCGCGGTGCAGCGGCGCGGTGGGCTCGTCGGCGAAGATCACCTCGGGGAGGGTGACCAGCGCGCGGGCGATCGCCACCCGCTGGCGCTGCGCCTGGAGCAGGTCCGCGGGCCGTTTGCGGGCCACCGAGCCGACGTCCAGGCGGTCGAGCCACTCCTGCGCGGTGCTCTTGGCGGCGCGGTGCGAGGCGCCGCGCAGCAGCAGCGGCAGGGCGGCGTTCTCCCGGGCGGTCAGTTCCGGCAGCAGCTGCGGGGTGCCGCCGATCCAGCCGAACCGGTCGCGGCGCAGCCGTTCGCGCGCGGCGGCCGGCAGGGTGTGCACCGGGGCGCTGTTGAACCACACCTCGCCCTGGTCGGGCAGCAACTGCCCGGCGAGGCAGCGCAGCAGGGTGGTCTTGCCGGAACCGCGCGGTCCCAGCAGGCCCAGGATCTCGCCCTTGCGCACACCCAGCGAGACGCCGAGCAGCGCGGGAGAGCCCTGGAAGGAGTGGCGCAGGGCGCGGGCCCAGAGCACGTCGTTGTCGGGCGGGGCCACCATTGCCGCTTACCTCCGCGAGTCGTTCCCCCTGGGTCGGTCAACGAATGCGGGGGAGAGCGGTCACTGCGTTGGCAGGCTAAGGATTTCCCGGGCCCGGCCCGGTGAGCCACGGCGCCCGGGTCGCCCGTACGGCCGCACCGCGCGGGGAACGCCGCGGGAGGGGATGTCACACGGTGGAGGCCGCACGGCGGCCTCCGCGCGGGGAGAAGCCGACGGCGCGCCGGGCCGCACCCCCGAAGGGGCCGCCCGGCGCGCCGGGGACGTCACCGCGCAGCGGTCAGAGCTTGGTCCACGCCTCGGTGAGGACGGCGCGCAGGATGCCCTCGATCTCGTCGAAGGTCTCCTGGTTGGAGATCAGCGGCGGGGCGAGCTGGACGACCGGGTCGCCGCGGTCGTCGGCCCGGCAGTACAGGCCGTTCTCGAAGAGCGCCTTCGACAGGAAGCCGTACAGGACGCGCTCGGTCTCCTCGTCCGTGAAGGACTCCTTGGTGACCTTGTCCTTGACGAGCTCGATGCCGTAGAAGAAGCCGTTGCCGCGGACGTCGCCGACGATGGGCAGGTCGTGCAGCTTCTTCAGCGTGTTGAAGAACGCGTCCTCGTTGTCGAGCACGTGCTGGTTGAGGCCCTCGCGCTCGAAGATGTCGAGGTTGGCGAGGCCGACCGCCGCGGAGACCGGGTGGCCACCGAACGTGTAGCCGTGCAGGAAGGTGTTCTCGCCCTTGTAGAACGGCTCGGCGAGCTTGTCGGAGATGATGCAGGCGCCGATCGGGGAGTAGCCCGACGTCATGCCCTTGGCGCAGGTGATCATGTCCGGCACGTAGTCGAACTTGTCGCACGCGAACATGGTGCCGAGGCGGCCGAAGGCGCAGATGACCTCGTCGGAGACGAGCAGCACGTTGTACTTGTCGCAGATCTCGCGGACCCGCTGGAAGTACCCGGGCGGCGGCGGGAAGCAGCCGCCGGCGTTCTGCACCGGCTCCAGGAAGACGCAGGCGACGGTCTCCGGGCCCTCGAACAGGATCTCCTGCTCGATCTGGTCGGCGCACCAGCGGCCGTAGGCCACCGGGTCGTCGCCGAAGAGCGGGGCGCGGTAGATGTTGGTGTTGACCACCTTGTGCGCACCGGGGACCAGCGGCTCGAACGGGGCCTTGAGGGCCGGCAGGCCGGTGATCGACAGGGCGCCCTGCGGGGTGCCGTGGTACGCGACCGCGCGGGAGATGACCTTGTACTTGGTCGGCTCGCCCGTGAGCTTGAAGTACTGCTTGGCGAGCTTCCAGGCGGTCTCGACCGCCTCGCCGCCGCCCGTGGTGAAGAAGACCTTGTTCAGGTCGCCGGGCGCGTAGTTCGCCAGCCGCTCGGCCAGTTCCACGGCCTTGGGGTGGGCGTACGACCAGATGGGGAAGAAGGCCAGTTCCTGGGCCTGCTTGTACGCGGTCTCGGCGAGCTCGTGGCGGCCGTGACCGGCGTTGACCACGAACAGCCCGGAGAGGCCGTCGAGGTACTTCTTGCCCTTGTCGTCGTAGATGTACGTGCCCTCGCCGCGCACGATGGTCGGCACAGGGGCGTTCTCGTACGACGACATGCGGGTGAAGTGCATCCACAGGTGGTCGTACGCGGTCTTCGAGAGGTCCGCGTTCATGGCTATCTGGTTCCCCAGGTGTAGGTCTGCTTCCGGAGCTTCAGGTAAACGAAGCTCTCGGTGGTCCGCACGCCGGGCAGCGCGCGGATCCTCTTGTTGATCATTTCCAGCAGGTGGTCGTCGTCCTCGCAGACGATCTCGATCAGCAGATCGAACGAGCCCGCCGTGATGACGACGTACTCGACCTCGCCCATCTCGGCGAGGGCGTCGGCGACCGGCTCTATGTCGCCCTCGACGTTGATGCCGACCATCGCCTGCCGCCGGAAGCCGACGGTGAGCGGGTCGGTGACGGCGACGATCTGCATGACGCCCTGGTCCTGCAGCTTCTGGACGCGCTGCCGCACGGCTGCCTCGGACAGGCCCACGGCCTTGCCGATCGCGGCGTAGGGCCTGCGCCCGTCCTCCTGGAGCTGCTCGATGATCGCCTTGGAGACGGAGTCGAGCACTCCGGGGCCGGTGGGGTTCTTCGGATCCGTACTACGAGTGGCCACGAGTCCCACTGTGCAGGAGAGGTCGACGGTCACGCAACCCCTGAACGATGAAATTCGTGGTTATGGTGCTCGAATCTCACTGATTCCATCGTTCTGGGGGAGTGGGTATGTCGAACACGGCAGTGGTGCGGCTAGGCTCCACTACTCTGGAAGCGTCTCACCCATCGGACACAGGACAGGAGAGGTGCAGTGAGCGAGCTCAAGCGTCTGCGCAACTACATCAATGGAGAGTTCCGCGACGCCGCCGACGGGCGGACCACGGACGTGGTCAATCCGGCCACCGGTGAGGTCTACGCCACCGCGCCGCTCTCCGCCGCCGCCGACGTCGACGCCGCGATGGCCGCCGCCGAGGCCGCTTTCCCGGCCTGGCGCGACGCCACGCCGGCGGCCCGCCAGCGCGCCCTGCTGAAGGCCGCCGACGCGATCGAGGCGCGGGCCGACGAACTGGTCGCCGTGGAGAGCGAGAACACCGGCAAGCCGCTCGGCCTCACCGCCAGCGAGGAACTGCCGCCGATGGTCGACCAGATCCGCTTCTTCGCGGGGGCGGCCCGGATGCTCGAGGGCCGCTCCGCCGGCGAGTACATGGAGGGCATGACCTCCATCGTCCGCCGCGAGCCGGTCGGCGTCTGCGCGCAGGTCGCGCCGTGGAACTACCCGATGATGATGGCCGTGTGGAAGTTCGCCCCGGCGATCGCCGCGGGCAACACCGTCGTCCTCAAGCCGTCCGACACCACCCCCGCCTCGACGGTGCTGCTCGCCGAGATCCTGGGCGAGGTGCTGCCCAAGGGCGTCTTCAACGTCGTCTGCGGCGACCGCGACACCGGCCGCGCCATGGTCGAGCACAAGGTCCCTGCGATGGCCTCCATCACCGGCTCCGTCCGCGCCGGCATGCAGGTCGCCGAGAGCGCCGCCAAGGACGTCAAGCGCGTCCACCTGGAGCTCGGCGGCAAGGCGCCCGTCGTGGTCTTCGGCGACGCCGACATCGCCAAGGCCGTCGAGGACATCGCGGTCGCGGGGTACTTCAACGCAGGCCAGGACTGTACGGCCGCCACCCGCGTGCTGGTCCACGAGTCGATCCACGACGAGTTCACCACCGCGCTCGCCAAGGCCGCCGCCGACACCAGGACCGGCGCCGCGGACGACGAGGACGTACTCTACGGCCCGCTGAACAACGCCAACCAGCTCGCCCAGGTCAGCGGCTTCATCGAGCGGCTGCCCGCGCACGCCAAGGTCGAGGCGGGCGGCCACCGGGTCGGCGAGAAGGGGTACTTCTACGCCCCGACCGTCGTCTCCGGCCTCAAGCAGGACGACGAGATCATCCAGAACGAGGTCTTCGGACCGGTCATCACCGTCCAGTCCTTCACCGACGAGGACCAGGCCGTCGAGTACGCCAACGGCGTCGACTTCGCCCTCGCCTCCTCGGTGTGGACCAAGGACCACGGCCGCGCGATGCGGATGTCCAAGCGCCTCGACTTCGGCTGCGTGTGGATCAACACCCACATCCCGCTCGTCGCCGAGATGCCGCACGGCGGCTTCAAGAAGTCCGGCTACGGCAAGGACCTCTCCGCGTACGGCTTCGAGGACTACACCCGCATCAAGCACGTCATGACGTCCCTGGACGGCTGACCCGCCCCGGAACTCCAGCGGCACCCCGGCCCCGGACGCGCACCCCGCGTCCGGGGCCGCGGCGCGTCCCGGCCGCGCGACACAGTGTCAGGCAGGTGGGGGGTACGGCTGACGCATCGCTCGTTGCCCCGGGCGGCCCGCGGAAGGGAGGGTGTGCCGCATGAGTGATCTCTCCCGTCGTTCGGTGCTGCGTGGATTCGGGCTGGCAGGGCTGCTGGCCGCCGCCTCGGCGTGCGGCGTACCGCCGGCGCACATAGACGCGGCGGACCGGGCGGCCCGCGACCGCTCGGCGCAGGACAAGAAGCTGAACTTCGCCAACTGGCCGCTCTACATCGACGTCGACGAGAAGAACGCGCAGCGGCGGCCGACGCTCGACGCGTTCACCGAGCGCAGCGGGATCAAGGTCCAGTACACCGAGGAGATCAACGACAACGACGAGTTCTTCGGAAAGATCAGCCCGGCCCTGATGAACCACCAGGACATCGGCCGCGACCTGATCGTCGTCAGCGACTGGATGTCGGCGCGGTACGTGCGCCTGGGCTGGGTGCAGGAGATGGACCGCTCCCGGCAGCCCAACGTCACCAGGTACCTGGACCCGCTGCTGCGCGACCCGGCCTTCGACCGCGGCCGCCGCTTCGCCGTGCCGTGGCAGTCCGGCATCACCGGCATCGCCTACAACAAGAAGGCGCTGGGGCGCGAGATCCAGCACGTGTCGGACCTGTGGGCCCCCGACCTCAAGGGGAAGGTGACGCTGCTGTCCGGCATGGACGAGGCGTTCGCGCTGCTCATGCAGGGCCAGGGCGTCGACGTCGCGAAGTGGACGGCGGACGACTTCCACCGGATGACCGACCAGGTCGCCTCCCTGGTGCGCAGCAAGCAGATCCGGCGCTTCACCGGCAACGACTACACCAAGGACCTGTCCTCGGGCGACGTGCTGGCCTGCCAGGCGTACTCGGGCGACGTCGTCCAGCTGCAGTCCGACAACCCGGACATCGAGTTCGTCGTGCCCCAGGAGGGCGCCGAGCTGTGGGCCGAGAGCCTGATGATCCCGAACCTGGCCGAGCACAAGAGCAACGCCGAGGCGCTCGTCGACTACTACTACCGGCCCGAGGTCGCCGCCGAGCTGGCCGCCTACGTCAACTACGTCTGCCCGGTGCCGGCCGCGCGCGACGTGCTCGCCTCGTCCAAGGACGAGGACACCGCCGCGCTGGCCGAGGACCCGCTGATCTTCCCCGACGACGAGATGCGCAAGCGCCTCGTCGTGGCCCGGGACATCACTCCGCAGGAGCGCCCGGAGTTCGAGGACCGGTGGAACCTGATCGTGGGCCTGTGACCGCCGGTGCGGCCGACGGGCCGTCCAGGAGCCCGCGCAGCACGTCCAGGCGGTTGGTGGTGATCGAGTCCACGCCGAGCGCGAGCAGCCGCGCCATGGTGCGCCGCAGGTCGGCGGTCCAGGCCGCGACGAGCAGGTCCCGCTCGTGCGCCCAGCCGACCAGCGCCGGATCGACCAGGCCGAACCGCAGGTTGATCCAGCGCGGCCGGACCGCGTCGAGCAGCGCCTGCGCGGGCAGCGCCGAGGTGGTCCAGGTCAGGGCGATCTCGGCGGCCGGGTCGTGCCGCCGCACCGCGAACATGGCGTCGGCGCCGCCGCAGTAGTACGTACGGGACTCCGCCCCCGCGTCCCGCGCCGCGGCCACCGACGCGGCGGCCTGGTCCGGGTCGGTCAGGTCCAGCAGCACCCGGCCCGTCCCGTGCTTCGTGGCGGCCGTCAGCGCGTCGTGCAGCGTGGGTACGCCGCCGGCCGTGAGCTGCCGCAGCCGCTCGGCGGTCAGCTCGGCCACGGGCACCCGGTGGCCCCACAGCCGCTTCAGCGTCGGGTCGTGCAGGAGCACCGGGACGCCGTCGCGGGTGAGGCGCACGTCGAGCTCCACCGCGTCGGCGCCCGCCCGCAGGGCGGAGCGCAGCGACGCGAGCGTGTTCTCCCGGTGCCGGTAGGGGTCGCCGCGATGGGCGACGGCTACCGCCACGCCGCCGTGTACGCGTCGATCTCGGCGGTGAGCCGGGCCTTGCCCGGCGCGTCGAGGAACGACGCCTCGACGGCGTTCTTCGCCAGCCCGGCGACACCGGCCGCGTCCAGGTCCAGCAGGCGGGCGGTGATCGCGTACTCGTTGTTCAGGTCGGTGGAGAACATCGGCGGGTCGTCGCTGTTGATGGTGACCAGCACCCCGGCCTCGACCATCTGCCGCAGCGGGTGCTCCTCCAGTGTGCGCACCACGCGGGTGGCGATGTTGGAGGTCGGGCAGACCTCCAGCGCGATGCGGTGCTCGGCCAGGTGCTCCAGCAGCCGCGGGTCCTGGACCGACGTGGTGCCGTGCCCGATCCGCTCGGCGCCGAGCAGGTTGATCGCGTCCCAGACGGTCTCCGGGCCGGTGCTCTCCCCGGCGTGCGGGACGCTGTGCAGGCCGATCGCGCGGGCCCGGTCGAAGTACGGCTTGAACTGCGGGCGCGGCACGCCGATCTCGGGGCCGCCGAGCCCGAAGCTGACCAGCCCGTCCGGCCGCAGCTCGGTCGCGATGCGCGCGGTCTCCTCCGCGGAGGCCAGGCCCGCCTCGCCGGGGATGTCGAAGCACCAGCGCAGCACGACGCCGAGCTCGGACTCGGCGGCCTTGCGGGCGTCCTCGATCGCCTCGACGAAGGCGCGGTCCGGGATGCCGCGGTTGGTCGAGGAGTACGGGGTGACGGTCAGCTCGGCGTAGCGGATGTTCTGCCGGGCCATGTCGCGGGCGATCTCGAAGGTCAGCAGCCGTACGTCCTCGGCGTCGCGGATCAGGTCCACGACGGAGAGGTACACCTGGATGAAGTGGGCGAAGTCGCGGAAGGTGAAGTACTCGGCGAGCTCGACGGGATCGGTGGGCACCCGGGAGTCGCGGTGCCGGGCGGCCAGCTCCGCGACGATCCTCGGTGACGCGGACCCGACATGGTGGACATGCAGCTCGGCCTTGGGCAGCCCGGCGATGAAGGTGTCGAGGCCGGGTACACGTCCGGTTGCGGTGTCGGTCATGCGGATCCTCCAGCAAGTCAGCGGTGGTGCCATCGTAGAGGGCACCCATGCCGTGCGAGGGCCTTCCCCTGCCGTACGCAGGCCATAGCATTGCCGGACGTAGTCAGAGGAAGGCCGCAATGTCCGACCAGCCCGACAGCCCCGTGCCCCACAACCCGTGGGCCCCGCCCGCGGACGTCCCGCCGCAGGCCGGGCCGGCAGCGGGAACGTCGGACGGGGCGGACACCGACCCGCCCCTCCCACCGCTCGCGCCGGGCACGGACCGGTACGCGGACGGCTTCCTCTACGGCCACCAGGGCCCGCCCCCGGGCGGCCCCTACCCGCCCCCGCCCGGTGGTGCGTATCCGCCCCCGCCGTACGAGCAGTTCCCGGGCGCGGGCGGCGGGTACCCGGGCTACCCCGGCTACCCGATGGGCCCGTACGGGGGCTGGACGCCCAGCCCGCGCAACGGCTACGGCCTCACCGCGCTCGTGCTGGGCATCGTCGGCGCGGTGCTGTCGGTCATGTGCTTCTTCGCGGTCCTCGGGGTCCCGCTGGGGATCGCCGCGATCGTCTTCGGCATCGTCGGCCGGCGGATCGCCAAGCGCGGGGAGTCCACCAACCCCGGGCAGGCGCTGGCCGGGCTGATCCTCGGCGTCGTGGCGACCGTGCTGTCCGCCGCGATGCTGGTCGTCATAGGCGTGTCCGTGGGGAACGGCTGGCTGGACGAGGGCGACGGGATGCGCGTACCCGACCAGGGCCGGTACGGCTCGCCGCTGTCCGTCGGCGAGACCGCGAAGTACGACGGCGGGCTGCAGGTCACGGTCGCCGACGTGCGGGACCCCGGACCGGCGCAGGCCCCCAAGAGCACCGAGGGCTCCGACAGCGCGATGAAGTTCACCGTCACGCTGAAGAACACCGGCAGCAGGACCGAGAACCTGGACTACGCGGACGTGTCGGCGTACGCGGACGAGGCGGGGGACAACCCGCTCAAGGACATCTCGGGCCAGGACGGCTTCAGCGGCCAGCTCGCCCCCGGCGCCGAACGCTCGCTGGACTTCATCGTCGTCGTCCCCGACCCCTCCACGGACTCCGTCGAGGTCGACGTGTCCCCGGGCGACTCCTACGACTACGCGTACTGGGACCTGCCGGTCCCCGTT
Organism: Streptomyces sp. NPDC006733; assembly: GCF_040636125.1. NCBI lineage: Bacteria > Bacillati > Actinomycetota > Actinomycetes > Kitasatosporales > Streptomycetaceae > Streptomyces > Streptomyces sp. NPDC006733. Next base: position 66,467 of record NZ_JBEYJD010000018.1, on the reverse strand, counting down.
CCCGCCGACTAGGGCGTCAGCGCCGTACCGCCTCCAGCGCCAGCAGCGCCACGTGCAGGGACAGGCACGACTCCACCTGGTCCAGATCGACGCCCAGGATCCGCTCCACCCGGTGCAGCCGGTCGTAGAACGAGGGACGGGACAGGTGCGCGGCGTCGGCCGCCGCCGACTTGTTGCGGCCGTTGTCCAGGTAGACGGTGAGGATGCGGACCAGGTCGGAGCCGTGCTCCGCGTCGTGGGCGAGCAGCGGGCCCAGCTCGCGCTCGACATAGGTCTGCAGCCGCGCGTCGTCGCGCAGCAGGTGCAGCAGCCCGCGCAGCCGCACGTCGGGCAGCCGGTAGTACGTCCCGGCCCGGCGCCGCTCGGTGCCGCCCGGTGAACCGTGCAGCGCCGCGTCGGCGACCTGCGCCGCCTCCAGCAGGGTGCGCCGGGCGTCGCGCAGCGAGCCGACCGACGAGCCGGCCGCCATCACGAACGCGGGCGCCTCGCTGCCCGGGTCGACGATCCGGTCCAGCGCGGCGGCGAACCCCTCCAGCGCCCGGTGCTCCTCGTCGTGCGGGCCCAGCGACACCAGGACGCCGACCGCGCCGTCGTCGAGCGCCCCGGTCAGCGCGGTCAGCCCGCGCTCGCGCACCGCGAGCGCCACGTTCTCGGTGAAGTCCCGCAGCCGGGACTGCGCCTCCAGCGCCGCCGACGCGGCCCCGCCGCGCAGCCGCAGCATGACGCCGACCAGCCGCCGCCCCTCGAGCGGCACGCCCAGCGCCCGTGCGCGCAGCGCGACGTCGGAGACGGTCAGCGCGTGGGTGAGGATCCCGGAGAGCAGCGTCCGGTGGGTCTGGCGCTCCAGCGACTCGCGGTCGCGCTCCAGCAGCCGGTTGAGGGCCAGCGTGGCGGCGCCGCGCTCCAGCAGGACCGCGTGCCGGTGCGGGCCGTTCGTGGTGACCTGATGCCCCTCGCCCGAGGTGCGCGGCGGCGGGCCCGGCTCGCCGACCAGGACGAGCCGGCCCCAGTCGCGGCCGCGCGCCCCGACCGAGGTGACGAGCCACCCGGCCCGCCGGTCGTACCCGGTCCTGCCGGCCGGGGCGACCCCGCGCGAGCGCCGCTCCCAGCCGTCCAGCAGCGCCTCGGGGTCGGAGCCGGCCGGGTCGAAGGCCAGCACCTGGTGCGAGAGGTTCTCCAGCACGACCGGCGCGCCCGCCATCCGGGCCACCTCCCGGACCACCTCGTCGGCCTCGGCGCCCTCCACCGACAGTTCGTTGAAGGTCTGGTGCACGGCCTCCGAGACGCGCAGCTCGGTCAGCTGCGCGTCCACCACGTGGGCGTGCACCGCCTGGGTGACGCTCACGAAGCGCACCTCGGTGCGCAGCGCCACCAGCGGCAGCCCGCGCCGCTCGGCGGCCCGCACCAGGGGGCGCGGCAGCACGTCGGCGTACCGCCGGCCCAGCTCCACCACCAGCCCGGCCGCGTCGACGTCCGCGAGGGCGTCGATGTACTGCGCGAGGGACTCCTTGTCCTCGGGGAGCATGACGCCGGTCGTCAGCACCAGTTCGCCGCCCTGCAGCATCCCCGCGATGTCCGCCAGCTCGCTGATGTGCACCCAGCGCACCGGCCGGTGCAGCCCGGCGGCGCCCGCCACCACCCGCGGCGCGCCGCGGCGCAGCGCGTCGAGTTCCAGGACCTGGGCGACGGTGGGAAACACGGTGTGACCTCCGGTCGGGTCGGCGTCCGGCGTGGCCTGACGCCACTGCCGGGGGCAGAGTGTAAAGCTCTCCGCGCCACCGGTTGCGGTGTGACGGTTCCGCCGCGCGCGGCGCTCCGGCATCGTGCCTCGGGACGCCGGAGAAGCCGCTGTGTGGCAGATCACGGAAGACAGATTTCGTCGCGTAACCAAAAGGCAACAACGGAATCCCTTGTTGGCCCAAGGCTACTCTGCCAGGATCAGCCACCAATCCAGTCTTCGGCCACGGCGCCAAGCGGATGCGAGGAGACACCATGGACCACCGTTTCGACGTGGAGGACCGGTTCGCGGACGGGGCCCAGTACATCGCCGGCACCTCCCGCCCCGGCACCTCAGGACGGCAGCACGCCGTGATCGACCCGGCGACCGGTGACACGGTGTACACGTACGAGCTGGCCGGCGCCGCGGACGTGGACGCCGCCGTCGCCGCCGCGAAGGCCGCCCTGCCGGGCTGGTCGGGCGCCACGCCGGGCGAGCGCTCCACCGCGATGCACCGCTTCTCCGAGGTGCTGGCCGCGCAGGCGGACGACCTGGCCTTCGCCGAGTCGCTGCAGTGCGGCAAGCCGCTGCGGCTGAGCGCCGGGTTCGACGTGCCGGGCACCGTCGACAACACCGCGTTCTTCGCGGGGGCCGCCCGCCACCTGGAGGGCAAGGCGGCGGGGGAGTACTCCGCCGACCACACCTCGTACGTCCGCCGTGAGCCGGTCGGCGTCGTCGGCTCGATCGCGCCCTGGAACTACCCGCTGCAGATGGCGGCCTGGAAGGTCCTGCCGGCCATCGCCGCGGGCAACACCATCGTGCTCAAGCCCGCCGAGCTGACCCCGCTGACCTCCCTGATGTTCGCCCGCGCCGCCACCGAGGCCGGGATCCCGGACGGCGTGGTCAACATCGTCAGCGGCGCGGGCCAGGAGGCCGGCGAGCACCTCGTCGGCCACCCGGACGTCGCCATGACCTCCTTCACCGGCTCGACCGGCGTCGGCAAGCGCGTCGCCGAGATCGCCATCCGCACCGTCAAGCGGCTGCACCTGGAGCTCGGCGGCAAGGCGCCCTTCGTGGTCTTCGACGACGCGGACCTGGAAGCGGCCGTGCACGGCGCGGTCGCCGGCTCCCTGATCAACACCGGCCAGGACTGCACCGCCGCCACCCGCGCCTACGTCCAGCGCCCGCTGTACGACGCGTTCGTCGCCGGGGTGGCCGACCTCTTCGCGGGCATCCGGCTCGGCGACCCGTTCGACCCGTCGACCGACCTCGGCCCGCTCATCTCGCACCTGCAGCGGGACCGCGTCGCGGCGATCGTGGAGCGCTCCCGCGCGTACGCCACCGTCGTCACCGGCGGCGAGGCCCCCGGCGACAAGCTGGCGGCGGGCGCGTACTACCGCCCGACCCTGATCACCGGCGCCGCGCAGGACAGCGAGATCGTGCAGTCCGAGATCTTCGGCCCGGTGCTGGTCGTACTGCCCTTCGACAGCGACGACGAGGGCCTGGCGCTCGCCAACGACACCCCGTACGGCCTGGCCGCGTCCGCCTGGACCCGCGACGTCTTCCGCGCCGGGCGGGCCACCCGCGAGATGCGGGCCGGCTGCGTCTGGATCAACGACCACATCCCGATCCTCAGCGAGATGCCGCACGGCGGGTACCAGGCATCCGGCTTCGGCAAGGACATGTCGGCGTACTCCTTCGAGGAGTACACGCAGGTCAAGCACGTCATGTACGACAACACCGCGATCGTCCGCAAGGACTGGCACCGCACGATCTTCGGAGACCGGTAACCGGCTCCGACCCCCCGGCAGGACCGCAGCGGTCCCCGGCGGCCACCCGTGAAAGGGCACAGCGCATGGAGCAGTACGAGACACTCTCGCCGCCCCAGCTCGCGGCGATACGGCGCAGCATGGCCAACGGGCGTGGTGCCCTCGCCCGCCGGTCGCTGCTGCGCGCGGCGGGACTGGGCGCCGTGGCGACCGCGGGCCTGACCGGGCTGGCCGGCTGCGGCATCCCGGCCGCGGGGGGCCAGAAGGACTCCGCCGCCACGACGACGGACCACTCGGGCTCCGAGAAGTCGGTCAACTTCTCCAACTGGACCGAGTACATCGACGTCACCGACGACGGAAAACACCGTCCGACGCTCGACGCGTTCACGAAGCGCACCGGCATCTCCGTGAAGTACACCGAGGACATCAACGACAACGTTGAGTTCTTCGGCAAGGTCAAGCCGCAGCTCGCCGCGGGCCAGGACACCGGCCGCGACCTGATGGTGCTCACCGACTGGCTGGCCGGCCGGCTGATCCGGCTGGGCTGGGTGCAGAAGCTCGACCCGTCGAACCTGCCGCACGCGTACGCCAACCTGGAGCAGCGCTTCCGCAGCCCCGACTGGGACCCGGGCCGCGCGTACTCCTACCCCTGGCAGGGCATCGCGACGGTCATCGCCTACAACAAGAAGGCGACCGGCGGCCGGACGATCACCTCGGTCTCGCAGCTGCTCGACGACAAGTCGCTCAAGGGCCGGGTCGGGATGCTCTCCGAGATGCGCGACACGATCGGCATGACGCTGCTCGACCTCGGCAAGAAGCCCGAGTCGTTCACCGGCGACGACTTCGACGCCGCGATCGCCCGCGTCCAGAAGGCCGTCGACTCCCAGCAGATCCGCCGCTTCACCGGCAACGACTACACCGCCGACCTCAGCAAGGGCGACATGGCGGCCTGCCTGGCCTGGGCGGGCGACCTCGTCCAGCTCAAGGCCGACAACCCCGACATCGAGTACGTCTTCCCGGACGCCGGGTACATCTCGTCGACCGACAACCTGCTGGTGCCGAACAAGGCGCGGCACAAGAAGAACGCCGAACACCTCATCGACTACTTCTACGAGCCGCCGGTCGCGGCCCAGCTCTCCGCCTACATCAACTACGTCTGCCCCGTCGCGGGGGTCCGCGAGGAGCTGGCGAAGATCGACCCGGAGCTCGCGAACAACACGCTGATCATCCCCGACGCGGCGATGGCCGCGAAGACCCACTCCTTCCGCTCCCTGTCCTCCGCCGAGGAGACCGCGTACGAGCAGAAGTTCTCCAAACTCATCGGCGCCTGAGCGCGAACGACGACTGACGACTTACGGGAAGCGACCCCATGACACACGACTCCTCCGGCGGCGAGGTCATCCTCTCCGGGATCAGCAAGCGGTACGGCTCCTTCACGGCCGTCCACCCGCTCGACCTCACCATCCCGCAGGGCTCCTTCTTCGCCCTGCTCGGCGCCTCGGGCTGCGGCAAGACCACCACCCTGCGGATGATCGCGGGCCTGGAGGACCCCACCTCCGGCACCGTCTCGCTGGCCGGCGAGGACGTCACGGCGCTGCCGCCGTACAAGCGTCCCGTCAACACCGTCTTCCAGAACTACGCGCTCTTCCCGCACCTCGACATCTACGAGAACGTCGCCTTCGGCCTGCGCCGGCGCGGCATCAAGTCGGTGAAGAAGCAGGTCGAGGAGATGCTGGAGCTCGTCGAGCTGGGGACGATGGCCCGCCGCAAGCCGCACCAGCTCTCCGGCGGCCAGCAGCAGCGCGTCGCCGTCGCCCGCGCGCTCATCAACCACCCCAAGGTGCTGCTGCTCGACGAGCCGCTCGGCGCCCTGGACCTCAAGCTGCGCCGCCAGATGCAGCTGGAGCTCAAGCGCATCCAGACCGAGGTCGGCATCACCTTCGTGCACGTCACCCACGACCAGGAGGAGGCCATGACCATGGCCGACACCGTCGCGGTGATGAACGGCGGGCGGGTCGAGCAGCTCGGCGCCCCCGCCGACCTGTACGAGAACCCGGGATCGACCTTCGTCGCCAACTTCCTCGGCACCTCCAACCTCATCGAGGCCGAGGTCACCGGCACCGCGGGCGACGACCTGCTGCTCGTCGCGGGCGGCCAGAAGCTGGCGCTGCCCAGCGCGCGATGTTCGGCGAAGACGGCCGTGGGCGGCCGGGTGCTGGCCGGGGTGCGCCCCGAGAAGATCTCCGTCGCGCACCGCGACGACGAGGACGCGATCGCCGAGGGCCGCAACCGGATACCGGGACGCATCGTGGACTCCAGCTTCATCGGCGTCTCCACCCAGTTCGTGGTCGACAGCCCGGTCTGCCCGGAGCTGGAGGTCTTCGTGCAGAACGTCGACCGCGACCCGCGGCTGGTGCCCGGCGCCTCCGTCGTCCTGCACTGGAACCCGGCGCACACCTTCGGCCTGGACGCGGCGCAGGACATCGACGCCGGCGTGCAGGAGGTGGAGTCCGCATGAGCACCGTCACCGAACGACCGCCCACCGTGCCGGAGGCCCCGGTCCCGGCCGGGATGCGCAAGGCCGCCCGGCGCAAGGGCCGGGTGCCGTACCTGCTGCTGCTGCCGGGCATCGCCTGGCTGCTGGTGTTCTTCGTGGCGCCGATGGTCTACCAGGCGTCCACGTCCGTGCAGACCGGCTCGCTGGAGGCGGGCTTCAAGGTCACCTGGCACTTCGCGACCTACTGGGACGCGCTGACCGAGTACTACCCGCAGTTCCTGCGCTCGTTCGAGTACTCGGCGATCGCGACCGTGCTCTGCCTGGCGATCGGCTACCCGCTCGCCTACACCATCGCCTTCCGGGCCGGCCGCTGGCGCAACCTCATCCTGATCCTGGTCATCGCGCCCTTCTTCACCAGCTTCCTGATCCGCACCCTGGCCTGGGAGACGATCCTGGCCGACGGCGGATTCGTGGTGAAGACGCTCAACACCCTGCACGTGCTGGACCTGACGTCGTCGCTCGGCATCACCGCGGGCGAGCGCGTGCTGGCCACGCCGCTCGCGGTGATCTGCGGTCTGACGTACAACTTCCTGCCCTTCATGATCCTGCCGCTCTACACCTCGCTGGAGCGCATCGACGGCAGGCTGCACGAGGCGGCGGGCGACCTGTACGCCAAGCCCTTCACCGTCTTCCGCAAGGTGACGTTCCCGCTCTCCATGCCGGGCGTCGTCGCGGGCACCCTGCTCACCTTCATCCCGGCCACCGGCGACTACATCAACGCCGAACTGCTGGGCACCACCAACCAGAAGATGATCGGCAACGTCATCCAGTCCCAGTTCCTGCGCGTGCTCGACTACCCGACGGCCGCCGCCCTGTCCTTCATCCTCATGGCGGTGATCCTCGCGATGGTCATGTTCTACATCCGCAAGGCCGGAACGGAGGAGCTGGTCTGATGCGCTGGATACGGAAGAACCTGGTGGTCTTCGCGGGCGTGCTCTGCCTCGCGTACCTGATCCTGCCGAACCTCGTCGTCATGGTGTTCTCGTTCAACAAGCCGAACGGGCGCTACAACTACGAGTGGACGCGCTTCTCCACCGACGCCTGGCAGCACCCCTGCGACGTCGCCGACCTGTGCGGCTCGCTCGGCCTCAGCCTGCAGATCGCGCTCTACGCCACCATCGGCGCGACGGTGCTGGGCACGATGATCGCCTTCGCGCTCGCCCGCTACCGCTTCAAGGCGCGCGGCACGACCAACATGCTGATCTTCCTGCCGATGGCGATGCCCGAGGTCGTGATGGCCGCCTCGCTGGGGACGCTCTTCCTCAACATGCGCGTCCCGTTCGGCTTCTGGACCATCCTCATCGCGCACATCATGTTCTGCCTGAGCTTCGTCGTCACCGCGGTCAAGGCCCGCGTGATGAGCATGGACCCCCGCCTGGAGCAGGCCGCGCAGGACCTCTACGCCTCCCCGCTGCAGACGTTCCTGCGGGTCACCCTCCCGCTGGCGGCGCCCGGCATCGCCTCCGGCGCGCTGCTCTCCTTCGCCCTGTCCTTCGACGACTTCATCATCACGAACTTCAACGCCGGCTCGACGGTGACGTTCCCGATGTTCGTCTGGGGCTCGGCGCAGCGCGGCACCCCGGTGCAGATCAACGTGATCGGCACCGCGATGTTCGTGATCGCGGTCCTCGTCGTCGTCGCCGGGCAGCTGCTCAGCGGCCGGCGCAAGGCCCGCGTCTAACACCCCCGTTCGACCCGAACCGACCCGATCACCAAAAGGTGTGAGAACAGATGGACCCAGCCCGTTCGCTCGCAGACGCGCGGCCGACACCCTTCTGGCTGGAGGATCCCGGCCGGCCGCAGCCGCTCGCCGCGCTCACCGGCGACGAGCACTGCGACCTGCTGGTGGTCGGCGGCGGCTACTCCGGGCTGTGGACCGCGCTGCTCGCCAAGGAGCGCGACCCCGCGCGCGACGTCGTCCTGATCGAGGGCAACGAGATCGGCTGGGCCGCCTCCGGGCGCAACGGCGGCTTCTGCGCCGCCAGCCTCACCCACGGGCTGTCCAACGGCCTCACCCGCTGGCCCGACGAGTTCGCGCGGCTGGAGGAGCTGGGCCACCGCAACCTCGACGCGATCGAGGCGGCGGTCGCCCGCTACTCCCTGGACTGCGAGTTCGAGCGCACCGGTGAGATCGACGTGGCCACCGAGCCGCACCAGCTGGAGGAGTTGCACGAGGCCGCGGCGCAGGCGAAGGAGCACGGCGTCGCCCTCGACGTGCTCGACCGCGACCAGGTCCGCGCGGAGGTCGACTCGCCGACGTTCCTCGGCGGGCTGTGGGACCGCACCGGCGTCGCGATGGTGCACCCGGCCAAGCTCGCCTGGGGGCTCAAGCGCGCCTGCCTCTCCCTCGGCGTCCGCATCCACGAGCACACCCGCGCCACCGGGCTCGCCGCGAACGGCGCCGGCATGGCGGTGCGCACCCCGTACGGCCGGGTCTTCGCCCGGCAGGTCGCCCTCGGCACCAACGTCTTTCCTTCGCTGGTCAAGCGGGTGCGCCCGTACATCGTCCCGGTGTACGACTACGCGCTGATGACGGAGCCGCTCAGCGCGGAGCAGCTCGCGTCCGTGGGCTGGCGGAACCGGCAGGGACTGGGCGACAGCGCCAACCAGTTCCACTACTTCCGGCTCTCCGCCGACAACCGGATCCTGTGGGGCGGCTACGACGCGATCTACCCCTACGGCGGCCGGGTCGCGGCCGAGCGCGACCAGCGCCCGGAGACCAACCTCAAGCTCGCGCGGCATTTCTTCCGCTGCTTCCCGCAGTTGGAGGGCGTGCGCTTCACCCACACCTGGGGCGGCGCGATCGACACCTGCTCGCGGTTCTCGGCGTTCTTCGGAACCGCCCACGGCGGAAAGGTGTCCTACGCGGCGGGATACACCGGCCTCGGCGTCGGGGCCACCCGGTTCGGCGCGGACGTCATGCTCGACCTGCTCTCCGGTGAGCGCACCGAGCGCACCGAGCTGAAGATGGTCCGCAGCAAGCCGATGCCGTTCCCGCCGGAACCGTTCACCTCGGTCGGGATCGGCCTCACCAAGTGGTCCCTGGACCGCGCGGACCGCAACGGCGGCCGGCGCAACCTGTGGCTGAAGGCGATGGACAAGGCGGGCCTGGGCTTCGACAGCTAGGGATCGCGACGTCCCGGCCGAGGGCCTGCCGGGCCCGCCGCGCTCCTCGGGGGTGCGCCCGGAGTACTCGCCGTGTGCGCCGCGCGCCCCCCGGGCGCACCTCCGCCGGCAGGCCGTGAGCCGCCTCACTACCAATCAGTAGCAGAACCCGCGTAATGATTCGCCCGCCCGGCCCTCTCTTCCGTGTCAGCACCATCGGATTCACGGAACGGAGGAACCGGCATGGGTGGCGCCGGTGCGAAGAGTGCGGTCGAGTGGCTGGTGTCCGCGGCACCCGATCCCGAGGGCTGCCGGTGGGACTGGGAACGCAGCCCCCTCGGGGTGACGTTGCTGCCCGCCGGCAGGCTCTGGGACGTCCTGATCCTGACGGGGGAGCTGGGGTACCCGACCCTGGACGTGCTCAACCGGCTGGTGGACCGCCCGGGGCCGGTCCTGTCCGACTTCGGGGACTCCCGGATGGGCTTCTTCGTCCCCCCGGGGACGGCGGCCCGCTGGATCGCCACCGGGGTGCGCGGCGCGGGCCGCGGCACCTGGATCGTCGTCCCCTACCCCGGCCGCGCCACCGGCGGCGTCCGCTGGCTCGTGCCGCCGGACGGCACCGGGCACCTCACCGATCCGGTGATCCTGGAGCTGGCCATGCACGAGGCCGTCGCGCGCCTCGCGGGCAACGGCGGAACCGGGTTGGCCGACGGTCTGTAAGGCTCCGCGACGCGCCGCCGACACCTTGTCGCTTGTACCCGCCGCCACGCCCTCGCGAGACTGGCGGAAGGCTTACGAGAGAAGGGTCCCCCCCGTGTCCACCAAGAACATCACCCACTGGATCGCCGGCCAGGCATGGACCGGAACCGCGGAGCGGCGCGGCGATGTGTACGACCCGGCCACCGGGGCGGTCACCGGACAGGTGGACTTCGCGTCGATCCGCGAGGTCGACCAGGCCGTCAGCGCCGCCGTCGAGGCGTTCGCCGGCTGGCGCGGCGCCTCGGTCGCCAAGCGCAGCCAGGTGCTCTTCGCCTTCCGCGAGCTGCTCAACTCCCGCCGCGACGAGCTGGCCTCGATCATCGTCTCCGAGCACGGCAAAGTGCACTCGGACGCGCTCGGCGAGATCGCCCGCGGCATCGAGGTCGTCGAGTACGCGTGCGGCATCCCGCAGCTGACGAAGGGCGGCTTCACCGAGCAGGCCTCCACCGGCGTCGACGTCTACTCCATCCGCCAGCCGCTCGGCCCGGTGGCGATCATCTCCCCGTTCAACTTCCCGGCCATGGTGCCGATGTGGTTCTTCCCCATCGCCATCGCCGCGGGCAACACGGTGGTCCTCAAGCCCTCGGAGAAGGACCCGTCGGCCGCGAACTTCATCGCGGAGCTGTGGAAGGAGGCCGGTCTGCCGGACGGCGTCTTCAACGTCGTGCACGGCGACAAGGTCTCCGTCGACCGCCTCCTGGAGCACCCGGACGTCAAGGCCGTCTCCTTCGTCGGCTCCACGCCGATCGCCCGCTACGTCTACGAGACCGGCACCCGGTACGGCAAGCGCGTCCAGGCGCTCGGCGGCGCCAAGAACCACATGCTCGTGCTGCCGGACGCGGACCTCGACCTCGCGGCCGACGCCGCCGTCAACGCCGGCTTCGGCGCGGCCGGTGAGCGCTGCATGGCCATCTCCGTCCTCGTCGCGGTCGACCCGGTCGGTGACGAGCTCGTCGAGAAGATCAAGGAGCGCATCGCCGGCCTGAAGGTCGGCCCCGGCTGCAATGGCGACTCCGAGATGGGACCGCTGGTCACCGGCGTGCACCGCGACAAGGTCACCTCGTACCTCGACGCGGGGGTCGCCGACGGCGCCACCCTCACCGTCGACGGCCGCAAGCACCCGATCTCGGGCGAGGGCACCGCCGACGGCTTCTGGCTCGGTCCGACGATCTTCGACAACGTCACGCCGGGCATGTCCGTGTACGACGACGAAATCTTCGGCCCGGTGCTCTCCGTGGTGCGGGTCGACTCGTACGACGCGGGCCTGGAGCTCATCAACAACAGCCCGTACGGCAACGGCACCGCGATCTTCACCAACGACGGGGGCGCGGCCCGCCGCTTCCAGTACGAGGTCGAGGTCGGCATGGTCGGCATCAACGTCCCGATCCCGGTCCCCGTCGCCTACTACTCGTTCGGCGGCTGGAAGAGCTCGCTCTTCGGCGACACGCACGCCTACGGCGAGGACGGCGTGAAGTTCTTCACCCGCGGCAAGGCGGTGACGCAGCGCTGGCTGGACCCCAGCCACGGCGGCATCAACCTGGGCTTCCCGACGAACAGCTGACCCCGTCACCGGCCGCGCCGGGCAGGTCCGTATCCCGGGCCTGCCCGGCGCCGCCGCCGGCGGGCCCGGCCGCCGGCGTCATGGCCACCCCCGCCAGCAGCGCGGTACTCAGGCACCAGCTGCCCAGGACGTCCAGCGGCCAGTGGTACCCGCACCACACCAGCGACACCCCGACGGCCGCCAGTACCAGCAGGACGCCGGCGGCCAGCAGCCTGCGGAGCGCGGCGCCGCCCAGCAGGGGGAGCACGAGGAGGGCGGCGGCGCCGATGGCGACCGACGCCGACGCCGTGTGCCCGGACGGGAAGAAGCCGGGGTAGGAGCCGGGGCCGAGGCGGCGGTGGCCGGGGGAGGGGCGGGCGACGGCCGTCTTGACGATGTTCACCAGCAGCGGGACGGCGACCATGGCCAGCGCCGCGGCCAGCGGGCGCGCCCACCACCGGGCCGCTCCGGCCCGTCGCCCGTGCCACGCGACGCCGCCGATGGCGGCCGCGAGGAGCGGCACGGCGATCTGCGCGTTGCCGAGGTCGCAGAAGAACTGCCCGACGCCGCGCAGGCCCGGATACCGTCCGGCGGCGTGCTGGACGCGGCGCAGCAGCCACCAGTCCGCGTCGACCAGCGGGCCCTTGGCGACGACCTGCCAGGTGACCAGGGCGAAGAGCAGCAGGCCGGCGACCACGGCGGTCAGGAACGGGTTCAGGGCAAAAATCGGCCGCCCCGGAACAGGGGGGAGAGTTCCGAGGCGGCCAGGGCGATCTCCGTGCCGTTCGTCCCGGGGGGTTTGGGACGAACGGTCGATGGATCGGCGAAGAGTGCCGAAACGCGAGGTTTCGACGCTGTTGTGCGCGAGGGCACTGCTGTGCCGGCAATGGGGGGTCGCCGACGCGGTGTCGCCCGTGGTCTCCCACGAGCGGGGTGGTGCGGTGTATCTGCCGAAACCGTACGTCACCGACGACGCTCCCGGGAGAGCGATTACCCCTCCGCCATCAGGCCCGCACACCTTCTTCACCGATGCCGCCCCCTTACCCAGAGTTACACCGGGAGTCACACCCGGGTGAGGGCCTCCTCGATGATGTCGAGGCCCTCGTTGAGAAGATCCTCGCCGATGACCAGCGGCGGCAGGAAACGCAGCACGTTGCCGTAGGTGCCGCAGGTCAGCACGACCAGTCCTTCGGCGTGGCAGGCCTTCGCCAGCGCGGCGGTCGCCGCGGCGTTCGGGTTCTTGGTGCCCGGCTCGACGAGCTCGACGGCGATCATGCCGCCGCGCCCGCGGACCTCGCCGATCACGGGGAACTTCTCCTGCATCGTGCGCAGGCGGCCCTTCATGACCTCCTCGATGCGCCGTGCCTTCGCGTTGAGGTCGAGCTCCTTCATGGTCTCGATCGCGCCGAGCGCCGCGGCGCAGGCCACCGGGTTGCCGCCGTAGGTGCCGCCGAGGCCGCCCGCGTGCGCGGCGTCCATGATCTCGGCGCGGCCCGTGACGGCGGCGAGCGGCAGGCCGCCCGCGATGCCCTTGGCGGTGGTGATCAGGTCGGGGACGACGCCCTCGTCCTCACACGCGAACCACTGGCCGGTGCGGCAGAAGCCGGTCTGGATCTCGTCCGCGACGAAGACGATGCCGTTCGCCTTCGCGAACTCGGCGATCCTCGGCAGGAAGCCCTTGGCCGGCTCGATGAAGCCGCCCTCGCCCGCGATCGGCTCGATCACGATCGCGGCCACGTTCTCGGCGCCGACCTGCTTTGAGATCATGTCGATCGCCTGGGCCGCGGCCTCCTCGGCGCAGTTCTCCTCACCGGTCAGCCAGCGGTAGCCGTAGGCGAGCGGGACGCGGTAGACCTCGGGCGCGAACGGCCCGAAGCCCTCCTTGTACGGCATGTTCTTGGCGGTGAGCGCCATCGTCAGGTTGGTGCGGCCGTGGTAGCCGTGGTCGAAGACGACGACCGCGGTGCGCTTGGTGTACGAGCGGGCGATCTTCACCGCGTTCTCGACGGCCTCGGCGCCGGAGTTGAACAGCGCGGTGCGCTTCTCGTGGTCGCCGGGGGTCAGCTCGTTGAGCTGCTCGGCGACCTCGACGTACCCCTCGTACGGGGTCACCATGAAACAGGTGTGGGTGAAGTCCGCGAGCTGCGCGGTGGCCCGCCGCACCACGGCCTCGGCGCTGTTGCCGACCGAGGTCACCGCGATGCCGGAGCCGAAGTCGATGAGCGAGTTGCCGTCCACGTCCTCGAGCACGCCGCCGCCGGCGCGCGTCACGAAGACGGGAAGGGTGACGCCGATGCCGCTGGGGACGGCCGCGACCTTGCGGGCCATCAGCTCCTGCGACTTCGGTCCGGGGATCGAGGTGACGAGCCGGCGCTCCTGGGACAGTTCGGTCATGGCGGGCGTACTCCTCTTATATGTCCACGGGCTTTTCCCGCAGGCTAAGCGGGGGCCGTGCGGAGCCGCTTACGCCGATTGGGCGCGGTGGCGGGTGGCCGTTCGACACGGCGGACAGTCCGCTTCCCGGCAGACCGTAGTCCCGGCGGGCGATTTCGGCACCTGCGCCTCGCGAAGCGCCATGATCCTTATGGACCGGTGTCCGCTCCACTACATTGAGTTCCGTCGCTGGCGACGAGGCTGAGGGGCGGCCGGTAGTGGATATCGAGGGTACGCAGGGATACCGGAAGGCCGCGCCCGCGACCCCGGTGCCGAGACCGGCCGGACCGCCGCCGATGCCGCAGGCGCCGCCGGTGTCCGCGCTGGAGACCTGGCTGCGCGCACCGCGGCACCACGACGCCCCGGGCATCTTCGCCTACGGGCACGTCCCGCGGCCGCCGGAGGACCCGGGACGGCTCGCCGGCCGGCGGCTGATCGGCGGCGCGCTGCTGTCGCTGCTGTGCGGGCTGCTGGTGTGGTCGCTGCTGTGGAACTACTTCGGCAGCCTCTGGCTCAAGCCGATGTTCTGGCTCATCCCGGACAGCTGGGCCTACACGGGCGACCGCGTCGCCTACACCGTCGCCTCCAACACCTACTACCTGATCTGGGTCTGCCTGCTGGCCTACGTCTTCGGCCGGGCCGGCCACTGGCCGCAGGTGTGGCGCCGGTACGCCGCCCCCGCCCTCGGCAAGCTGTGGGACGAGCCGGCGCACCCGGGGGCACGGCCCGACGGGCAGCCCGTCGAGGAGGACCCCGTCCAGTGGCCCGAGCTGCGGGCCGCCGGGCAGCACGCGGTGGCGGACCGGCTCGCGGGCGAGATCCGCGGCGGGCGGATGAACGACGTGGACTACACCCGGATCCAGCGCGCCTGGACGGTGGCGCGGGCGGAGCCGCGGCAGCTCGACGCCTTCGTCGACACCGTGCTGCGGCAGGGCGCCGCGGCGTGCCTGCACCCCTCCGGCGCGCGCGACCTGCCGTTCCGCTCGGCGCGGCACGATCTGCTCGGCGGCCAGGTGCGGATCGGCCAGGCGCCGGACGAGATCCGCAACCCGTACCAGCACCGGGGTGCCGGGATCGCGCTCGATCCGTCGCTGCTCGGCACCGGGCTGGTCGCGGTCGGCCCGCCCGGCTCGGGCAAGACCCGGCAGCTGGTCCGGCCGGTCGTGGAGTCGCTGTGCCTGCGGGCGCTGTCCGGCGCCGCCGCCGTCATCGCCGTGGCCTCCGCGGGCAGCGACCTGGGACCGGCGGACGCGTTCGACGTCGTGATCTCGCTCGGCGACCCCTCCTCGCGCTACGACCTGGACCTGTACGGCGGCAGCCCCGACCCGGACGCGGCGGGCAGCACCCTCGCCGAGGCGCTCATCGACGACGGCCCCACGCACGAGGCCGACATCCGGCGGGCCGCCACCGCGCTCTCCCAACTGCTCGGCCCCTACCGGGCCGCCCACGGCCGGTTCCCCGCCGTCACCGAGCTGCGCGAGCTGCTCGACGGCATCCCGCACGCCTTCGCCGCGCTGCGCGGCGCGCTGGACCTGGCGGGGGAGCCGGGACCGGTCCGTGAGCTGGAGGCCCGGCAGCGGCAGGCGGGGCGGGCCGACGACATCGGCACGCTGCTCGCCGACCGGATCGCCCTGCTCGACCGGCCCGCCTTCGCGGGCTTCTTCGACGTCACCGGCCGGACCCGGCCGTTCTCCATGCACACCCTGGAGCACCCGCTGCGGGTCCGCATCGACCTGCCGGAGCGCGGCCACACCGAGGCGTCGCGGATCCTCGCCCGGCTGGTGCTGGCGCAGTTCACCGCGGCGGTCACCGGCCGCCGCGACCGGTCGCTCTTCGCCTGCCTGGTCCTGGACGACGCGGCGCACACCATCACCGGCGAGTCGGTGCGCGGGCTGCAGCGGCTGCGGTCCGCCAACGCCGGGGCGGTGCTGGCGCTGCGCACGCTCGACGACGTGCCCGAGGCGCTGCGCACCCCGCTGCTCGGCGCGGTCGGCTGCCGGATGGCGCTGTCGGGGATCACCACCTGGGACGGGAAGCGGTTCGCGGAGGCGTGGGGCACCACGTGGGTGGAGACGCGGGACGTGACGCGCACGCCCGACCAGTCCGGCGGCACGCTGCGCCGGCTCAACCGGGGGGTGCGGCGGCTGTTCACCGGGGAGGCGGTCACCACCGAGTCGGTCACCGTCCGCAGCGTCGAGCGGGAGCGCTGGTCCGCGTCCGAGCTGGCCCATTCGGTGCCGGCCGGGCACGCCGTGCTCTCGCTCACCGCCACCGACGGCGAGCACGCCCCGCCGATACTGGTCGATCTCCGCTCCTGACACCGGATGACCGAAGCGGGACGTATGGCGCCTGTTATCGGACGTCCGGTGCCGGAATCTGGACGGTGAGGCAGAATCGGAACCGGCGACCCCTACCGGTCGGCCAAAAACCTCGCCGGAGGCGTCAGCGCGTCATGCCCCTCACCCTCGCCTCTCTCGTCCACCACTCGGCGCTCAAGCTCGCGGTCCTCGCCGGCGGCGGCCACCTGGACGCCGCCGTGCGCTGGGTGCACACCAGCGAGCTGGACGACCCGGGACCGTACCTGGAGGGCGGCGAGCTGCTGCTCACCACCGGCCTCAAACTGGCCGTCGACGATCCGGGGAGCCTGCGCTCCTATGTACGGCGGCTGGCGGACGCCGGAGTGGTCGGGCTCGGCTTCGGCGTCGGCGTGGGGCACGACACGGTGCCGCCCGCGCTGGTGGACGCGGCGGCGGAGCTGGACCTGCCGCTGCTCGAAGTGCCGCGCCGCACCCCGTTCATCGCGATCAGCAAGGCCGTGTCGGCGGCGGTCGCGGCCGACCAGTACCAGGCCGTCACCGCCGGGTTCGAGGCCCAGCGCGACCTGACCCGCGCGGCCCTCGCCCCGGACGGCACCTCCGCGCTGCTCGGCCGGCTCGCGCACCACCTCAACGGCTGGGCCGCGCTCTACGACGCCTCCGGCGCGGTGCTGGCCGCCGCCCCCGAGTGGGCGGGCCGCCGCGCCGCCCGGCTGGCCGGCGAGATCGACCGGCTGCGGGACAAGCCGGCGCCCGCCAGCGCGGCCGTGGCGGGTCCCGCGGGCACCGAGGACCGGGTCGAACTGCAGTCGCTGGGCACCGCCCGCCGGGCGCGCGGCTACCTCGCCGTCGGCACCGAGGAGCGCCTCGACACCCCGGCCCGCTACGTCGTGCACGCCGCCGTCGCCCTGCTGACGCTCTCGCTGGAGCAGTCGAGGGCGCTGCAGGACACCGAGCAGCGGCTGGCGGCCGCGGTGCTGCGGATGCTGCTGGCGGGGGAGAGCGAGCACGCGCGCACCGTCGCGGGCCGGCTCTACGGCGACCTGCTGAGCGGGCAGGTACGGCTGCTCGTGGTGGAGCCCGCCGAACCCCCCGCCAAGGCGCCGAAGGCCGCCCAGGCCGCCTCCTCCGCGGCCTCCCGGGCGGCGGGGGACGCCAGGACGGTCCGCACCGGCCGCCCGGTGGCGGTCCTGGATTCCGTGGCGCTGCTGGCCGAGCGGGCCGAGGCGGCCGGCGCCCGGTCGGGCGAGCCGGTCATCGCCGTACGCGAGGGCCCGCGGCTGCTGGTGCTCGCCGCCGAGGACTCGGCCGTGCTCAAGGCCTGCACCGACTTCGCGGAGTCCGAGGACGCGCTGGCCGCGGGGCTCTCCGCAGCGGTCCCGGTGGCGGAGCTGCCGGACGCCGAGCGGCAGGCGGAGCGGGCGCTGGCCGTCGCGCTGCGCCGCGGCCGCAACCTCGTCGAGCACGGCGAGGTCGGTGCAGGATCGGTTCTCCCGCTGCTCGGCGACGACGCCGTCCGGGCGTTCGCCGAGGGGCTGCTGCGCCCGCTGCGCGAGCACGACGCGACCAGCAGGGGCGATCTCGTCCGCTCCCTGCAGGCGTGGCTCTCCCGGCACGGCCAGTGGGACGCGGCCGCCTCCGACCTCGGCGTCCACCGGCACACCCTGCGCTACCGGCTGCGCCGGGTGGAGGAGATCCTCGGCCGCTCGCTGGACGATCCGGACGTCCGGATGGAGCTGTGGCTGGCGATGAAGGCGCTGCCGCCCGACGCCTGACACAACGGAGTGTCCGACACATGCGGCACTCCACCGTGGACAAACGCCCGCGCCCCCGGCGCGGCCTACCGTGGTCGGACGTGATCGATCACCACCCCATCGGAAGGGCCGGGCCGCTGTGAGCACCCCCACCGCATTCTGGCTCGCCGGCCGCAAGGCGACCGGCGAGGACAGCTTCGACGTCACCAACTCGTGGGACGGCCGGGTCGTCGGCACGGTCAGCGTTCCCACCGAGGCCCAGGTCGAAGAGGCTGTCGCGGCCGCCGAGGCCGTGCAGGCCGAGTTCGCCGCGACCCCGGCCCACGTGCGGTCCGCCGCGCTCGACCTCGTCGCCAAGCGGCTCGCGGAGCGCACCGAGGAGATCGCCCGGCTGATCACCGCCGAGAACGGCAAGCCGATCAAGTGGGCGCGCGGCGAGGTCGGCCGGGCCGTGTCGGTCTTCCGCTGGGCCGCCGAGGAGGCCCGCCGCTTCAACAGCGGCGAGGCGCAGCGCCTGGACACCGACGCCGGCGGCGTCGGCCGCCTCGCGCTGACCCGGCGCTTCCCGCGCGGTGCGGTGCTGGGCATCGCGCCCTTCAACTTCCCGCTGAACCTCGTCGCCCACAAGGTCGCCCCGGCGATCGCGGTCGGCGCGCCGATCATCCTCAAGCCCGCCCCGGCCACCCCGCTGTCGGCGCTGGTGCTGGGCGAGATCCTCGCCGAGACCGGCCTGCCGGCCGGCTCCTGGAGCGTCCTGCCGGTCCCCAACGACCGGATGCCGGCGCTCGTGCAGGACAAGCGCCTGCCGGTGATCTCCTTCACGGGATCCGACAAGGTCGGCTACCAGATCATGGACTCGGTGCCGCGCAAGCACACCACCCTGGAACTGGGCGGCAACGCCGCGGCCGTGGTGCTCGCCGACTGGTCCTCCGAGGAGGACCTGGAGTGGGCCGCCACCCGGATCGCCACCTTCGCCAACTACCAGGGCGGCCAGTCCTGCATCTCGGTGCAGCGGGTGATCGCCGACGCGTCGGTCTTCGACGTGCTCGCCGAGAAGGTCGTCGCCAAGGTGGCGGCCCAGGTCACCGGTGACCCGTCCGACGACGCCACCGACGTGGGCCCGCTGGTCGACGAGAACGCCGCGAAGCGCGTCGAGTCGTGGGTCGACGACGCGGTCGCCAAGGGCGCCAAGCTGCTCACCGGCGGCACCCGCGAGGGCGCCTCGTACGCCCCGACGGTGCTCACCGGGATCCCCGCGCACGCGATCCTCGCCACCGCGGAGGTCTTCGGCCCGGTCCTGTCGCTGCAGAAGGTGGACGGCGCGGACGAGGCGTTCGCGGCCGTCAACGACTCGAACTACGGCCTGCAGACCGGTGTGTTCACGCACGACCTGCGGACGGCCTTCCGCGCCCACCGCGAGCTGGAGGTCGGCGGCGTGATCATCGGCGACGCTCCGTCGTACCGCGCCGACCAGATGCCGTACGGCGGTGTGAAGGACTCCGGCGTCGGCCGCGAGGGCGTCTCGTACGCGATGGCCGACTACACCTACGAGCGGGTCCTGGTCCTGACCGGCCTGGACCTCTGAGTCCAGGCATCCGAGCCCGGTCCGTCGGTCCCCGCCCTCCGGGGCCGGGCCGGCGGGCCCGACCGACCACCCTCCACCGGCCGGGGCGCATGTGCGGTGCGCCCCGGCCGGTTCCCCCGTGTCCCGCTCGCGGCCGGTTCCGGCCGGGAGCGGGACACGATCGGGATCAGGAGGTGATCGGTACGACCATGACCGGCGGGCCCGACGGGGTCCGCGAGCCGCCGGCCGGCTCGACCGTCACCCCGACCGCCTCGGAGCCGCTCGGGCCGCCCGCCAGGAGCTGGGTGCCGTCGCTGCGCCCCTGGGAGACCAGGCCGGCCGGGACCATCGTGCCCTTCTGGCTGTACCAGAGCTGGTAGACCTGGGAAGCGGCCAGCGGAGGCAGGTCGTGGTAGACGAACGCCGCCCGTCCGAGCCGCTCGGAGGCGACCACGGTCGCCGCCCCGCCGCCCCGCATCGAGCCGGTCCGCAGCGTCGCGTCCGGGGCCGTCATCAGCGTCTCCAGCTCGGAGGCGCGCTGTTCGGCCTGGACGCTCCCGTCCCGGGCCCGGTCGGCGTCCTGCTGGGCCTGCACGGCCCAGATGCCGGCACCGACGGCCAGGGCCAGCGAGGCCGCGATCGCCAGCTGCGGCAGCCGCCGGCGCCACCGCGTGCCGCGCAGCGGCACCACGGCGGGCTCCACGACCAGCGGTGGCAGCTGCCGTACCTCGGGCAGCGCCCACATGACGCGCTCCCGCAGCCCCGGCGGCGGCACCTGCGCCACCGCGAAGGCCAGCCGGGTCGCGGTCTCCCGCAACTCGCGCACCTCCTGGGCGCACGCGGGGCACTCGGAGAGATGGCGGGCGAACTCGCCCGCCTCCGCGGGCGACAGCGCGTCCAGTGCGTAGGCGCCGGTCAGAGTGTGCAGATCGGCGGAGTCGGTCACGACGTCACCCCCAAGCAGTCCCGCAGGCGAATGAGCCCGTCCCGCAGACGGGTCTTGACAGTGCCGAGCGCCGTTCCCAGCACATCGGCGGTTTCACGGTAGGTGTAGCCCCGGTAGTAGGCCAGGTTCACCGACTCGCGCTGGAGTTCGGTCAGCTGCTCCAGGCAGCGGCGCACCTGTTCGCGCTCCAGGCGGCGCTCGACCTGTTCCGACACCTCGTCGAACGCGGGAGTGTGGTCGCGGACCGCGGCCCGCTGCTCCCGGTCGGACGAGGCCTGGGCCGAGCGCACCCGGTCCACCGCGCGGCGGTGGGCGAGCGTCATGATCCACGCCATGGCGCTGCCCCGGCCGGCGTCGAAGCGGGCGGCGCTGCGCCACACCTCGATCAGCACTTCCTGGGCGACCTCCTCGGACTGCGCGGGATCGCGCAGCACGCGGTGGGCCAGGCCGAGCACGGACCCCGCGACCGCCGTGTAGACGCCGTTGAAGGCTTCCTTGTCGCCCCTGGAGACCCGTTCGAGCAGGGTCTCCAGGCTTCCGGGGCCCGGCGCCACGGGTCCGTCGTCGCGGGCTACCGCGTGCATGCGCACCTCCGAGCAATGGTCGTCACACCACTGGTTCGTAGCCGGCGCCCCGGTGGATTGGTGCGTTTCGATCAGGCGGCCGGCGGCATCAGGACGGTGTCGATGATGTAGACGTTGGCGTTGGCGGTCTTGACGTTGCCGCAGACCACGTTGGCCGTGTCGTTGACCTTGTACGACTCGCCCGAGCCCTTGGTCGTCAGGGACTGCTTCTCCAGCGTGGTGAATGTACCGCTGCTGAGCTGGTTGGGGGTGATCGGCTGGCCCACGACGTGGTAGGTCAGGATCTTGGTGAGCGTCGCCTTGTCGTTCAGCACCTTGTCCAGGTCGGCCTTCGGGATCTTGGCGAAGGCGTCGTTGGTCGGCGCGAAGACGGTGATGTTGGTCGCGCTGTTGAGCGTGTCGACGAGACCGGCCTTCGTCACCGCGGTCACCAGGGTGGACAGCGCCGGG
Organism: Streptomyces sp. NPDC006733; assembly: GCF_040636125.1. Lineage (NCBI taxonomy): Bacteria > Bacillati > Actinomycetota > Actinomycetes > Kitasatosporales > Streptomycetaceae > Streptomyces > Streptomyces sp. NPDC006733. The sequence goes on along the minus strand of NZ_JBEYJD010000018.1, from coordinate 44,974 downwards.
TTGTGCGAGGCGGCGGTGGCCACCGGGTCCTTCGCCATGCCGTCGAACGAGCCCGCGCCGTCCTTCGGCACGCCCGCACAGGCCGGGCCGAACGGTGCGGACGCGTTGGCCGCGTCGGTCGTGGCGGGGGAGGACGCGGCGGGCGGCGTGGCCGCGGTGGTGTCCGAGGCGCTGCTCTTGTCGCTGCCGCTGTCGGAGCAGGCGGACGCGGTGACGGCGAGGACGGCCGCGGCGGCCGAGGCGAGGGCGACACGGCGGATACGGTTGGTGGTGTACATGACAGGTATCTCCTCTTGGGGGTGCCCGGCGGGACCGGGGTGGTGCGGTGAGGTGGTGCGGTTCACGGGGTGCCGGTGGTGCGGTGGGCGGGACTCACTCCACGGTGACCACCACCGAGTGCCAGCCCGTCGACCCGTCGGGCACGGTGCCCTTGCGGTCCTCGGTCTGGGTACTGCCGGTGCGGTCCGTCGCGCGGACCTCGATGCGGTGCGAACCGGGCTTGGCGTCCCAGACGTGGGACCACTGGCGCCAGGTGTCGGCGGTGTCCTCCGCGGCCGGCCTGGTGGCCACCCACTCACCGCCGTCGATCCGCACCTCGACCCGGTCGACACCCCGGTGCTGCGCCCACGCCACACCCGCGACGGGCACGGGGCCCGCCTTCAGCGAGGCGAAGGGCCGGGGGGTGTCGATCCGGGACGACGTCTTGATGGGGGCCTGCGGGGACCAGCTGCGCCGGACCCAGTAGGCGTCGTAGTCGGCGAAGGTCGTCAGCTCCAGGTCGGTCAGCCACTTGCAGGCCGACACGTAGCCGTAGAGGCCGGGGACGAGCATCCGGACCGGGAAGCCGTGGGTGAAGGGCAGCGGTTCGCCGTTCATCCCGACCGCGAGCATCGCGTCCCGGCCGTCGAGGACGGTCTCGACCGGGCTGCCGAGCTGCATCCCGTCCACCGAGCGCGCCACCAGCTGGTCGGCGGGACCGCCGGCGGACGGCGGCCGGACGCCGGCCTCCTTCAGGAGCTCGGCCAGCGGCACCCCGATCCACCGGGCGTTGCCGACGTACGGGCCGCCGACCTCGTTGGAGACGCAGGTCAGGGTGATGTCCCGCTCGATCAGCGGGCGCCGCAGCAGATCCTGATAGGTGAACTCCAGCGGCTTGGTGACGCCCTTGCCGTGGATCCGCAGCCGCCAGGTGTCGGCGTTCACCTGGGGAACGGTGAGCGCGGTGTCCACCCGGTAGAAGGACGCGTTGGGCGTCGTGAACGGCATCATGCCGGGGATCCGCAGGTCGGCGCCCGCGGGTACCCGCCCCGCCGCCGACAGCGGGGCGGGCAGTCTGACGGCGTCCCGGGAGGCGACGGCCGCCGCGTTGGTGGAGTTCAGCCGCCGTCCGACGGTGCCGCCGACGGCGGAGAAGGCGGCCGCCGCGGAGGCGGCGATCAGGAACCCGCGCCGGTCGAAGGCCCCGGCCGGTTCGCCGGGATCCTCGGCCCCGTCCTCGGCGCCGTCCGCCGCGGGCCGGGCCCGCCCGCGGACCAGCCCGGCCAGCAGCCACAGGACCGCCGCCCCGGCCACCGCGCCGACGAGCGAGGGGAACGCGTCCGACCCGACACCGACCGGCCGCCGGACCGCCGCCACCGCGCCGACCACGCCGAAGAGCGCCACTCCGATGACGCCCGCCGGACGGTTCCGCACCGCGATCACGCCGACGACCGCGGCGAACAGCGCCAGGGTCGCCACGATGCCCAACTGCAGCACCAGCTTGTCCGAGGTGCCGAAGTGCCGGATCGCCCAGTTCTTGACCTCGACCGGAGTCGCGTCGATGGCCGTCCCGCCGATCGCCGTCACCGGCGACGCCTGCGGTCCGACCGCGATCGCCACCAGCTCGGCGGCGGCGAGTGAGACGGCTGCCGCCAGTTCTCCGCTCAACGCGCCGAGCAGCAGCCCGCGCTTCCAGTTCCTTGTCACACCGGGCATTCGGAGCGGACCGGGAACCGGATTGGTTCCGTCACCCGATCGGGTGAGCGGACCGGGCCGCACGCCCCGTCCGTAGGCCCCTGGGGGTGGTGGACGCCCGGGATTTGGGGTAGATACGGGCAAGTAGCACCGATCGGTAACTCGGTATCCCCGGTTGCTCGGCAGCACGGGTTCCCCGGTGGCCGACCGCGCCCGTACATCCCGACTCCGCGGCGAGGTGACCCTCTTGACCGCACCATCCGCACACAACGTTTCTGAGCGCGAGGCCCGGCAGGTGGCCGAGGCCGCCCGCGAACAGGACTGGCGGAAGCCCAGCTTCGCCAAGGAGCTGTTCCTGGGCCGCTTCCGGCTCGATCTGATCCACCCGCATCCCCAGCCGGCGCCCGGCGACGTCCAGCGCGGCGAGGAATTCCTCGCCAAACTCCAGGACTTCTGCGAGACGAAGATCGACAGCGCGCTGATCGAACGGGAGGCGCAGATCCCCGACGAGGTCATCAACGGGCTCAAGGAGCTCGGTGCCCTCGGCATGAAGATCGACACGAAGTACGGCGGCCTCGGCCTCACGCAGGTCTACTACAACAAGGCCCTGGCGCTCGTCGGCTCCGCCAACGCGGCGATCGGCGCGCTGCTCTCCGCGCACCAGTCCATCGGCGTCCCGCAGCCGCTCAAGATGTTCGGCACCCCGGAGCAGAAGGAGGCCTTCCTGCCGCGCTGCGCGCGCACCGACATCAGCGCCTTCCTGCTCACCGAACCCGACGTCGGCTCGGACCCGGCCCGGCTGGCGACCAGCGCGGTGCCGACCGAGGACGGCTCCGCGTACGTCCTGGACGGCGTCAAGCTCTGGACGACCAACGGCGTCGTCGCCGACCTGCTGGTGGTGATGGCCCGGGTGCCGAAGTCCGAGGGGCACAGGGGCGGCATCACCGCCTTCGTCGTCGAGGCGGCCTCCGAGGGCGTCACCGTCGAGCACCGCAACGCGTTCATGGGGCTGCGCGGCCTGGAGAACGGCGTCACGCGCTTCCACCGGGTCACCGTCCCCGCGGGCAACCGCATCGGCCCCGAGGGCGCCGGTCTGAAGATCGCCCTGACCACGCTGAACACCGGCCGCCTGTCGCTGCCCGCGATGTGCGTCGGGGCCGGCAAGTGGTGCCTGAAGATCGCCCGCGAGTGGTCCCTGGAACGCGAGCAGTGGGGCAAGTCCATCGCGAAGCACGAGGCGGTCGGCTCGAAGATCTCCTTCATCGCGGCGACCACGTTCGCGCTGGAGGCGATCGTGGACCTGTCGTCGCAGATGGCCGACGAGGACCGCAACGACATCCGCATCGAGGCCGCCCTCGCCAAGCTCTACGGCAGCGAGATGGGCTGCCTGATGGCCGACGAGCTGGTGCAGATCCGCGGCGGGCGCGGCTTCGAGACCGCCGCCTCCCTCGCCGCCCGCGGCGAGCGCGCCGTCCCCGCCGAGCAGGTGCTGCGCGACCTGCGCATCAACCGCATCTTCGAGGGCTCGACGGAGATCATGCACCTGCTGATCGCCCGGGAGGCCGTCGACGCGCACCTGTCCGTCGCCGGCGACCTCATCGACCCCGACAAGACCCTCGGCCACAAGGCGAAGGCCGGCGCGAAGGCCGGCGGCTTCTACGCCCGCTGGCTCCCCAAGCTCGTCGCGGGACCCGGCCAACTGCCCACGTCGTACCCCGAGTTCCACCCCGACGGCTATCCGGACCTGGCCGTCCACCTGCGGTACACCGAGCGCAGCGCGCGCAAGCTCGCCCGCTCGACGTTCCTGGCGATGGCGCGCTGGCAGGGCCGGATGGAGACCAAGCAGGGCTTCCTCGGCCGCATCGTCGACATCGGAGCGGAGCTGTTCGCGATCAGCGCGACCTGCGTGCGCGCCGAGATGCTGCGCTCGCAGGGCGAGGAGGGGCGGGCCGCCTACCAGCTCGCCGACGCGTTCTGCCGGCAGTCCCGGCTGCGCGTCGAGGAGCTCTTCACCCGGCTCTGGTCCAACACCGACGACCTGGACCGCAAGGTCGTCGACGGGGTGCTCGGCGGCGCCTACACGTGGCTGGAGTCCGGCATCGTCGACCCCAGCGGCGACGGCGCCTGGATCGGCGACGCCACCCCCGGCCCCGCCAGGACCGACAACGTCCACCGCCCCATCCGCTGACCCGGGCCGGCACGGCCCCGGACCGACACCCGCATCCCCTGTCGGAACCGACAGGGGATGCGGCCACAATGGGAGGATGACGGACTCCCTCGCAGACCCGCACCACGGCGCATTCGCGGCCGCCGCCGAGACCGGAGGACCCCGGGACATCGTGATCCTCGGGTCCACCGGATCGATCGGCACCCAGGCCATCGACGTGGTGCTGCGCAATCCCGACCGCTTCCGCGTGGTGGCGCTGTCCGCCGCCGGCGGCCGGATCGAACTGCTCGCCGAGCAGGCCCACCAGCTGCGGGTACGGACCGTGGCCGTGGCGGACGAGGCCGCCGTCGAGCCGCTGCGGCAGGCGCTCGGACGGCACTACGGCGCCGGCGAGCCGCTGCCCGAGATCCTGTCCGGGCCCGACGCCGCGACGCGGCTCGCCGCGAGCGAGTGCCACTCGGTGCTCAACGGCATCACCGGTTCGATCGGGCTGCGCCCGACGCTGGCGACCCTGGAGGCCGGCCGGGTGCTGATCCTCGCCAACAAGGAGTCGCTGATCGTGGGCGGCCCGCTGGTGAAGGCGCTCGCCAAGCCCGGCCAGATCGTCCCCGTGGACTCCGAGCACTCCGCGCTCTTCCAGGCGCTGATGGGCGGCACCCGCGACGAGGTCCGCAAGCTCGTGGTGACCGCCTCCGGCGGCCCGTTCCGCGGCCGCACCCGGGAGGAGCTGGCCGACGTCACCCCGAAGGACGCGCTCGCGCACCCGACCTGGGACATGGGCCCGGTCGTGACGATCAACTCCGCGACCCTGGTCAACAAGGGTCTGGAGGTCATCGAGGCGCACCTGCTCTACGACATCCCCTTCGACCGGATCGAGGTCGTGGTCCACCCGCAGTCGTACATTCACTCGATGGTGGAGTTCACCGACGGCTCGACGCTGGCCCAGGCGAGCCCGCCGGACATGCGCATGCCCATCGCCCTCGGCCTCGGCTGGCCCCGGCGGGTCCCGGACTCCGCACCCGCGTGCGACTGGACGAAGGCGTCGACGTGGGAATTCTTCCCGCTCGACGACGACGCGTTCCCAGCGGTGGCATTGGCGCGACATGTGGGTAGCCTCGGGGGCACCGCACCCGCGGTGTTCAACGCGGCCAACGAGGAGTGCGTCGATGCCTTCCTCGCCGGCCGGCTTCCCTTCACGGGGATCGTGGACACCGTCGCAAGGGTGGTCGAGGAACACGGCCACCCCGATCCGGGAACTCGACTGACCGTCGAGGACGTCCTTGAGGCGGAAGCGTGGGCACGGGCCCGCGCGAGGGAACTGGCTACGGAGGCAGCACGGGTATGACGGCACTCATGTGGGGCGTCGGAATCGTCATCTTCGTCGTCGGCCTGCTCTTCTCCATCGCCTGGCACGAGCTCGGCCACCTCTCCACCGCCAAGCTCTTCAAGATCCGCGTGCCGCAGTACATGGTCGGCTTCGGCCCGACGATCTGGTCGCGGCACCGGGGCGAGACCGAGTACGGCATCAAGGCGATCCCGCTCGGCGGCTACATCCGCATGATCGGGATGTTCCCGCCCGGCGCGGACGGCAAGGTCAGCGCACGCTCCACCTCGCCGTGGCGCAGCATGATAGAAGACGCCCGCTCGGCCGCGTACGAGGAGCTGCAGCCGGGCGACGAGACGCGGATGTTCTACACGCGCAAGCCGTGGAAGCGCGTCATCGTGATGTTCGCCGGGCCGTTCATGAACCTGATCCTGGCCGTCGTGCTCTTCGGGGTCTCGTTGATGGGATTCGGCCAGCTGCGGGCGACCACCACCGTCAGCAGCGTCGGCGAGTGCGTGGTCGCGGCCTCCGCCAAGTCCGACGTCTGCCCCAAGGGCGCCAAGCCGCCGCCCGCGAAGACGGCGGGCCTGCTGGCCGGCGACCGGATCGTGTCGTTCAACGGGGTCAAGGTCACCCAGTGGGACCAGCTCTCGGACCGGATCCGCGACACGATCGGCCCGGCCACCATCGAGGTCGTCCGCGGCGGCAAGACCCTCACCCTGCACGCGAACCTCGTCGAGAACACCGTCGTGCAGCGGGACGGTGACGGCAACTACGTGCGTGACAAGTACACCAAGGCCGGCTTCCTCGGCTTCTCCCCGGACAGCCAGGTGCAGACGCTCTCGCTGTCGGAGTCCGCGGACACCATGGTCACCATGACCAAGCGCAGCATCGAGGGCATCGGCGACATCCCGTCGAAGATCCCGGCGCTGTGGGGCTCGGCGTTCCAGGGCAAGGAGCGCACCCCGGACCAGCCCGTCGGGATGTACGGCGTGGCGCGGATCAGCGGCGAGATCTTCTCGTCCGACATCCCCGCGACGCAGGCGCTGGCGTTCTTCATCACGCTGCTGGCCGGCGTGAACCTCTCGCTCTTCCTGTTCAACATGCTGCCCCTGCTCCCGCTCGACGGCGGTCACATCGCCGGCGCGCTGTGGGAGTCCGTGCGCCGCAGGCTCGCCAAGCTGACCAAGCGCCCGGACCCCGGCCCCTTCGACGTGGCCAAGCTCATGCCGGTCGCCTACGTCGTCGCGGGCATCTTCATCTGCTTCACGGCCCTGGTGCTCGTGGCGGATGTCGTCAATCCGGTGACGCTCTCCTGACGGATGCGGGAGACGTGGGCGGGGTGCCGTAACCTCGGTGTCCGGAGCCCGCCCACGCCGGGACCTTGTTCCACAGCCTTGGGGATGCCAAGAACATGACCGCGATTTCGCTCGGAATGCCCGACGTTCCGATCAAGCTCGCCGAACGCCGCAAGAGCCGCCAGATCCAGGTCGGGTCGGTCGCGGTGGGCGGCGACGCGCCGGTTTCGGTCCAGTCGATGACGACGACGGTGACGGCCGACATCGGGGCGACGCTCCAGCAGATCGCCGAGCTGACGGCTTCGGGCTGCCAGATCGTGCGGGTGGCCTGCCCGACGCAGGACGACGCGGACGCGCTGGCCACCATCGCCAAGAAGTCGCAGATCCCGGTGATCGCGGACATCCACTTCCAGCCGAAGTACGTCTTCGCGGCCCTGGACGCGGGCTGCGCGGCCGTCCGCGTCAACCCCGGCAACATCAAGCAGTTCGACGACAAGGTCAAGGAGATCGCGAAGGCGGCGGCCTCGGTCGGCACCCCGATCCGGATCGGCGTCAACGCGGGCTCGCTGGACCGCCGGCTGATGGAGAAGTACGGCAAGGCCACCCCCGAGGCGCTGGTCGAGTCCGCGCTGTGGGAGTGCTCGCTGTTCGAGGAGCACGGCTTCCGGGACATCAAGATCTCGGTCAAGCACAACGACCCGGTCGTCATGGTCAACGCCTACCGGCTGCTCGCGAGCAAGTGCGACTACCCGCTCCACCTCGGCGTGACCGAGGCCGGACCGGCGTTCCAGGGCACCATCAAGTCCGCCGTCGCGTTCGGCGCGCTGCTCTCCGAGGGGATCGGCGACACGATCCGCGTCTCGCTCTCGGCGCCGCCGGTCGAGGAGATCAAGGTCGGCCTGCAGATCCTCGAGTCGCTGAACCTCAAGCAGCGCCGCCTGGAGATCGTCTCCTGCCCGTCCTGCGGCCGCGCCCAGGTCGACGTCTACAAGCTCGCCGACCAGGTCTCCGCGGGCCTGGAGGGCATGGAGGTCCCGCTCCGCGTCGCCGTCATGGGCTGCGTCGTCAACGGCCCCGGCGAGGCCCGCGAGGCCGACCTCGGTGTCGCGTCCGGCAACGGCAAGGGCCAGATCTTCGTCAAGGGCGAGGTCATCAAGACCGTCCCCGAGTCCAAGATCGTGGAGACCCTCATCGAGGAGGCGATGAAGATCGCCGAGCAGATGGAGGCGGACGGCATCGCGTCCGGCGAACCCCAGGTCAACGTGAGCTGAGCGGGGAAAGGGCCGGAGGCCACCTCCGCGAAACCGGCCGCCGCGGGGTAAAGTGCGAAGATCTCCCCCCGGCCGCGCGGCCGGGGGTGCCCCCGCCCCCCGCGGCCTGTAGGTGAGGCGCACACGTGTTGACGACGACGACCGCGAAGGTCCTGGAGGCCGGCGAACTCGACGCCGCCCTCGAAGTGCTCGACCGCGACCCCGTGTCCAACGCGTTCGTCGCCTCCCGCGTCAACGTCGCGGGCCTGGACCCCTGGCGCCTCGGCGGCGAGATGTGGGGCTGGTACTCCGGCGGCCGGCTCACCTCCCTGTGCTACGCCGGCGCCAACCTGGTGCCCATCTGCGCGGGGCCCGAGGCCGTCCGCGCCTTCGCCGAGCGGGCCCGCCGGGCGGGCCGCCGCTGCTCGTCGATCGTCGGTCCCGCCGAGCCCACCACCGAGCTGTGGTCGCTGCTCGAACCCAGCTGGGGCCCCGCCCGGGAGATCCGCGGCCGGCAGCCCCTGATGACCACCCGGGCGCTGCCCGCCGGCATCGCGCCCGACCCCCTCGTCCGCCGCGTCCGGCGCGACGAGATGGACGTGATCATGCCCGCGTGCGTGTCGATGTTCACCGAGGAGGTCGGCGTCTCCCCGCTCGCGGGGGACGGCGGGCTGCTCTACCAGGCCCGGGTCGCGGAGCTGGTCACCGCCGGCCGGTCGTTCGCCCGCATCGAGAACGGCCGGGTGGTCTTCAAGGCCGAGATCGGCGCCGTCACCCGGCACGCCTGCCAGATCCAGGGCGTCTGGGTGGCCCCGGAGTACCGCGGGCAGGGCCTGTCGGAGGCCGGGATGGCCGCGGTGCTGCACTACGCGCTGCGGGACGTGGCCCCGGTCGCGAGCCTGTACGTCAACGACTTCAACGCACCCGCCCGCGCTTCCTACCGCAGGGTGGGATTCACCGAGGTCGGAGCCTTCATGAGCGTGCTGTTCTGACGTAATGTCGCGTCCCATGGAAGCTGTCGCGGTCGGCCGTCTCGACCTCGGGGAACGGGTCGACGAAGCCCTCGCCGTACAGGCCCTCGCCTTCGGTCTCGACGCCGACGAGATCGCCATCCGCCGCCAGATCGTGCTGCGCCACCTCGCCTGCCCCGGCGCCCGCTCGCTGGGCGCCACCACCGAGGACGGGCGGCTCGTCGGCTTCGTCTACGGCATGCCCAACGACCGGGCGCACTGGTGGTCCACCGTCGTCCAGCCGTACATGCGCCAACGCGGCACCGAGCAGTGGCTCGACGGCTCCTTCGTCATCACAGAGCTGCACGTGCTGCCCGCCTTCCAGGGCCTGGGCATCGGACGGCAGCTGATCACCACCATCACCGACACGGCCGCCGAGCCGCGCAGCATCCTCTCCGCGATCGACGTGGAGAGCCCCGCCCGCCACCTCTACCGGGCGCTGGGCTACCAGGACCTGGCCCGCCCCGTGCACTTCCCCAGCGCGACGAGCCCGTACGCGGTGATGGGCGCGCCCCTGCCGCTGCGCCGGCCCGACCGGCCCCGGGGCGCCGCGTAACGCGTTTCCGTGCCGGCGGGCGGGCTGGATATCCTCGCGGGAATCCCCGTCAAGCCCCCTTGGAGAGCCACCATGGTCCTGCGCATGTCCCGTCTGATGCTCAAGACGCTGCGCGACGACCCGGCCGACGCCGAGACCGCCAGCCACAAGCTGCTGGTCCGCGCCGGCTTCGTCCGCCGCTCCTCGGCCGGCGTCTGGATCTGGCTGCCGCTCGGCAAGCGGGTCCTGGAGAACGTCTCCCGCGTCGTCCGCGAGGAGATGGACGCCATCGGCGGCCAGGAGGTGCTGCTGCCGGCCCTGCTGCCGCGCGAGCACTACGAGACGACCGGCCGCGCGGGCGAGTACGGCGACCTGCTCTTCCAGCTCAAGGACCGCAAGGGCGCGGACTACGTCCTCGGCCCGACCCACGAGGAGATCTTCACCCAGGTGGTGAAGGACCAGTGCACGTCCTACAAGGACCTGCCGGTGATCCTCTACCAGATCCAGACGAAGTACCGGGACGAGGCCCGCCCGCGCTCCGGCGTGCTGCGCGGCCGCGAGTTCCAGATGAAGGACTCGTACTCCTTCGACACCACGGACGAGGGGCTGGCCGAGGCGTACCGGGCGCACCGCGACGCGTATATCCGGATCTTCACCCGGCTCGGCTTCGACTACCGGATCGTCTCGGCGGTCTCCGGCGCGATGGGCGGCTCCGCCTCCGAGGAGTTCCTCGCCCCCGCCGAGGCCGGCGAGGACACCTTCGTGGACTGCCCGGCCTGCGAGTACGCGGCGAACACCGAGGCCGTCACCACGGTCGTGCCGCCCGTCGAGGGCGCGGAGCACGGCCCCGTCGAGGAGCTGGACACCCCCGACACCCCGACCATCGAGACGCTCGCCGCGCACCTGGGCGTCCCGGCGTCCGCGACGCTGAAGAACCTGCTGGTGAAGGTCGACGGCAAGATCACCGCGGTCGGCGTCCCCGGTGACCGCGAGGTCGACCTCGGCAAGCTCGGCGAGCACCTCGCCCCGGCCGTCGTCGAACTGGTCACGGCCGAGGACTTCGAGGGCCGCCCCGAGCTGGTCCGCGGCTACGTGGGCCCGCAGGGCCTGCACGGCATCGAGTACCTCGCCGACCCGCGCATCGCCCGGGGCACCGCCTGGATCACCGGCGCCAACGCCCCGGGCAAGCACGCGCGCAACGTCGTCTGCGGCCGCGACTTCGAGGTCGACCGCTACCTCGACGTCGTCACCGTGCGGCCCGGCGACCCCTGCCCGCGCTGCGGGGCGGGGCTGCGGCTGGACCGGGCGATCGAGATCGGTCACATCTTCCAGCTCGGCCGCAAGTACGCCGACGCCTTCCAGCTCGACGTGCTCGGGCAGCAGGGCAAGCCGGTGCGGGTGACCATGGGCTCCTACGGCATCGGCGTCTCCCGCGCGGTCGCCGCCCTCGCCGAGCAGACCGCCGACGACCAGGGCCTGTGCTGGCCCCGGGAGGTGGCCCCCGCCGACGTGCACCTCGTCGCGGCGGGCAAGGCCCTGCAGACCGAGCTGGCGCTCGACGTCGCGGAGAAGCTGCACGCGGCGGGCGTGCGGGTGCTGCTCGACGACCGGGCCGGGGTGTCGCCCGGCGTGAAGTTCACCGACGCGGAGCTCATCGGCGTGCCGCAGATCCTCGTCGTCGGGCGCCGCGCCGCCGAGGGCGTCGTGGAGCTGAAGGACCGCCGGTCGGGCGAGCGGGTCGAGCTGACGGTCGACGAGGCGCTGGCCCGGCTGACCGGCTGACGCGGCCCGGCCGGCCGGTGCGGGCTACAGCCAGCCGGCGAACTCCAGCAGGAGTTCGCCGGTCTGGCGGTCGCCTGCCGACAGCGACCTGACGCCCGCGTCGACCGCCCGGAAGCAGCTCCAGCCGCGCAGCCGCTCCGGGTCCACGTCGAGCGCGGCGGCGAGCTTCGCGACCCGGCGGCGGGCGGCGGCCTGCGGCCCGGGAGCGGCGGCCAGCGTCTCCAACCGGTCCCTGACCAGCCAGGCCAGGTCGTACGCCCGGTCGCCGACCAGCGGCTTGGGGTCGATGGCCAGCCACGGGCTGCGCTCGGCGGCCAGCACGTTGCCATGCTGGTAGTCGCCGTGCAGCAGCACGTCCTCCACCGCCGTGGCCAGCAGCTGCTCGCGCAGCGCCAGCGCCTCGTCGACCAGCGGGCGCACCTCCGCCGCCCAGGGCTCCTCACCGAGCTCCCGCAGCCGGTCGGCGAGACCGGCGGTGTGGTCGGCGACCGAGGTGAACGGATGGCCGTCGGCCGGCGCCACCCACAGCCGCTGCAGGGTCGCCGTCGCCTCGAGCATCGCCTTGGGCTCCGGCAGGGAGCGCAGCGACACTTCGCCCTGCGCCCGCTCCAGCAGCATCGCGCCCTGCGCGGGCTCCGCGCGCAGCAGCCGGACCGCGCCGCGGCCGTCCCAGTGGGCCAGCGCGGCGTGCTCGTGTTCCGTCTCGGCGGTGACCAGGCCCAGCTTCAGCACGGCGGGGGTGTCGTCCGCCGTCCTGACCAGCACGATCATGCTGATCCGGCCGCCGGGGGTGAAAACCCGCTCCGGCCGCAGCTCCCACCGCTCCAGCGTTCCGGCCACCCGGTCCGGCAGCTCCGCGAGCCACTTCCGGCCCGCGTCGCCCTCCCAGGTGCCGATCGTGTGGACCAGCCGGTCGGGCGGATCCAGCGGAACGGTGCCGGGGCCGCCGGGCTGCGGTGCTGAAGCCATGGTCGTGCTGTCCCTCCGTGGATCTTTCGCGGGCGAGCCTCCCCGCACGGAGATGCCTTCCCGTTCTGCCGGGCCGTACAGCCCACGCGCGGCCCTTTACGGGGCGGCTGTCAGGGTGCGCTCCGCTCGGCCAACCCGGGGAAGGCTACGCTGCCGCCGCGCCACCGCACGGCACGCACCGCCGCCTCGCGCAGGGCTCCCGCCGCGTCCCGGCGGGCCTGCCCGGTGGCCGCGCGGACCAGATCACCGTAGACGCCGGCGACCCGGTCCTCGATCACGGCGGCCAGCCGCACGGCCGCGGCGCTGTCGGTCACCGGGAACGGCAGCGCGTACCCGGCGTCGGCCGGCACCGGCTCCGCGCCCAGGTCCCGCACGGTGCGGCTCAGCGCGTCGCGGCGCGCGCGGTGCGAGGTGTGGGCGGCGCGGGCGTCGGCGGTGCGCGGCTTCGCGACCCGCGCGCCTATCACCCCGTAGGCGTACACGGCGGCGTGTTCCGCCGCGAGCGCGGCCTGGAGCGCGTCCAGCGTCTGCTGCGCCATCTGCTCAGCCCTTCCCCGTCAGCAGGAGCACGTGCGCGGCCCCGGCGGCGGCCACCGAGGCCAGCAGCCGCGCCAGCTCCGGCGGCGCGTCGAGCAGCGCGGTCGCGCGGGCGTCCGCTAGCCGGCGCTCGGCGTCGGCGAGGGTGCCGAGGGTGGGCGGGACGGTGGTGACGGTCGTGCCGGCCGGGGCGGGCTTCGGCGCCGGGGCGCCGAACGCCTGGGCGTGCCGGGCGACTTCGGCCCGCAGCGGCGCCAGCCGCGCGGTCAGCTCCGGGCGGGACGCGATGAGGCCGTCGTAGCGCGCGAGGAGCGCGGTGCTGTCCGCGGCGGCGCGCGCCCGCAGCGCCGCACCCGGTACGGCCGGGGGAGTGGGGTGCGCGGTGTCCGCCGCGGCCGGGGTCCCGCCCGAACAGCCGGTGGCGAGCCCGGCCAGCGTCGCCAGCCCGCCCGCGCCGACCGCCAGCGGCACTCCCGCGGCCGAGGCCAGTACCGTTCGTCTGCCCGGCGTCGCTCTGCCAGTCACCGCGCCCCCTCCCCTGATCACCGACCTGAGCGTACCGGCCGGACCGGGCGTTCCGTCCCGTGCCCGCCCCGGCGCCGGGCACGGTCCGGGCACCGGGGGCGGCGCACGCCGAATCGTCGTTCCGGTGCCGGAACAGATAGGCTTTGGGGCGACACGCGACCTTCCATACAACAGCACACGCGGCCGAGGAGTCACCCGGGATGAGCACCACCCAGAGCGAGAGGCTGCGCGGATTGCTGGAGCCGCTCGTCGCCAAGACGGGTCTGGATCTGGAAGAGGTCACCGTGACCTCCGCGGGCAGCCGGCGCCAGCTGATGGTCGTGGTGGACTCCGACGACGGTGTGCACCTCGACGCGGTCGCCGAGCTGAGCCGCGAGATCGCCCAGGTGCTCGACGACACGGACGCGATGGGCCAGGGCGAGTACGTCCTGGAGGTCAGCTCCCCGGGCACCGACCGGCCGCTGACCACGCCGCGGCACTTCCGCCGCAACGAGGGCCGGCTGGTCAAGCTGACCCTGAACAACCACGAGGAACTGATCGCGCGGATCATGACGCTGGACGAGACGGGCCTCGACCTGGAGGTCCCGGGCGTCAAGGGGCGCAAGCCCAAGCCGCGCCGGGTGGAGTTCGCGGAGATCGCGAAGGCCCGGGTCGAGATCGAGTTCAACCGCAAGAACAAGGACGACGACGTCGACGCAGCGGATACGGCCGACGCCGACACCGACAGCGACGAGAGCATTGAGGAGGCGTAGCCGTGGACATCGACATGAAGGCCCTGCGGGGTTTGGTGCAGGAGAGGCAGATTTCGTTCGACCTGCTGGTCGGGGCGATCGAGTCGGCGCTCCTCATCGCCTACCACCGGGAGCCGGGCAGCCACCGCCGCGCACGGGTGGAGCTCGACAAGACGTCGGGTCACGTCACGGTGTGGGCGAAGGAGGACCCGTCCGAGGTCGCCGAGGGCGCCGAGCCCCGCGAGTTCGACGACACCCCCTCCGGGTTCGGCCGGATCGCGGCCTCCACCGCGAAGCAGGTCATCCTGCAGCGGCTGCGGGACGCGGAGGACGACATCACGTTCGGCGAGTACGCCGGCCGTGAGGGCGACATCGTCTCCGGTGTGGTCCAGCAGGGCATGGACGCCAAGAACGTGCTGGTCGACATCGGCAAGATGGAGGCCATCCTCCCGGTGCAGGAGCAGGTGCCGGGCGAGGACTACAAGCACGGCGTGCGGCTGCGCTCCTACGTCGTCCGCGTCGCCAAGGGCGTGCGCGGCCCGTCGGTGACGCTGTCGCGCTCGCACCCGAACCTGGTGCGCGCCCTGTTCAAGATGGAGGTCCCGGAGATCGCGGACGGCTCGGTCGTCATCGAGGCGATCGCCCGCGAGGCCGGCCACCGGACGAAGATGGCGGTGCGCTCCACCCGCTCGGGGCTGAACGCCAAGGGCGCCTGCATCGGCCCGATGGGCTCCCGCGTGCGGGCGGTCATGGCGGAGCTGCAGGGTGAGAAGATCGATATCGTGGACTGGTCGGACGATCCGGCCGACATGGTGGCGAACGCCCTGTCGCCGGCCCGGGTCTCCCGCGTCGAGGTCGTCGACCTGGCGGCCCGTTCCGCCCGGGTGACCGTGCCGGACTACCAGCTGTCGCTCGCCATCGGCAAGGAGGGGCAGAACGCCCGCCTCGCCGCCCGGCTGACCGGCTGGCGGATCGACATCCGTCCCGACGTCGAGCCCGAGGACGCCGCCAAGCCCGGCGAAACGGACGATCCGCAGGGCTGAACGTCAACTCACGACTGACCGAACAACCGTGTGTCGATTAACCCGAAGGGGTGAGGTCGGCGCGGGGAGGTAGACTTAGCAGTGTCTGGCCGGACGCGTTCCCTTGCGTGCCCTGAGCGAACCTGTGTGGGTTGCCGGGAACGGGTGGCCAAGAACGATCTGCTGCGTGTGGCGGTGAGCGGTGACGCGTGCGTCCCCGATCTTCGCGGTACGCTGCCCGGTCGGGGTGCTCACCTGCACCCTGACCTGGTCTGTTTTGACCTGGCGGTTCGCCGCCGGGCCTTCTCCAGGGCCTTCAGGACCCAGGAGACGTTCGACACCGCGGAACTCCGCCGGTACGTCGAGCAGCACACCAAGCCCGTCGAAGTGGCGGCACCGTAAGTGAACGGCACGGGTATCCGTGCGGTCAGGTACCTCGCGAGTCGGAAGTAGGTCGAGATTGCGATGAGCACCACTCGATGAGTACGCGATGAGTACGAGCATGAAGTAGCGACGGTCCGGCGGACGATCACCCCGGACCTAAAAGGAGCGAAGTGGCTAAGGTCCGGGTATACGAACTCGCCAAGGAGTTCGGAGTTGAGAGCAAGGTCGTCATGGCCAAGCTCCAAGAACTTGGTGAATTCGTACGTTCGGCGTCCTCGACGATCGAGGCGCCGGTTGTTCGCAAGTTGACTGACGCTTTGCAGGGGCCCGGTGGCGGAAACGCCGCGAAGCCCGCTGCCAAGCCCGGCGCGCCCCGCAAGGCGACGCCTGCCAAGCCTGGCGCCCCCACCCCGGGTGCGCCGGCCCGTCCCGCTGCGCCGGCTCCCAAGCCGGCCGCGGACGCCCCCGTAACCCCGGCGGCTCCGGCCGCCACGGGCACCGGCTCCACGCCGGCCGGCCCCCGTCCGGGTCCGAAGCCGGCCCCGGTCAAGCCCGCCCCGGCGGCTCCGGTCCCGGTCGCGGAGTTCTCCGCCCCGGCTCCGGCCCAGCAGACGCAGCAGGCGCCCCAGGCCCCGGCGGCCTCCGCCCCGGCGGCCCCGGCCGCCGCGCCGCGCCCGGCGGGTGCCACTCCCGGCCCCCGCCCGGCACGTCCGGCCCCGGCACAGCGCGAAGAGCGCCGTGACGGCGGTCAGCGTGACGCCGCCCCCCGTGGCGACCGTCCGGCCCGTCCGGCCGGCCAGGGTGCGCCCGGTGGCGCCCCCCGTCCCGGTGGCGCCCGTCCGGCGGGTCCCCGTCCGGGCAACAACCCCTTCACCTCCGGTGGCTCCACCGGGATGCAGCGCCCCGGTGGCGCCCCGCGTCCCGGCGGTGGCGGCCAGGGTGCCCCCGGCGGCGAGCGTCCCGCTCGCCCCGCCGGCACGGGCGGTCCCGGTGGCGCTCCGCGTCCCGGCGGCACCCCGCGTCCCGGTGGCGCTCCCGGTGGTCCCGGTCGTCCGGCTCCCGGTGGCATGCCCCGCCCGCAGAGCGCGGGCCCGCGCCCGAACCCGGGCATGATGCCGCAGCGTCCCGCCCCGTCCGGTGGTCCCGGCGGCCGCTCCGGCGGTCCCGGCGCCCGTCCCGGTGGCGGTCCCGGTGCCCGTCCCGGTGGCGGCAGCGGTGGTCCCGGTGCCCGTCCCGGTGGTGGCGGCGGCGGCTTCGCCGGCCGTCCGGCCGGTCCCGGTGCGCGTCCCGGCGGCTTCGGCGGCCCGCGTCCCGGCGGTGCTCCCGGCGGTGGCGGCGGCTTCGGCCCCCGTCCCGGTGGGTTCGGCGGTCGCCCCGGCGGCCCCAACGCCCGTGGTGGCACGCAGGGCGCCTTCGGCCGCGGCCCGAACGGCCGTCCGGCCCGTGGGCGCAAGTCGAAGCGCCAGCGTCGCCAGGAGTACGAGAGCATGCAGGCCCCGTCCGTGGGCGGCGTGCTGCTGCCCCGCGGCAACGGTGCCGCCGTACGCCTGCGTCGCGGCTCCTCGCTCACCGACTTCGCCGAGAAGATCAACGCCAACCCGGCGTCGCTCGTCCAGGTGATGTTGAACCTCGGCGAGATGGTCACGGCGACGCAGTCGGTCCCCGACGCGACGCTGCAGCTGCTCGCCGACGAGATGAACTACGTCCTGGAGATCGTCAGCCCGGAGGAGGAGGACCGCGAGCTGCTCGAGTCCTTCGACATCGAGTTCGGCGAGGACGAGGGCGGCGAGGAAGAGCTCGTCTCCCGTCCGCCGGTCGTGACCGTCATGGGTCACGTCGACCACGGTAAGACCCGCCTCCTCGACGCGATCCGCAAGACCAACGTCGTGGCCGGCGAGGCCGGTGGCATCACCCAGCACATCGGTGCCTACCAGGTCGCGGCCGAGGTCAACGGCGAGGACCGCAAGATCACCTTCATTGACACCCCCGGTCACGAGGCGTTCACCGCCATGCGTGCCCGTGGTGCCAAGTCGACCGACATCGCGATCCTCGTGGTGGCGGCCAACGACGGTGTCATGCCGCAGACGATCGAGGCGCTGAACCACGCCAAGGCGGCCGGTGTGCCGATCGTGGTCGCGGTCAACAAGATCGACGTCGAGGGCGCCGACCCCGTCAAGGTGCGCGGTCAGCTGACCGAGTTCGGCCTCGTGGCCGAGGAGTACGGCGGCGACACCATGTTCGTCGACATCTCCGCCAAGCAGGGCCTGCACATCGACAGCCTGCTGGAGGCCGTGGTCCTCACCGCGGACGCCTCGCTCGACCTGCGGGCCAACCCGGAGCAGGACGCACAGGGCATCGCGATCGAGGCCCACCTCGACCGCGGCCGCGGCGCCGTGGCGACCGTGCTCGTGCAGCGCGGCACCCTGCGCATCGGCGACACCATGGTGGTCGGCGACGCGTACGGCCGAGTCCGCGCGATGCTCGACGACCGTGGCAACAACCTGGAAGAAGCGGGCCCCTCGACTCCGGTCATGGTGCTCGGCCTCACCAACGTGCCTGGCGCCGGCGACAACTTCCTCGTTGTCGACGACGACCGCACGGCCCGGCAGATCGCCGAGAAGCGTGCCGCCCGTGAGCGGAACGCGGCGTTCGCCCGCAAGGGTGTCCGGTTCTCCCTGGAGAACCTGGACGAGGCCCTGCAGGCCGGCCTGGTGCAGCAGCTCAACCTCATCATCAAGGGCGACGCGTCCGGTTCGGTCGAAGCGCTCGAGTCCTCGCTCATGCAGCTGGACGTCGGTGCCGAGGTCGACCTGCGCATCCTGCACCGCGGTGTGGGTGCGGTCACCGAGTCGGACATCAACCTGGCATCGGGTTCCGACGCCATCGTCATCGGCTTCAACGTGCGCGCCGAAGGCCGCGCCACGCAGTTGGCCGAGCGCGAGGGTGTCGACGTCCGGTACTACTCGGTGATCTACCAGGTCATCGATGAGATCGAGGCGGCCCTGAAGGGCATGCTCAAGCCGGAGTACGAGGAGGTCGAGCTCGGCACCGCCGAGATCCGCGACGTCTTCCGCTCCTCCAAGCTGGGCAACATCGCCGGTGTCCTCATCCGCTCGGGCGAGGTCAAGCGCAACACCAAGGCGCGACTGCTGCGCGATGGCAAGGTCATCGCGGAGAACCTCAACATCGAGGGTCTGCGCCGGTTCAAGGACGACGTCACCGAGATTCGCGAAGGCTACGAGGGCGGTATCAACCTCGGCAGCTACAACGACATCAAGGTCGACGACGTCATCGCGACGTACGAGATGCGCGAGAAGCCGCGCGGCTGATCGCCCACCCGCCGCCCGGCCACCACCCCTGGTGGGCCGTGCTGCGCACGGGCAGTGCATTTCACCGGGGCCGGTCGGCGGAGATATTCCGTCGATCGGCCCCGGCCGTTGCGTGTACCGTTCACATCATGGATCGCCCCTGTCACCAGGGGCGTCACGACGAGGCCCCCCAGGGCGGCTAGCCCTGTCGCCCATGTATGCAGGAACGCTGTCCTTCGACCTCCTCCTCGGCGACGTACATTCGCTGAAGGAGAAGAGGTCCGTCGTCCGCCCGATCGTCGCCGAGCTGCACCGCAAGTTCGCGGTCAGCGTGGCGGAGACCGGCGAGCAGGACCTTCACCGCAGGGCCGAGATCGGCATCGCGGTCGTGTCCGGGGATCTGGGGCACATAAAGGACGTACTCGACCGGTGCGAGCGATGGATGATCGCCCGGCCCGAGGTGGAACTGCTGTCGGCACGGCAGCGGATCCACGGCGACGACGACTGACCGATCGGCGGTCGGCCGGCGCCTGGAAGACCAGAGCAGTAACGAAGAAGGAGACGGACAAGTGACCGACACCTCGCGGGCGCGCAAGCTGGCCGACCGCATCCGGGTCGTGGTCGCGGAAACCCTGCAGCGGCGGATCAAGGACCCGCGGCTCGGTTACGTGACGATCACGGACACCCGGGTCACGGGTGACCTGCAGGACGCGACGGTGTTCTACACGGTCTACGGCGACGACGAGGACCGCGCGGCCTCCGCCGCCGCCCTGGAGAGCGCCAAGGGCATCCTGCGCTCCGAGGTCGGTCGCCAGCTCGGGGTGCGCTTCACCCCGACGCTGACGTTCGTCGCGGACGCCCTCCCGGAGAACGCCAAGACCATCGACGACCTGCTGGCCCGGGCCCGCGCCGCGGACGAGCAGGTGCGCAAGGCCGCCACCGACGCCTCGTACGCGGGCGACGCGGACCCGTACCGCAAGCCGGCCGAGGACGAGGACGACCTGGACCTCGACGACGACGAGGACGAAGCGCCCGCCGCCGACGACGGCAAGGGCTCCGCGACCGCATGAAGCGCAAAGGGCAGGGCCCGGACGGCCTGGTGATCGTCGACAAGCCGGCCGGGCTCACCTCGCACGCCGTGGTCGCCCGCATCCGCCGTTTCGCGGGCACCCGGCGCGTCGGCCACGCGGGCACGCTGGACCCGATGGCGACCGGCGTGCTGGTCATCGGCGTCGAGAAGGCCACCCGCCTCCTCGGCCACCTCGCGCTCACCCGCAAGGAGTACGTCGCCACGATCCGGCTCGGCCAGAGCACCGTGACGGACGACGCCGAGGGCGAGGTCACCGAGAGCGCCGGCGCCGCCGGCGTGGAACTCGCGGCCGTCCAGGCCGGGATCGCGGAGCTGAGCGGCGACATCCTGCAGGTGCCGTCGAAGGTCAGCGCGATCAAGGTCAACGGCGTCCGGTCGTACACCCGGGTGCGCGAGGGCGAGGAGTTCGAGCTGGCCTCCCGGCC
Source organism: Streptomyces sp. NPDC006733 (assembly GCF_040636125.1). Classification (NCBI taxonomy): domain Bacteria; kingdom Bacillati; phylum Actinomycetota; class Actinomycetes; order Kitasatosporales; family Streptomycetaceae; genus Streptomyces; species Streptomyces sp. NPDC006733. The sequence continues at coordinate 24,664 of NZ_JBEYJD010000018.1, read as the reverse complement.
GGTGACGATCTCCGCGTTCGTGCTGCACGAGCACCGCACCGCGACGGCGGAGGACGGCACCGCCGTCCTGGACCTGGACGTCACCGTCGAGTGCACCTCCGGCACCTACATCCGGGCCCTGGCCCGCGATCTCGGCGCGGGCCTGGGCACCGGCGGCCACCTGACCGCCCTGCGGCGGACCCGGGTCGGGCCGTACGACCTCAGCGGCGCCCGCACCGTGGACGAGCTGGAGGCGACGTACCAGGCCGACGGCGCGGAGGCCTTCCAGGTCCTGCCGATCGGTGACGCCGCTGCCGCCGCGTTCCCCCGCTGGGACGTGGACGCGGACCAGGCGCGCCTGCTCGTCAACGGCGTGCGCATCAAGTCCGCGGGTATGGGCCCCGGCGCCCACGCCGCCTTCGACCCCGACGGCCGCTTCCTGGCCCTGGTCGAGGACCGCGAGGGCCAGGCGAAGATCCTCGCCGTCCTCGTCTGACGCACCTCCCCGGCACGTCCCGCCACGCCCGCTCCCGTCATCGTGGAGCGGGCGTCCGCGTCCCCGCGCGGACGGCCGCTCCACAATCCCCCTCCTCCCTGTATACCTATCCGCCCCGCACCCCGAATTCACCCCAATGGGCGGGCGCTCGGAGTGAATCGCGGGGGTGTACGGGGGCGCATTGGGTGCCGGACCCGTAGCGGACGATCATCGTGGGCATACCGTGGAAGGCGGTTGACCAGCGGAGAGGTACGCGAATGGCGGTGCGGCCCTGCGACGGTGACGACGCGTTGGTGCGCGTGTGTGATCTGGCCGGACGGCCGCGCGGCACGGGGTTCCTCGCGGACCTCGGCGGCACCCTCCTGACGAGCCACGAGGCGGTCGACGGCCTCGCCCGGCTGGTGCTGCACGCTCCCGGCGACCAGGTCTGCCTGGTCGCCGCTGACGCCGTGACGCCGCTGCCCGAACTGGGACTCGCGCTCGTCGCCACCGAAGGCCTCACCCTGCGGCCGCTGCCGGTCGCCGCCACCGGACCCGCGCACCGGGAGCACCGGGTGCGGCTGCGCGCCGGCGGCTGGACGGACGCCGTGGTCGTCGGCACCGCCGCCGTGACCTACACCGCGACCGACCGCTTCCACCTCCTGGACGAGGTCTACGAACTGGCCCTCGACGCCCCGGACGTGCTGCGGGTCCACCCGCAGGCGTCCGGCAGCCCCGTGATCGACGCCGAGACCGGCGCGGTGCTCGCCGTCATCGCCACCGCGCTGCACGCCGGGCACCGCGCCGCAGGCTTCGCCGTCCCGCTGCGGGCCGAACGGGGGCCGCTGGCCGAGCTGCTCGCCCGCAACGCCGCCACCGTGCCCGCCTACGGGCCGCACCTGAACCTCGCCGGAGCGCTGCAGCTGACGGCCACGTCGGTCGGCTCCGCGGCCGTGCCGCGCGAATGGCGCGAGCCGGTCGCCCGGCCGGAGACGGAGGACGAGCTGCGCGCCTTCCTCGACGGGGGAGGGGACCGCGGACCGCTCGTGCTGGGCCTGGTCGCCGACCCCGGCTGCGGGCGCACCACCGAACTGGCGGCCCTGGCCGCCCGCCGCGCCCGGGGCGCCGAGCCCGCCCCCACGGTGTGGCTGCGCGGCGCCGAACTGCGGCCGGGCGACGGCGGGTTGAAGGACGCGGTGGAGCGCTCGCTGCGCACCGCCGCGCGGATCGTCTCGGCCGCGACGGGCGACGGCCGCGGGGAGGCGCCCGTCGCCTCCCCGGACGCGGTCGCGGACCTGGCGCGCTCCGCGGGCCGCCCGCTGGTCGTCCTGCTCGACGGCCCCGAGGAGATGCCGCCCGTGCTGGCGCACGCGCTGCCCGACTGGACGGCCGGTACCGCGAGTTGGCTGCGGGCCTGCGGCGTCCGGCTGGTCGTGGCGTGCCGCCCCGAGTACTGGGAGCAGGCCGGCGCCCTGTTCCCCGCGGGGATGCTGCACGCGCCCGAGGCGGCGCCGGCCGTACCGCCGGGCGCCCCGGCCCGCGCGCTGCCGTCCTGCGTCCGCCTCGGCGACCTCCCGGAGCGGCAGGCCGTCCGCGCCAGGACCCGGTACGGCATCGCGCCCGGGGCGCTGGCCGACGCCGACGCCGCCCATCCGCTGGCCCTGCGGCTGTTCGCCGAGATCCGCGCCGCCTTCCCGGAGGCCGAGGCGCCGGGCGCGCCCGGTACGGGAGCGGCCGTGCCGGACCGGACGGAGATCTTCTCCGGCTATCTGGACCTGGTGTGCCTGCGGATCGCCGTCCGGCTGACCGCGGGCGCCGACAGCCCCGCCCGGGGGACCGCCGTCCGGCGGCTGGCCGCCCGGGTGGCCGGGCAGGTGCACGAGGCGGCGCGCCGCTGCCTGGGGCCGGGGCAGGGCGAGCTGGACCGCGAGTCCTTCGAGGACCTCTTCCCCTGGCGTACCGGATGGGCCTCCGCGGTCCTCACCGAGGGCCTCCTCGTCCCGGCGGGGTCCGGCTACCGCTTCGCGCACGAGGAGTTCGCCGACTGGCTGCAAGGACTGCACCTGGACCTGGACGAGGCGCTGTTCGCCCTCGTCCACCGGTGGTTCGCCGCCCCGGCGGGCGCGGCCGAGGCCCCCGTGCGGCTGCCGTCGCGCCCGGGCGCCCGCGCCGGGCACGCCCCCGGGCAGACCGTCCCGCCCGCCCCGCCGGTCGGCCCGGCCGCCGCCCCGCACGCCCTCCCGGTGCCCCGGCACCGCATCGGCCCCGTCATCCAGTCGCTGCTGCTCGCCACCCGCCAGTCCGGCCCTGACGTCCTCACCCGGCACCTGGAGACGCTGGTCCACGCCCTCGACCAGCAGGCCGCGGAGCCGAGCCGCCTGGCGCCCCCGGCGCCGCCGGTGCGGGCCGCCGCGCCCCCCGCCCCCGCACCGCAGCCGGACGAGCACCCGGCCCCGTCGCCGTCCCCGTCCCCGCCCGGGACACCGGCGGACCCGACGGCCCCGGGCCCGTCCCTCACGGACCGCCTGATGGACCGCGCCTTCGGCGGCGGCGCCGATCCGGTCGATGCCGACGCCGATGCCGATGGCTACGCCGATCTCGATGCCGACACGGTCCCGAACCGGCGGCCCGTCGCCGGACGGACGACGGTGCCGCCGCCGCGGAGCTCGGTGGCGGAGGAGGCTCCTGAAGGAGGGACCGGGGACCCCTGCCCGCCGAGGCCGCCGAACCCGCCGGTGGTGCCGGCGCCCGTACCCGCGCCGGAGGCGGCGCGGCGGGCGGACGCGGTGTGGTGGGCCGCGCACCTGCTGGGTGAGGTCCTGCTGCGGGTGCCGGACGCAAGCCGGTACCGGGGCGTGCTGCGGCTGCTCGCGGAGCGCATCACCGTGCGCTCGATCGAACGGGGCGGGTTCGGTCCCCAGGGGCTCGGCGGGCTGGCGGAGTTCGGCCCGTGGTTCTGGCGGCGGTTGGCCCTGCCGCAGGAGGACCGGCTGGACCTGCTGCGCCTCCTGCTGCCCGCCGACGGACCGCCCCCGCACAGCCCGCACAGCTCGCAGAACGGGCAGCACGCGCAGAGCCCGCAGCAGGCCCCGGGTCCGCACGGCCCCTCCGGTCCCCCCGAGCGGTTCCTGACGACCGTCGGCGACCTGTTCTGTGCCGCGCCGCGCGAGGTGCTGCCCGTGGTCTGCGGCTGGTTCGGCGACGACCGCCCGCTGCAGTCGGACCGGTCCCTCGACGGCCCGCGCCCGACCGTGGCCGCCGCCGTCCAGGCCCTGCTGCACACCCACCGCCACCATGCCGTGGACGATCTGATGGAGGCGCTGGTCACGGCCGCCCACCCCGGGGCCGACGAGCTGCTGGGGGCCCTCGCGGAGGACGAACCGTCGGCGGTCTGCCGCGCCGTCGACCGCTGGGCGCACGACGAGCGGCCCGCCCGGCACGTCGCCGCGGCCGCGTACGGGCTGCGTGCCGCACCCTGCGTACGCTCCGACGCCGACCGCGAGCTGCTGCGGTACGCGGCGCTCGCGATGCTCGCCCGCACCGCGGACTGCACGCTGCACGGAGCGGCGCTGGCCCTCCTCGTCCGGGACCCGGCGACCCGCTCGCGGCACCTGCCGGCCGCGCTCACGCACTTCGCCGCGGGCGACCCGCAGTTCCCGGCGGGCGCCCTCGCCGCCGCGCTCGCCTCGCACCCGGAGCCGGTGCTCGCCGCGTTCCAGGCGCGGCTGCGGGAGCCGGGTGCCGGCGCCGCCGAGGTGCTGCGCGAGCTGACGGCGGTGAGCACCCCCGCGCTGGCCCGCCGCGCGGCCGGCCTCGTCCGGGACCACCTGCGGCAGCGGCCGGAGGGCGCCGTGCACGCGGCCGAGTTCCTCGACCTGCGCCTGGAGCAGGGCGGCTCGGCCCGCGCGGTGCTGTTCCCGCTGGTCGTGGAGTTGCTGCGGGAGCACCCGCCGGAGGTGCGGCGCGCGCTGGCCCCGGTGCTCGCCGCCCCCGGCAGCCACATCTCGCGGCCGATGCGCCAGGAGCTGCTCGACGTGGCGCTGGAGCACGAACGGGACCTTGACGTGCTGGACGCGCTGCTGGCCGCCGCCGCGGACGGCTGCGCCCGCCGTCCTCCGCTGCTCACCCGCGACCTCGTGCACCGCCTCGGCCTGCTCCTCGGGCGCACCCCGGAAGGCGCGTCGCACTTCGACCGGCGCCTGGTGCAGCTGGCCGCCGCCTCGCCGTGCTTCGCCCGGCTGGTGCGCGGCTGGCTGGACTCCGACGGCGCCTGGGACGCCGTGATCGGCCCCAGCGCCCGCCGCCTGTGCGAGCAACTCTCCGTCCCCACCGCCTAGCCGCCGGCGTCCGGCCGCCGGTCGGAGCCCCTGCCGGGGGCGCGGCGGCGGGGCCGGTGGCTGAGCGGGGGACGGGGACATGGCAGGCTTGGACCCGTACAGGCATACACAGCTATTCGGTACGACGAGGAAGCGGAGCGTCAAGGTGCAGCGCTGGCGGGGCTTGGAGGACGTTCCCGGGGACTGGGGACGCAGCGTCGTCACCATCGGCTCCTACGACGGTGTGCACAGGGGGCATCAGCTGATCATCGGGCAGGCCGTCGACCGCGCCCGTGAACTGGGCGTCCGATCGGTGGTCGTCACGTTCGATCCGCACCCCAGCGAGGTCGTGCGGCCGGGCAGCCACCCGCCGCTGCTGTCCGCGCACCACCGCCGCGCCGAGCTGATGGCGGGCCTGGGCGTCGACGCGCTGCTCATCCTCCCCTTTACCGCGGAGTTCTCGAAGCTGTCGCCCGGCGATTTCGTCCGGACGGTGCTGGTCGACGCGCTGCACGCGAAGCTCGTCGTGGAGGGCCCGAACTTCCGGTTCGGGCACAAGGCCGCGGGCGACGTCGAGTTCCTCTCCGCGATGGGCCTGAAGTACGACTACGAGGTCGACGTCGTGGACCTGTACGTGCGCGGCGCCGCGGGCGGCGGCGAGCCGTTCTCGTCCACGATGACGCGCCGGCTGGTCGCCGAGGGCGACGTGGCGGGCGCCATGGAGATCCTGGGCCGTCCGCACCGCGTCGAGGGCGTCGTCGTGCGGGGCGCGCAGCGCGGCCGCGAGCTGGGCTTCCCGACGGCGAACGTCGAGACGCTGCCGCACACCGCGATCCCCGCGGACGGCGTGTACGCGGGCTGGCTGCACGTGGACGGCGAGGCGATGCCCGCCGCCATCTCCGTCGGCACCAACCCGACCTTCGACGGCACGGCGCGCACGGTCGAGGCGTACGCGATCGACCGCGTCGGACTCGACCTGTACGGGCTGCACGTGGCCGTCGACTTCCTCGCGTACCTGCGGGGGATGGAGAAGTTCGAGTCGATCGACGCGCTGCTGGTCCGGATGGCCGAGGACGTCAAGCAGTCCCGCGAACTGATCGGCGACGCGACGACGCCCGCCTCCTGACGGGCGGGGCCCTGACCGGCGGGGCTGCCGACCGTCGGCTGCCGGCCCTCAGGAGGGCCGGATCAGCCGCGTCTCGTAGGCGAAGACGACGGCCTGCACACGGTCGCGCAGCTCCAGCTTGACCAGGATCCGGCTCAGATGGGTCTTCACGGTCGCCTCGGCGAGGTGCAGCCCCGCGGCGATCTCCGTGTTGGACAGCCCGCGGCCGACCTCGACCAGCACCTCGCGCTCGCGGGCGGTGAGCCGGCCCAGCCGCTCGTCACCGTCCGCCGCGCCCGTCCCGGCCGGGAGCTGGTGGGCGAAGTGCTCCAGCAGGCGCCGGGTGATCCGGGGCGCGACGACGGCGTCGCCCGCGGCCACCGACCGGATCGCGCCGAGCAGCTCCTCGGGCAGCGCGTTCTTGAGCAGGAAGCCGGACGCGCCCGCCCGCAGCCCGGCGAACGCGTACTCGTCCAGATCGAACGTGGTCAGGATCAGCACCCGGGTCTCCGGGCAGGTCCCGACGATCCGCGCGGTGGCCTCGATCCCGTCCGTGCCGGGCATCCGGACGTCCATCAGCACCACGTCGGGCCGCAGCGCGCGCGTGAGGCGGACGGCCTCGGCGCCGTCGGCGGCCTCGCCGACCGGTTCCATGTCGGGCTGGGCGTCGAGGACCATCGTGAAGGCCATCCGCAGCAGCGGTTCGTCGTCGACCAGGAGCACCCGGATCGTCACAGGGCACCGTCCCCGGCCCGGACCGCGCCCTCGCCGTCGGGTGCGGCCCCGTCCTGGCGCGGGACCAGGGCGAGCACGGCCGAGACCCGCCAGCCGCCGTCCGGCAGCGGGCCCGCCTCCAGCTGCCCGCCGTACGCGGCCGCCCGTTCGCGCATCCCGGCCATCCCGTGCCCGGCGGGCGCCGCGGGCGCGGCCGTGACGGGGCCGTCGTCGGTGATGTCCACGTGGACGGAGGCGGGGGAGCAGCGCACCCGGACGTCGGCACGGGTGCCGGCCGGGGCGTGCTTGAGGGTGTTGGTCAAGGCTTCCTGTACCAGTCGGTAGACGGTGAGTTGGGCCGCCGCGTTGGCGACGTCCGGGTCGCCGCCGACGCTGAGGCGGGTCGGCAGCCCGGCCGCGCGGACCTGCTCCGCGAGCGGTTCCAACTGGGCGATGCCGGGCATGGGATGGCGCAGCGCGTCGGGTTCGTCGGCGCGCAGCACGCCGAGGAAGCGGCGCATGTCGGTGATGGCCTGCCGACCGGTCCCGGAGACCTGCCGCATCGCGGCCACCGCCTTCTCCGGATGCCGCTCCTGCGCGAAGACCGCTCCGTCGGCGAGCGCGACCATCACCGACAGGTTGTGCGTGACGATGTCGTGCATCTCGCGGGCGATCCTGGCCCGTTCGCCGGCCACCGCCAGCTGCGCCCGCTGGTCGCGCTCCCGCTCCAGCCGCCCGGCGCGGTCCTCCAGCGCGGCGAGGTACGCGCGCCGGGTGCGCATGTTGACGCCGATGACCGTGGTGGCGACCACGATCGCCGACAGCGCGACGAACGACTGCGTGGTGCGTCCGTGCGTCGCCCAGGTCGACGCGGCCAGCAGCGTGCCGAGTTCGAGCACGGCGAAGGCCAGCAGCGTCCGGCGCCGGGTGGAGTGCGCGGCCACCGTGTACATCGCGATGAGCAGGGCGACGTCGGCCGGCAGCGCCGCACCGGTCAGCCACTGGAGGAACGCGACCGCCGCCAGGACGCCGAACACGGTCAGCGGGGCGCGCCGCCGCCACACCAGCGGGACCAGCAGCAGCCACTGGAAGACCACCAGGGACGTCGAGTGGACCAGATCGCGGTGGGAGAGCCCCGCCGTCGCGAACAGCAGCGCCGCGGTGAGCGCCGCGTCGACCGCGAACGGCGGCAGCTTCCCGCGCACCAGCAGCCGGACGCGCCCCAGGGCGTTGCCCCAGGCGCGCACCGTCTGCCGCAGCCGCGTCACGGCCTCACGCGTCCCGGCGCCTGAGCGCCACCGCCGCCGCTGCCAGCGCGACCACCGTGTAGAGGCAGAAGACTGCGAACCCGGTCCATGGGGCCAAGATATGCGGCTCCGGGTTGGCCACGAGCAGGGCCTGCCCCGCGTTGCTCGGCAGGTACTCGCTGACGGACCAGGTGGACGGCAGCGTGTCGGCGAGCAGCGGCAGCACCAGGAGCAGCCCGAAGACGGTGGCGACGCCGCCCGCCGTACTCCGCACGAGGGCGCCGATCGCCACGCTCAGCAGGCCCACGACAGTGAGGTACAGACCGGCGCCGAACACCATGCGGGCGGCGCCGGGCGAGCCGAGCGTCACGTCGATGTGCTCGGACGACAGGATCGCCTGGCCGGCCAGGAACGCGACGAGCGACGCGGCCGTCATCGCGACGAACGTCACCGCCGTGTACACGGCGGCCTTGGCCCACAGCACGGGGAGGCGCCGCGGCACGGCGGCGAGCGTCGCGCGGATCATGCCCGTCGCGTACTCGCCGGAGACCACGAGGACGCCGAGGACCCCGACGGCGAGCTGCGCGAGCAGGAAGCCCCGCACGCTCACCCCTGCCGCGCTGAACCGCAGCTGCTCGCCCCGGTCCATCTGCGGCCAGCGGTCCGCGCTGACCGCGCAGAAGAGCAGCCCGAGGCCGATCATCACGACCACGGCGGCGGCCAGCGTGACGATCGTGGACCGCAGGGTGCGCAGCTTGATCCACTCGGAGTGCAGCACGCGGAGCTGGGTGACGTGGCCGCGGCCGGCGGGGGCGCCCGCGGCGGGCGGGTGGTCGAGGAGGGTGGTCATGCCGCACTTCCTTCGCGGAGCGGTTCGGTGCCGTGGTGCGCGCCGACGGGCGCCTGGTACTCCACGGCGTCCCGGGTGAGTTCCATGAACGCCTCCTCCAGGGAGGCCTGTCGCGGGGTCAGCTCCCCGAGCGCGATGCCGTGGTCGGCGGCGATCCTGCCGATGCGGTCGCTGCTCAGGCCGGTCACCTCCAGCACCCCGGCCGCCTCCGACCCCACGGTCACCTCGGGGCCCGCCAGCAGCCCGCGCAGCCGGTCCGCGTCGTCGGTCCGCACCCGTACCGAGCTGCCCGCCGCGGCACGCACGAACTCCTCCACCGAGGTGTCGGCGATGAGCCGGCCGCGGCCGATCACGATCAGGTGCTCGGCGGTGAGCGCCATCTCGGACATCAGGTGCGACGAGACCAGGACCGTACGGCCCTCGGCGGCCAGCCTCCGCAGCAGGTTGCGGATCCACAGGATGCCCTCCGGATCGAGGCCGTTCACCGGCTCGTCCAGGACGACCGTCGCGGGATCGCCGAGCAGCGCGCTCGCGATGCCCAGGCGCTGCCCCATGCCGAGCGAGAAGCCGCCCGCGCGCTTCCTCGCGACCTCGCGCAGGCCCACGACGTCGATCACCTCGTCGACCCGGCGGCGCGGGATGCCCGTCGTCGCGGCCAGCGCCAGGAGGTGGTGGTACGCCGTACGCCCGGTGTGGATGGCGCGGGCCTCCAGCATCGCGCCGACCTCGTGCAGCGGGGCCCGGTGGTCCGCGTAGTGCCGGCCGTTCACCGTGACCCGGCCCGACGACGGGGCGTCCAGGCCCAGGATCATCCGCATCGTGGTCGACTTCCCGGCGCCGTTGGGCCCGAGGAACCCGGTGACGACGCCCGGGCGCACGGTGAAGCTGAGGTCGGCGACGGCGGTGCGCTCGCCGTAGCGCTTGGTGAGTGCGTGGGCTTCGATCATCGGAACGTCCCTGTGGCCGGTAGCGGTCGGGGTGTGCGGTGTCCCTTCACGCTAGGCCGCCGACCAGGGCGGATACGACAGACCGGAGGCGGAACTCCCGCCCGCCCGGCTGCAACCCGGGGTGGAACGGCGGTACACCGGGCGATGTACCGCGCGGCTCCGCACGGGCGCGCGAAAGGGCCCCGCCGCGGGTGCGGCGGGGCCCTTCGAGTGCTGCGGCCGCGGCTACTGCTGCGGGGGCGGCGGCGGGTAGCCGTAGCCCGGCGGCTGCTCGGGCGGTGCCTGCTGCGGCGGCTGCTGCGGCCAGCCCTGCTGGGGCTGCGGCTGGTACGGCTGCGGGGCCTGCGGCTGGTACTGCTGCGGGGGCTGCGGTGCCTGCGGCGGCTGTCCCGGACCCTGCGGCGGGTGGCCGTGGAACCCGGGCTGGGGCGGCTGCTGCTGGTACTGCGGCTGTCCCTGCGGCGGCGGTTGCTGCTGGTACTGCTGCTGCGGGGGCTGCTGGTACTGCGGCGGCTGCTGCTGGCCGGGGACCGGCGGTGCCAGGTGCGGCGGCGGGTTCCCGTCGGCGGTCCACAGCCCCTGCGCCTGCTGCGCGCGGACGAAGTCCTCGGCGACCAGGGCCGAGAGGTTGAAGTACGCCTCCCGGGTCTTGGGACGCATCATGTCGAGGTCCACCTCGGCGCCCGCGGCCAGGTGCTCGTCGAACGGGACGACCATCACCCCGCGGCAGCGCGTCCGGAAGTGCGCGACGATGTCGTCCACCTTGATCATCTTGCCGGTCTCGCGGACCCCCGAGATGACCGTGATGCTGCGCTGCACCAGCTCGGCGTAGCCGTGCGCCGACAGCCAGTCCAGCGTCGTGCTGGCGCTGCTCGCGCCGTCGACGGACGGCGTGGACACGATGATCAGCTGGTCGGCGAGGTCGAGCACACCGCGCATCGCGCTGTAGAGCAGGCCGGTGCCGGAGTCCGTGAGGATGATCGGGTACTGCTTGCCCAGCACGTCCAGGACGCGGCGGTAGTCCTCGTCGTTGAACGCGGTCGACACGGCCGGGTCCACGTCGTTGGCGATGATCTCCAGCCCGGAGGACGCCTGCGAGGTGAACCGGCGGATGTCCATGTAGCTGTTGAGGTACGGGATCGCCTGCACCAGGTCGCGGATGGTCGCACCGGTCTCCCGGCGGACCCGGCGGCCGAGCGTGCCGGCGTCCGGGTTGGCGTCGATCGCGAGGATCTTGTCCTGGCGCTCGGTCGCCAGCGTCGAGCCCAGCGCGGTGGTCGTCGTGGTCTTGCCGACACCGCCCTTGAGGCTGATCACCGCGATGCGGTAGCAGGACAGCACCGGAGTGCGGATCAGCTCCAGCTTGCGCTGACGCTCCGCCTCCTCCTTCTTGCCGCCGATCTTGAAGCGCGACGGCGTCGCGTTGGCGCCCGGCCGCTTCGGCTTCGGCTGGTTCTTCAGCAGCCGGTCCGACGACAGCTCGACGGCCGCGGTGTAGCCGAGCGGCGCGCCCCCCTGCACGGAACGCTGCCGCTGGTCCGGCGTCACGGTCGGCCACCCGCCGGTCCGCGGATCCGCGGACGCCTCCTCGGAGGGGGTCGCCTGCGGCTGCGCGTACTGCGGGGGCGGCGGCTGGTGCTGCGGCTGGGCCTGGGGCTGCTGCTGTCCCTGCGGCGGGAAGCCGTAGCCGCCGTGCGGCGGCAGCGGCTGCAACGCCGCCCCGGGGTTGGCCTCCGGCGGCAGCGGCGCCGCGGGCCCGGCGGGCGGCGGGAAACCGTAACCGGCCTGCGGAGCCGGCGGCAGCGCCGGATTGCCGGACCAGGGCGCCCCGGCGGGCGGAGCGGCACGCTCCTCCGGCACGGGCTGCGGCAGCGCCGCGAACGCCCCCGGCTGCGGCTGCGCCTGCGGCTGAGCCGCCGGGTCGTGGCTCGGCCACGGCGCCTGCGCCTGCGGAGGCTGCGGCTGCGGCCCGGCGGGCGGGAACCCGTACTGCTGCTGGGGCTGCTGGGGCTGGGGCTGGGGCGCGGGCCAGGGCGCGGGCTGCGGCGTCCGGTCCTGCGGGGCCGGGACGGCGTCCTGCGGTGTGGGCGCCGGCGCGTCAGCGGCGGCGGGCTGGGGGAAGCCGTACCCCTCGTGGGCGAGCGGCGGGCGCTGCGCGGGGGCCTGGTCGGCCGGTGCGGGTGCCGGGGCGTCGATCGCCGGTCGGGGGAAGCCGTAGCCGGCCTGCGGCACGGGCTGATCCGCGGGTGCGGGTGCGGGTGCGTCGATGGCGGGCCGCGGGACCGCGTATCCGCCTGGGGCGAGCGGCGGGCGCTGCGTCGCGGGCCGGTCCTCCGGCGCGTCAGCGGCGGGCTGCGGGAACCCGTAGCCCCCCTGCGGTGCCGGCTGAGCGGCCGGAGCGGGCGCCGGAGCGTCGGCGGTGGAGCGGGGGAAGCCGTAACCCTCGTGGGGGAGCGGCGGGCGCTGTGCGGGGGCCTGGTCGGCCGGTGCGGGTGCCGGGGCGTCGATCGCCGGTCGGGGGAAGCCGTAACCCTCGTGGGGGAGCGGCGGGCGCTGTGCGGCGGGCTGGTCCATCGGTGCCAGTGCCGGTGCCGGGGTCTCGCTCGCCGGGCGGGGGAAGCCGTAGCCGCCCTGCGGTGCGGGCGCGTCGCTCGCCGGGGGCGGGAAGCCGGGGCCGCCCTGGGCGAGCGGGGGCCGCGGGGCGGGCACCTCGTCCTGACGGTCCGCGGGCGCCGGTGCCGGCGCCTCGGTGCCGGGGCGCGGGAACCCGTATCCGCCCTGCGCGGGCGGCGGGGGCGTGTCGTCCTCCCGGACGGGCGCGGGCGCGTCGGAGGGCCGGGGGAAGCCGTAGCCCTCCTGGGCGAGCGGCGGGCGCTGCGCGGCGGGCTGGTCGGCCGGTGCGGGTGCCGGGGCGTCGATCGCCGGGCGCGGGAAGCCGTAGCCGCCCTGCGCTGCGGGCTGGTCCGCCTGAGAGGGGGCCGGAGCCGGAGTCGCCGCGGGTGCGAGCGGGGGCTGCTGTGCTGCCGGTCGCGGCGCCGGAACGGGGTCGGCCTGACGGTCCGCGGCGGCCGGTGCCGGTGCCGGGGCGTCGGCGGCGGGCTGCGGGAAGGCGGAGCCGCCCTGTGCGGCGGGCTGGACCGCCGGAGGCGGAACCGCCGCCGGGGAGCTGTGGTCGCTCTCGGGGGACCGCTGCGGGGCCGGGGGAGCGAACGCGTAGTCCGCGCCGGGCGCGCTCGCGGGTGCGTCCGCGGCCTGGAACTGCGGCGGCAGCGGCGGGATCGCGCTCTGCGGCGGGGCGGGGGACCACGGTGCGACCGGCGGCTGCGGCGACGTGGGCACCCACACGGGACCGGTGGAGGGCGGGGGAGCGTCCAGCTCCGGCTCCGGAGTCGGGTCCGGCTCCACGGGTGCGGGGGCGCTCTCGGGCCGGGACGTGCCCGGCCGCTGGCGCAGCGAGCCCGGCGTGATCCGTGCCGTCGACTCACTCCGTACCGCGCCCGGCAGCTCGTCGTCGTCCTGCTCGGGCTTGGCCGCGGGCTTCAGCGTCGGGAACGCCGGAACGGCGGGAGTGGCGGCCACCGGAGCCGGCTCCGGCTCCGCGGTAGGGGCGGAGGCAGGGGCCGGGGCCGGAACGACCGGCACCGACGTCGCGGACCAGGACGGCTCGCTCGGAGCCTCCGGCTCATCCGGCTCCTCCGGCTCATCCGCCACGGCGGGAGCGGGCGTCCCGCCCGATTCCTCGCCGTCAGCGTCGCCCTCGCCCTCGCTGACGTCGTCGCCGTCGGCACTGTCAGTGCTGTCGTCCCCACCGGCGTTCTGCATGTACCAGGCAGGCGGCGTGTAGTCGAAGGTGAACTCGCCGGTGTAGTCGGCTTCGCCTCGCTCCCCCACAGGGGCGGCCCCGCCCTCGCGGTTCTCGTCCCGATCGCTGCTCACAATGCCTCCTGGTGTATCTCTGACACGCATCCGAACGGCAGGGACGGACGGTCGGCGGGGCCCGGGCCGCCCGCTGGGAACCGGAACTGATCACGGAACGGAACACGGAACCGGTCACGGCACCCGTCACGGAACTCGACGCAGAACCGGTCGACGGACGCGTGACAGTCCCCGCGACGGACGCCACGGACGCGACCGGGCGTCCCGGCGTGCCTCATCGTCGACATCGTCGATCCCTCCCCCGCGTGCCGCAGTAGCCTTGCCTTGCCCCACTCGGGCTGTACGCCCTCTTCTGCTCCTGCCGCTCTCAGGGACACCCTAATCATCGGCGCCAGTTCCCCGGCAGGCCCGCCCCCGCTGTGCGCCCCCGCGCAGCGGCGGCCGAGGCCCCGCACAGCCGCGGCGAACCGGTGCCTCCGCTGCTGGTATCCTGGCCGACGGACGTGTGTGTAAGAACCGCGTCCTCGCCTCCAGAGTTATCGAAGATCGCCTGTGATTCCAGTCCAGGGGCACTCGGAGGCAAACCAACACCTGAGGAGTTCGTATGCCGCTCGACGCCGCGACGAAGAAGCAGATCATCGCCGAGTTCGGTGCCAAGGAGGGCGACACGGGCTCCCCCGAGGTGCAGGTCGCGATGCTCTCGCGCCGTATCTCGGACCTCACCGAGCACCTCAAGCTGCACAAGCACGACCACCACTCCCGTCGTGGCCTCCTGCTGCTCGTCGGCCAGCGCCGCCGCCTGCTGCAGTACCTGGCCAAGAAGGACATCACGCGCTTCCGCGCCCTGGTCGAGCGCCTCGGCATCCGCCGTGGTGCGGCCGGCGCCAAGTAAGACGTTGTACGGGGGAGCGGTTCCCACCCGGGAGCCGCTCCCTTTGCGTACTCGACCGGCGATTCTTTGTAGTCTGGTGTGAGCACGCTGTAACACACGAGGAGGAGCGTCCTCCTAATGAGCCACGAACGCCGGTCCTCGGTAGTGGCCTCCGGGCAGCAGGACTCCCCGAAGGCTTCGATCGAAGACCGGCCCCTGGCGGGACGCTTCCCCTCACCGAAGGTCCCCGGGATACGCCCTGGGACATGAATGAGGAGAATCCCCATAGTGGAGAACGAGACCCACTACGCCGAGGCCGTTATCGACAACGGTTCCTTCGGCACCCGCACCATCCGCTTCGAGACCGGCCGTCTGGCCCGTCAGGCCGCCGGCTCCGCCGTGGCCTACCTGGACGACGACACCATGGTGCTGTCGGCCACCAGTGCTTCGAAGCACCCCAAGGAGAACCTCGACTTCTTCCCCCTCACGGTGGACGTCGAGGAGCGCATGTACGCGGCCGGCCGGATCCCCGGCTCGTTCTTCCGCCGCGAAGGGCGCCCCTCCGAGGACGCGATCCTCACCTGCCGCCTGATCGACCGCCCGCTGCGCCCGTCCTTCGCCAAGGGCCTGCGCAACGAGATCCAGGTCGTCTGCACGATCATGGCGCTCAACCCCGATGACCTGTACGACGTGGTCGCGATCAACGCCGCCTCCGCCTCGACGCAGCTCGCCGGCCTCCCCTTCTCCGGCCCGATCGGCGGCGTCCGCGTCGCGCTGATCAAGGGCCAGTGGGTGGCCTTCCCGCGCCACAGCCAGCTCGAGGACGCCGTCTTCGACATGGTCGTGGCCGGCCGCGCCCTCGAGGACGGCGACGTCGCGATCATGATGGTGGAGGCCGAGGCCACCGCCCGCACGATCGCGCTCGTCGAGGGTGGCGCCGAGGCGCCGACCGAGGAGATCGTGGCCGCCGGCCTCGAAGCCTCGAAGCCCTTCATCAAGGCCCTGTGCAAGGCGCAGTCCGAGCTGGCGGCCAAGGCCGCGAAGCCGACCGCCGAGTTCCCGCGCTACCTCGACTACCAGGACGACGTCTTCGCCGCCCTGTCCGAGGCCGTCACCGGTGAGCTCGCCCAGGCCCTGACGATCCCCGGCAAGCAGGCCCGCGAGGCCGAGCTGGACCGCGTCAAGGCCATCGCCGCCGAGAAGCTTCTCCCGAAGTTCGAAGGCCGCGAGAAGGAGATCTCCGCCGCGTACCGCTCGCTGACCAAGAAGCTGGTCCGCGAGCGCGTCATCAAGGACAAGGTCCGCATCGACGGCCGCGGCGTGACGGACATCCGTACGCTGGCCGCCGAGGTCGAGGCCATCCCGCGCGTCCACGGTTCCGCCCTGTTCGAGCGCGGCGAGACCCAGATCCTGGGTGTCACCACGCTGAACATGCTCCGCATGGAGCAGCAGATGGACACGCTGGCGCCCGAGACGCGCAAGCGCTACATGCACAACTACAACTTCCCGCCGTACTCCGTCGGTGAGACGGGCCGCGTCGGTTCGCCGAAGCGCCGCGAGATCGGTCACGGCGCGCTGGCCGAGCGGGCGATCCTGCCCGTGCTGCCGTCCCGCGAGGACTTCCCGTACGCGATCCGCCAGGTCTCCGAGGCGCTGAGCTCCAACGGCTCGACGTCCATGGGCTCGGTCTGCGCCTCGACCATGTCGCTGCTGAACGCCGGTGTGCCGCTCAAGGCCCCCGTCGCCGGTATCGCCATGGGTCTGATCTCCGAGGAGATCGACGGCAAGACGCACTACGTCGCCCTCACCGACATCCTCGGTGCCGAGGACGCGTTCGGCGACATGGACTTCAAGGTCGCCGGCACGAAGACCTTCGTCACCGCGCTGCAGCTCGACACCAAGCTCGACGGCATCCCCGCCTCGGTCCTGGCCGCCGCGCTGAAGCAGGCCCGCGACGCCCGCCTCCACATCCTCGATGTGATGAACGAGGCGATCGACGTTCCGGACGAGATGTCCCCGAACGCCCCGCGGATCATCAGCATCAAGATCCCCGTGGACAAGATCGGCGAGGTCATCGGCCCCAAGGGCAAGATGATCAACCAGATCCAGGAGGACACGGGCGCCGACATCTCCATCGAAGATGACGGTACGGTCCTCATCGGCGCGACCGAAGGCTCCCAGGCCGAGGCCGCGCGCGCGGTGATCAACCAGATCGCCAACCCGACGATGCCCGAGGTCGGCGAGCGCTACCTCGGCACCGTCGTGAAGACCACCACCTTCGGTGCCTTCGTCTCGCTCATGCCGGGCAAGGACGGTCTGCTGCACATCTCGCAGATCCGCAAGCTCGCCGGCGGCAAGCGCGTCGAGAACGTCGAGGACGTCCTCGCCGTGGGCTCCAAGGTCCAGGTCGAGATCGCCGAGATCGACGCTCGTGGCAAGCTCTCGCTGATCCCGGTCATCGAGGGTGAAGAAGCGGGCGACCCCGAGGACGAGTCCGGCTCGTGACCTCTCGCACCACTGTCGTGACGGCCCGCCCCTCCACCAAGGGGCGGGCCGTCCGCACACAGACCCTGATTCCCGGCACCGACGGCATCGGCACCGTGCGCAGGACCGTGCTCCCCGGGGGCTTGCGCGTCGTCACCGAGACCCTGCCGACGGTCCGCTCCGCGACCTTCGGCATCTGGGTCAACGTCGGCTCCCGCGACGAGACCCCGGCGCTGAACGGCGCCACCCACTACCTGGAGCACCTGCTCTTCAAGGGCACGAAGCGACGCAGCGCACTCGACATCTCCTCGGTGATCGACGCGGTCGGCGGCGAGATGAACGCGTTCACCGCCAAGGAGTACACGTGCTACTACGCACGCGTCCTCGACAACGACCTGCCGCTCGCCATCGACGTCGTGTGCGACATGCTCACCGGCTCGCTGATCCGCCAGGAGGACATCGACGCCGAGCGCGGCGTCGTCCTCGAGGAGATCGCGATGACCGAGGACGATCCGGGCGACCAGGTCCACGACCTGTTCACCACGGCGATGCTCGGCGACTCCCCGCTGGGCCGCCCGGTCCTCGGCACCGTCGAGACCATCAACGCCCTCACCCGCGACCAGGTCGCCCGCTTCTACAAGCGGCACTACGACCCGACGCACCTCGTCGTCGCCGCGGCCGGGAACGTCGACCACGCGACGGTCGTCCGCCAGGTCCGCAAGGCGTTCGAGAGCGCCGGCGCCCTGCGCGACACCGACGCCGTCCCGATGGACCCGCGCTCCGGCGCCCGCACGCTGCGCACCGCCGGCCGCGTCGAGCTGCTGGACCGCAGGACCGAGCAGGCACACGTGGTGCTCGGCATGCCGGGCCTGGCCCGTACCGACGAGCGCCGCTGGGCGCTCGGCGTGCTCAACACGGCGCTGGGCGGCGGCATGAGCTCGCGGCTGTTCCAGGAGGTCCGTGAGAAGCGCGGCCTGGCGTACTCGGTGTACTCGTACACCTCGTCGTTCGCGGACTGCGGCCTGTTCGGCGTCTACGCGGGCTGCCAGCCGCGCCGGGTGCCCGAGGTGCTCAAGATCTGCCGGGACGAGCTGAACAACGTCTCCGAGCACGGTCTGACCGACGAGGAGCTGCGGCGGGCCATCGGCCAGCTCTCCGGCTCGACGGTGCTGGGCCTGGAGGACACCGGGGCGCTGATGAACCGCCTCGGCAAGAGCGAGCTGTGCTGGGGCGAGCAGATGTCGGTGGACACGATGCTGGAGCGCATCGCCGCCGTCACCCCGGACGACGTGCGCGCGGTCGCCCGCGATGTACTGGGACAGCGTCCCTCACTGGCCGTCATCGGCCCGCTGAAGGACAAGCAGGCCTCGCGCCTGCACGAGTCGGTCGCGTAGCCGCGGCCGGCAGGTCGTTCACCGCCGCGGTCGCAGCACGCGACCGCGGCGCACAACCGGAGGAACGGATCAGCATGAGCAAGCTCCGTGTGGCCGTCATCGGCGCAACCGGCCGGATCGGCGCCGAGGCCGTGCGGGCCGTCGAGGCGGCCGACGACCTGGAACTGGTCGCCGCGCTCGGCAGCAAGGACCCGCTGACGGCGCTGACCGACGCCGGCGCGCAGGTCGCCGTCGAGCTGACGCACCCGGACGCCGTGATGGCGAACCTGGAGTTCTGCGTCCGCAACGGCATCCACGGCGTCGTCGGGACCACCGGCTGGACCGAGGAGCGCCTGGCGGCGCTGAACGGCTGGCTGGCGGGCTCCCCGGCCACCGGAGTGCTCATCGCCCCGAACTTCTCCATCGGCGCCGTCCTGACGATGCGCTTCGCGCAGCAGGCGGCCCGCTACTTCGAGACCGTCGAGGTCATCGAGCTGCACCACAACCGGAAGGCGGACGCCCCCAGCGGCACCGCCACCCGGACGGCCCAGCTGATCGCGGCAGCCCGCGACACCGCCGGGCTGCCCCGCCAGCAGGACCCGACCACCCACGGCCTGGACGGCGCGCGCGGCGCGGACGTCGACGGGGTGCCGGTGCACTCGGTGCGGCTGCGCGGCCTCCTCGCCCACCAGGAGGTCCTGTTCGGCGACACGGGCGAGACCCTCACCATCCGGCACGACTCGCTGCACCACAGCAGCTTCATGCCGGGCATCCTGCTCGCCGCCCGGAAGGTCACCGGAACCCCGGGGCTGACCGTCGGGCTTGAGCACTTCCTGGACCTGGACTGATCGCCGTGCGCGCCAAAGTGACCTACTTCGTGCTGGCCGGGGCGCTGGTCTGCTACTTCGTCCTGGTCGGCAGCCGGGGAGTGCTGCTCCTGGAGGAGGGCACGTGGATCACCGTGCCCTTCGGCATCGCCGTCCTGGTGCTGCCGTTCATCGGGGCCTGGTTCCTGTGGCAGACCACCCAGTTCGCCCGGCACGCCAACCGGCTGTCGCGGGAACTGGACGCCGAGGGCGGCCTGCCGGTGGACGAGCTCGTCCGCACCCCCAGCGGCCGTATCGACCGCGACTCGGCCGACGCGGTCTTCGCGAAGCGCCAGGCCGAGACGGAGGCGTCGCCCGACGACTGGCGCAGCTGGTTCCGGCTCGCCATCGCCTACTTCGACGCCCGCGACACCCCGCGGGCCCGCAAGGCCATGCAGCGCGCGATCGCGCTGCGCGACGGCAAGCCTGTCCGTACGAGCTGACAAGCCGGTACGGAAGAGCTGAAACGGTTCGCCGCGGTGCCTGGCGGGCGTCTCAGCGCAGTTCGGTGGCCCAGCCCTCTATGGCGTCGGCGGCCATGTCGAAGGCCTCGGTGCGCCCGAGGAAGTCGGCGTTGTGGTCGGTCATCAGCGGCCGCAGCGCCTCGCCGTTGCGGCGCGTGACGACGAGCGCCTGGCCCTGGACGGTACGCGGCAGCCCCAGCACCTTCACCGGCTGCTGCACGGTGCGCACACTGCCCACGCCGTCCCACGGCACGGTGATCGTGTAGAAGAGGCCCGACTGCCGCAGCCCGCGCCCGCTGACCCAGAAGCCCACGCGCAGCAGCCGCAGCGCGCTGACGATCACCAGGCTTCCGCCTGCCAGGCAGAGCCCGGCGGCGGGCAGCGCGCCGGTGGCCGCGATGATCAGCGCGGCGAAGAGCACGTACGAGGCGAGCACCAGCAGCAGCGCGGCCGTCGCGACCCGCCACGGGCCGGGGCGGTACGGGCGCATCCAGCGGTCCTGCGGGGTGTGCGGCAGGGCGGTGGACTCCCCACGCTGGTCGTGGACGCCGTCGGTGGCGAGGAAGGGCAGGGGCACGCGCGTGGTCCTTTACCGGCAGAGGTGGGGCTCTGACCGGTGAGGTTATCGGCCGACCGACGCGCTGACCAGTTCAGCGGGTCCTGGCGGCCTCTTCGTGTTGCGAGCCGACCGAGCCCTGCTGGTGCGGATCGAGCGCGGGACCGCCGAGCAGAGCGGCGGCGACCAGCCCGGCGAGCACCAGCACGGTCCCCAGCGCGCGTCCCGCGACGCGGAGCCGGCTCGGACGCGTTCTGGGCGGGGGAGCGACGTTGCTCTGGAAGCTCTCCGCCTCGGCTATGAAGGCGAACGGGACGGGCTCTCCCCGGCGGAACATGCGGCACTCCACTGTCCGATGGCTGTCCGGACGTCTGTCCGAATTGCTGGAAGTCTCCCAATCTAACAACCCTCGTCCGCCATTCGGTGGGCGGGGTGGGGTTTGTGGCGGTGAGCGGGCCTGTCGGTGCCAGCGTCTAGGCTGGGCGCGCCCCTTGAGACGACAGATAGGACCCACGGTGACCGAGACCTCCACCGAGACCGCCGTCCAGTTCCGCGGTGAGGTGACCGTCGATCTGGTCAAGCACAGCGCCGCGGACTCGGATGTGCTGTGGGCGGCGCGCGTGTCCACCGCGGGGGAGCAGTCCCTGGAAGAGCTGACCAAGGACCCCGAACGGTCCAAGGGCCTGATCAACTACTTGATGCGCGACCGGCACGGCAGCCCGTTCGAGCACAATTCGATGACGTTCTTCATCAGCGCCCCGATCTTCGTCTTCCGCGAGTTCATGCGGCACCGCGTCGGCTGGTCGTACAACGAGGAGTCCGGCCGCTACCGCGAGCTGCAGCCGGTCTTCTACGTGCCCGCGCAGGAGCGCAAGCTCGTCCAGCAGGGCCGTCCGGGCAAGTACGAGTTCGTGGACGGCACGGACCAGCAGCACGCGCTGACCACCGAGGCCATGGAGGCCTCGTACCGCCAGGCGTACGAGGCGTACCAGGAGATGCTGGCCGCCGGAATCGCCCGTGAGGTGGCCCGTGCGGTCCTCCCGGTGGGTCTCTTCTCGTCGATGTACGCGACTTGCAACGCGCGCTCTCTCATGCACTTCCTCGGACTCCGTACCCAGCACGAGCTGGCGGCCGTTCCGTCCTTCCCGCAGCGCGAGATCGAGATGGTCGGCGAGAAGATGGAAGCCGAGTGGGCGAAGCTCATGCCGCTGACCCACGCGGCCTTCAACGGCAACGGGCGCATCGCCCCGTAGCGATCGTCACAGCCGATTGTCTGAAGTGTCCCGATTGCAGGCATTCGTGAAGTTCATCTAGGCTGCGGAAACGGACTCCGGCAGTGCCTGAACCCCCGAGCAGGCGCCGCCGGAGTCCTTTCCGCAGGTCCCGAGGCGACACGCGCCGACATACAACGAGTAGCGTTGGACCCATGGCTCCGACCTCCACACCGACGACCCCCTTCGGGCGGGTCCTGACCGCAATGGTCACGCCGTTCACCGCGGACGGCGCGCTCGACCTCGACGGCGCGCAGCGACTGGCCGCCCACCTGGTCGACGCAGGCAATGACGGCCTGGTCGTCAACGGCACCACCGGCGAGTCGCCGACCACCAGCAACGTGGAGAAAGGCCAGCTCGTACGGGCTGTCCTGGAAGCCGTGGGGGACCGCGCCTTCGTCATCGCAGGAGTCGGGACCAACGACACGCGGCACAGCGTCGAGCTCGCGCGCCAGGCCGAGCAGGCCGGCGCGCACGGACTGCTCACCGTGACGCCGTACTACAGCAAGCCCTCGCAGGAGGGGCTGTACCAGAACTTCACGGTCATCGCCGACGCCACCGGCCTGCCGGTGATGCTCTACGACATCCCCGGCCGCAGCGGCGTGCCGATCGACACCGAGACCCTCGTCCGACTGGGCGAACACCCCCGCATCGTCGCCAACAAGGACGCCAAGGGCGACCTGGGCGCGGCGAGCTGGGCCATCGCCCGCAGCGGACTCGCCTGGTACTCCGGCGACGACATGCTCAACCTGCCGCTGCTCTCCATCGGCGCGGTCGGCTTCGTCTCCGTCGTCGGCCACGTGGTCACCCCGGAGCTGCGCGCCCTGCTCCAGGCCCACCTGGCCGGGGACAACACCAAGGCCGCCGAGATCCACCAGCGCCTGCTCCCCGTCTTCACGGGAATGTTCAGGACGCAGGGCGTCATGACCACCAAGGCCGCCCTCCAGCTGCTGGGACTGCCCGCGGGGCCGCTGCGGCTGCCTCTCGTGGAGCTGTCCGGCAGTGAGACGGCGCAGCTGAAGAAGGATCTGGCCGCCGGCGGGGTACACCTGTAGTCACAGACTTCTCGTCGCAGACTTCCGCAGCCCCGGGCTCGCGGCCCGCGGACTCACCCCCGCGGACTTCACCATCACAGACTTCACAACTGAATACGCACGCATACGCACCACGCACAAGCACCACGTACACGCATCACGCAAACCGACAGACAACGAAATGTCACGCGCGCCAGTGGTCCACCGGACCCCGGCGCGCGTGGTGAGGAGAAACTTTGAGCCACCCGCACCCCGAGCTCGGCCTGCCCCGCGCGCTGCCCGAAGGCGGCCTGCGCATCACACCGCTCGGCGGCCTCGGTGAAATCGGCCGCAACATGACGGTCTTCGAATTCAACGGGAAACTGCTGATCGTCGACTGTGGTGTCCTCTTCCCCGAGGACGAGCAGCCCGGTATCGACCTGATCCTCCCCGACTTCTCGTCGATCCGGGACCGGCTGGACGACATCGTCGGCATCGTGCTGACCCACGGCCACGAGGACCACATCGGCGCCGTCCCGTTCCTGCTCCGCGAGCGGGACGACATCCCGCTCATCGGATCGAAGCTGACGCTCGCCTTCATCGAGGCGAAGCTCCAGGAGCACCGCATCCGGCCGTACATCCTCGAGGTGGCCGAAGGCCAGCGCGAGCGCATCGGCCCCTTCGACTGCGAGTTCATCGCGGTCAACCACTCCATCCCGGACGCCCTCGCGGTCGCCATCCGCACCCCCGCGGGCATGGTCGTGCACACCGGCGACTTCAAGATGGACCAGCTGCCGCTCGACGGCCGGCTCACCGACCTGCACGCCTTCGCGCGGCTGGCCGACGAGGGCATCGACCTGCTGCTCTCCGACTCCACCAACGCCGAGGTCCCCGGCTTCATCCCGCCGGAGCGCGACATCTCGGCGGCGCTGGAGCAGGTCTTCGCCAAGGCGGAGAAGCGGATCATCCTGGCGAGCTTCGCCAGCCACATCCACCGCATCCAGCAGGTGCTGGACTGCGCGCAGCAGCGTGGCCGCAAGGTCGCCTTCGTGGGCCGCTCCATGGTCCGCAACATGGGCATCGCCCGTGACCTCGGCTACCTCAAGGTCCCGCAGGGCCTGATCGTGGACGTCAAGCAGCTCGACGACCTGCCGGACAACAAGGTCGTCCTGGTCTGCACGGGCTCGCAGGGCGAGCCGATGGCCGCCCTGTCCCGGATGGCCAACCGCGACCACCAGATCCGGATCGTCGAGGGCGACACCGTCGTCCTGGCCTCGTCGCTCATCCCGGGCAACGAGACCGCGATCTACCGCGTCATCAACGGTCTGACCCGCTGGGGCGCCAACGTCGTCCACAAGGGCAACGCGAAGGTCCACGTCTCGGGCCACGCCTCGGCCGGCGAGCTGTTGTACTTCTACAACATCTGCAAGCCGAAGAACCTGATGCCGGTGCACGGCGAATGGCGCCACCTGCGGGCCAACGCCGAGCTGGGACAGCTCACGGGCATTCCCAAGAACCGCTGCGTCATCGCCGAGGACGGCGTCGTCGTCGACCTCATCGACGGTGTCGCGAAGATCGCGGGCAAGGTGCAGGCCGGTTACGTGTACGTCGACGGCCTGTCGGTCGGCGACGTCACGGAGTCCTCCCTCAAGGACCGCCGCATCCTCGGCGAAGAGGGCATCGTCTCCGTGACCGTGGTCATGGACAGCAACACCGGCAAGCTCGTGGGCGGCCCGTACATCCACGCCCGGGGCTCCGGCATCGATGACGACGCGTTCTCCGCGGTCGTCCCGAAGATCGAGGAAGCGATGGCGCGGTCGGCCTCCGACGGCGTCGTCGAGGTACGGCAGTTGCAGCAGCTCATCCGCCGTGCGATCGGCAAGTGGGTGTCCGACACCTACCGCCGCCGGCCGATGATCCTGCCGGTCGTCGTCGAGGTCTGAGCACGGACCTGATGCACAGTCACCGGGGCGGGGCAACCGATTTGCATCCGGGTGCCCCGCTCCAGTACGTTGTCACAACCGCCTCGACGAGTGCCGCGGAAACGTTTGTTTCCAGGTCGGAGTCGAATTGGCTGGTAAACCCGATGGAAAGCTTCTGCTAAAGTCGGGTGCAGCGGGAAAGCCGAAAGGCGGAAACGCTGGAGCAGGAAATGCACAACTCCCGCTGACTGGGAATCGGACACGAAAGCGTCTGATAGAGTCGGAAACACGAAGGGAAGCCCGGAGGGCGCCGGTGAAACGGCACCGAAGGAAGC
>NZ_JBEYJD010000017.1:0-161785 GCF_040636125.1 Streptomyces sp. NPDC006733 | reverse complement strand
GTTGAGTTCTCAAGGAACGGACGCTTCCTTCGGTGCCGTTTCACCGGCGCCCTCCGGGCTTCCCTTCGTGTTTCCGACTCTATCAGACGCTTTCGTGTCCGATTCCCAGTCAGCGGGTTTCGCCCTGTTCGCTTTCGCGCTTTCCGGCGATTCCGACTCTATCAGAACCTTTCGGGCCTGACCCCCAGTCAGCGGGGTTCGCCATCCGGGCCGTTGAGCCCTTCCGACGAGTGAAACTTTAGCGGAACTTCGGCTTCCGATCCAATCGGCTGCTTTCCGTTCCCATTCCGAAAACGCACACGAAAACAAAACGACAGCACGTCGCTCGTTCGAGTGGATGTTGTGATCGGAGTGGCTGCCTCGGGACCGACTCGCGTCGGCGTTCACCGGCGGGCAACTCGGAGAACACTACGCACGCGACCCGGCTTCGTCAACCCCATGCCAGGGAGGCCACCCGGGAGTACCCTGAGCCGCATGACGAAGCATGCGCACACCCAGCAGTGGTGGGCCGCCTGAAGGCGGCCGACCCTTGCAGCGCATGCACCCAACGGCCGCCGCTCCGGCGGCCGTTCGCGTATCTCGACCTTGACGCCCGGCCGGTGACAGCGGCGGTCACGACAAGAAGAGGACTTCGAGATGACGCGCATCTTCAGCGGAGTGACACCGTCCGGGCACCTCACCCTGGGGAACTACCTCGGGGCCATCCAGCGGTGGGTCGCGGTCGACCAGCACCGGAGCCCGCACCCGGAGGACGCTCTCTTCAGCGTCGTGGACCTGCACGCACTCACCACCGAGCACGAACCGGCACGGGTTCGACGGCTCACACGGCAGACGGCGACACTCCTGCTGGCGGCCGGGCTCGATCCAAAGGTGTGCACCGTATTCGTGCAGAGCCACGTGGACGAGCACACGCGCTTGTCCTACGTATTGGAGTGCACAGCCACCGACGGAGAACTGCGCCGGATGATCCAGTACAAGGAGAAATCCGCGAAGCAGCAAACAGTGCGCGTCTCGCTGCTCACCTATCCGGTGCTGATGGCGGCGGACATCCTGGCGTACCGGACCGACGAGGTGCCGGTCGGTGACGACCAGTCGCAGCACGTCGAGCTGACCCGCGATCTGGCCGTCCGCTTCAACCAGCGGTACGGGCACACGTTCACCGTGCCCCGTGCGGTGGTGCCGCCGGTGGCGGCGCGGGTGATGGATCTGCAGGATCCGGATTCCAAGATGAGCAAGTCCGCGACGGCGACGACCGGGACCGTCTCGCTGCTCGACGAGCCGGACGTGATCCGCCGGAAGGTCATGCGGGCGGTGACGGACAGCGGGTCCGACGTGGAGTACGACCGGGTGGAGCGGCCGGGGCTCGCGAATCTGCTGGAGATCCTGGCCGCCTGCACCGGAGGGGAGCCGGAGGCGCTGGCCGCGGAGTACGACTCGTACGGCGCGGTGAAGAAGGACGTGGCCGAGGCGGTGGTCGAGCTGCTGCGGCCGTTGCAGGAGCGTCACGCCGCGCTCTGCGCCGACCCCGGGTACCTCGAAGGGGTGCTGCGGGACGGCGCGGAGCGGGCGCGGGCCCTCGCGCGGCCGACGGTGGACGCCGCCTACCGGGCGATCGGGCTGCTGTGAGGCGAGGGGGCGGGCCCCGGCCCGCCCCCTCAGCCGCTGCCGCTGCCGCTGCCGCTGCCGACGACCCGTAGCTGATGCGAACGCCCCTCAGCCCCTAGCGGCGACCCTCAGCCGTTGCCGGACGCCAGCTCGCGGCTGCGGTCGCGGGCCGCTTCGAGGGCGGCGATCAGCGCTGCCCGCACCCCGTGGTTCTCCAGCTCGCGGATGGCGCTGATGGTGGTGCCGGCCGGTGAGGTCACCGCCTCGCGGAGCTTCACCGGGTGCTCGCCGCTGTCGCGCAGCATCACGGCGGCGCCGATCGCCGACTGGACGATCAGGTCGTGCGCCTGGGCGCGGGGCAGGCCGAGCAGGATGCCGGCGTCGGTCATGGCCTCGACCAGGTAGTAGAAGTACGCGGGCCCCGAGCCGGAGAGCGCGGTCGCGGCGTCCTGGTGCTTCTCGGGGACGCGCAGCGTCTTGCCGACCGGCTTGAAGATGTCCTCGGTGCGGATGAGGTGCGCCTCGGTGGCGTGGCTGCCCGCGGAGATCACGGACATGCCCTCGTCGACGAGCACCGGTGTGTTCGGCATGACGCGGACGACCGCGAGCCCTTCCGTGAGCCGCTCCTCGAAGAACGCGGTCGGGATGCCGGCGGCCGCGCTGATGACGAGGCGGTCGGCGTCGACGTGCGGCGCCAGCTCGTCGAGGAGGGCCCCCATGTCCTGCGGCTTCGCCGCGAGGATGAGGGTGTCGGCGGCCTTCGCCGCCTCCGCGTTGCTGACGGACTCGACGCCGTAGCGGTCGCGCAGTTCCTCCGCGCGCTCCGGGCGCCGCGCGGTGACGAGCAGGTCGGCGGGCGACCAGCCGGCCCGGATCATGCCGGAGAGGAGGGCCTCGCCGATCTTGCCGGTGCCGAGTACGGCGACTTTCTGGGTCATGGCGGCTCACCTCAAGCGATACGGGGGGCTTTCGCCGCCATCCTCGCACCAGGCCGCCCGCCCATGGCTTGCCGTCCGACTGCCGGAACGGGCGTGGCCCAGTGGCGGGCGCGCCCCAGTGGCGGGCGTGCCCGGTGCCAGGAGTGAGTGATCCGGTATCGGGCGGTCGGCGGCTCAGACCGTGCGGCGGCGGAGGGTTGCCGCTCCCAGGGCCAGGGCGAGCAGGGCGCAGGCGGCGACGACGGCCAGGTCGCGGACGAAGTCGCCGGTGACGCCGGTGTGCTGGAGCACCTGGGTCATGCCGTCGACCGCGTACGACATGGGGAGCACGTCGGAGATGGCGGAGAGCACCGGCTGCATGGTGTCGCGCGGGACGAGGAGCCCGCACATCAGCAGCTGCGGCAGGATCACGGCCGGCATGAACTGGACGGCCTGGAACTCGCTGGCCGCGAAGGCGCTGACGAAGAGGCCGAGGGCGATGCCCAGGATCGCGTCGGCGAGCGCGATGACGAGGAGCAGCCAGGGCGAGCCGACGACGTCCAGGCCCAGCCCCCAGACGGCGAGCCCGGTGGCGAGGCAGGCCTGGACGACGGCGACGCCGCCGAAGGCGAGGGCGTAGCCGGCGAGCAGATCGGCCTTGCCGAGCGGCATGGACAGCAGGCGCTCCAGCGTGCCGGAGGTGCGTTCGCGCAGGGTGGCGATCGAGGTGACCAGGAACATCAGGATGAGCGGGAAGATGCCGAGCAATGACGCTCCGACCTGGTCGACCGTGTGCTGCTTGCCGTCGTAGACCCAGCTCAGCACCGCGAGCAGCAGGCAGGGGACGACCAGCATCAGGACGATCGTGCGGGGGTCGTGGCCGAGCTGGCGCAGGACCCGGCGGGCGGTGGCGAGGGTGCGGGAGACGGAGAACGCCCGGGGGGCTCGCACGGACGGCGTCTGCGGGGTCCGGTTCGGGAGGGTGGCGGCGGGCGTCGGGTGGGCGCTCATGTGGTCTGCTCCTGGCGGCTGTCGGGGAGGGGGACGACGTTGGAGGGGTGGTCGGAGCCCGCGTTGGCCGCGTCCACGAGGTGCAGGAACGCCTCCTCGACGGTGGCGGAGCCGGTGGATTGGCGCAGCCCGTCGGGGGTGTCGTCGGCGAGGATCTCGCCCTCGCGCATCAGCAGCAGGCGGTGGCAGCGTTCGGCCTCGTCCATGACGTGCGAGGAGATCAGGACGGTGGCGCCGCGCTCGTCGGCGAGGCGGTGGAACAGGCTCCACAGGTCGCGGCGGAGGACGGGGTCGAGGCCGACGGTGGGTTCGTCGAGGACGAGGAGTTCGGGCTCGCCGAGCAGGGCGACCGCGAGCGAGACGCGGCCGAGTTGTCCGCCGGAGAGGTTGCCGGCGAGCTGGTCGGCGTGCGGGACGAGGTCGACGTCGGTCAGGGCGCGCGCCACGTGTTCGCGGCGGGCGGCGCGGGTCAGGCCGAGGACGGACGCGTAGTAGTCGAGGTTCTGGCGCGCGGTGAGGTCGGTGTAGACGGACGGCGCCTGCGTGACGTAGCCGACGGTGGAGCGGAGCCGGGGGTGGCCGGCGGGGAGGCCGAGGACGTCGAGGGTGCCGGTGACGTGCGCCTGGGTTCCGACGATGGCGCGCATGAGGGTGGATTTGCCGCAGCCGCTGGGGCCCAGCAGACCGGTGACCTGACCGCGCGGGACGGTGAACCCGATGCCGTTCAGGACGGTGCGGGTGCCGCGGACGACGGTGAGGCCGTCGGCGCGTACCGCGGGTTCAAATTTATTCATCATGTGATGAATATGCTCCGCGGAAGGGCGGTCGTCAAGCGTCGGCGCGCTGCGGGCGCGGCCCGGCGCGTCCGGGTCGTCCGGGTCGGTCGGGGTCTGTTCAGGGTCATCCCCTATGGCGTTCACGCGGCGGCGGCAGGACCGTGGCGGTATGAGGCGTTCATCCCGCGACATCGATGTGACCAGGTCCGAGAAGCGGCAGTTGGCCGTGGCCTCGGCGACGCTCGGGCCCTGGCGGCCCGCTGCGGCCGTGGGAGCGCTGGGCGGCGGAGTGTCGCTCGCGCTCCATGCCATCGGGGGTGACTTCGGACTGGGCATGGTCGTCAGCGCCCTGTCCGTGGCCCTGATGCTCTTCTTCCTCGTCGGCGGCGCGGGCGCGGTGCTGGGCACCAGCGCCAAGGCCGACCGCCGCATCCGCCGGTGGGCGCGCGCGCACCCGTGGCAGGTGGCGGTGGTCCCGGCCGCGCTGCTCTTCGTCTCCGACTTCGTGATGCGCCAGATCCTGAGCAGCGAGGGCTTCTTCGGCAGCCTGTGGGACGGCCTGTGGCGCGGCGCGATCGTGGCGGCGGTCGTGGGCTCGGTGGGCGCGGTGGCGGCTTCGCGCCGCGGGTGACCCTCCCGGCGGGTTGGGGGGGTCCCGTCCGCGCGGGACGGGGCTGCCGTCCGCCTGCGGCGGGCGGGAAGCGGGGGCGCTAGCTGTATTGCCTCGCAGGGCTGGCCGGGGGCGGTCTCGTGGACGGCGGCCCAGCCGTCATGGCAGGGCGGAAGCAAAGGCACGGAACTCTCGACCTGGCCAGGCGGGGCGGGGCTAGCCGGGACGGTCGGTCTCGTCCGGAGCCAGACGGGGCCACTCCGCCTGCGGCGGGGCGGGGCCGGCCGGGGCGGTCCGTCTCGTCCGGACCCAGACGGGGGCTGTCCGCCTGCGGCGGAGCTGGGACGAACAGGGCCCGGCGTTCTCGACCTCGCCGGGCGGCGGCGCTACCGCCTGCGGCGGGGCCGGGTCGGAGAGATCCGGAGCTTCGCCCCGGCCGGGCAGCGGCGCTGCCGCCTCCGGCGGGGGCGGGGCCACCCGGGGCGGTCGGTCTTGTCCGGACCCGGCCCGGGGCCTGTCCGCCTGCGGCAGGGCTGGGAGGCCCGGAGCTCTTGACCTGGGCGGGCGGTGGGCTTGGGGGTTCGGCCGAACCCGGACGGGGGCCGGGCCCGTAGGGCTCGGGGTGGCGGCAGGGGGTCGCTCTTAGCCGCGCTTGCGCTTCTTCGTGGCTGCTCGGGCGGCCGGGTTGCCGGTGCGGGTGGTGCGGCGGCGGGTGTGGAGGGTGCGGGCGCGCTCGTACTCGGTGCGGTGGAGCTTCTCGCCCGGCGCCTCGATGAGGGCACGGACCGCGTAGGCGAGCAGGGTGCCGATGAAGCCGATCAGCAGGATTCCCTGCGTCGAGCTCGCCGCCGCGTCGGAGCGCGGCTCGGGGCGGCGGACGAAGCCCTCCCACGTCCTGCGGAAGGCCAGCGCGCTACAGACGGCGAACGCGACGACGACGAGCAGTCCGACGAAGCTGCCGACCTTCGCGATGCTCAGGCCCTGGAAGCCGAAGCGGAGCACGAACGCGCCCGCCGCGGCCGCCGCCAGCGCGCCGACCGCGACGCCGGCGCGGCGCAGGGCGTAGCCGCCGTCGTGGTTCACCCAGGTCGTGCCGAAGAAGCGCAGGGGCTCGGGCTGGGGGCCGTCTGAGGTCTGGGGGTCGTCGTCCACGGTTCGATTATCGCCGCACAGCGCCGCGGTCGAAGACCGTGACGGGGCCGCGGCGGGTGATTCGAGAATTCCGTCCACCGGAGCGCGGCACGCGCACCCGGCACAGCGCAGCCGCCGGAGACCGCTGCACGCGCCCCGGGCCACGCCCATCGCCACTCCCGGCGACCGCCGCACCCGCACCCGCACGGGCCCCGGCACGCCGCTGCCCCGTCCGGTCGACGAGTCGACCGGACGGGGCAGCGGGCAGCAGGCAACAAGCAGTGGCGTCAGCGGTCGAGCTTGCTGACGTCGCGGACCGCGCCGGTGTCCGCGCTCGTCACCATTGCCGCGTAGGCGCGCAGCGCCGGGGAGACCTTGCGCACGCGGTCCTTGGGGGCGTAGACGCCGCCCAGGGCCTCGCGGCGGGCCGCGAGTTCCGCGTCGGGGACCAGGAGGTTGACGCCCCGGTTCGGGATGTCGATGCGGATCAGGTCGCCGTCCTCGACGAGGGCGATCGTGCCGCCGGACGCCGCCTCCGGCGAGCAGTGGCCGATCGACAGCCCCGAGGTGCCACCGGAGAAGCGGCCGTCGGTGATGAGCGCGCAGGCCTTGCCCAGACCGCGGCCCTTGAGGAACGAGGTCGGGTAGAGCATCTCCTGCATGCCGGGGCCGCCCTTGGGGCCCTCGTAGCGGATGACGACGACGTCGCCCTCCTTGACGCGCTTGGTGAGGATCGCGTCGACCGCCGCCTCCTGGGACTCCACCACGACGGCGGGGCCCTCGAAGGTCCAGATCGACTCGTCGACCCCCGCGGTCTTCACGACGCAGCCGTCAGCGGCGAGGTTGCCGTACAGGATCGCCAGGCCGCCCTCGGTGGAGTAGGCGTGCGCGACGTCGCGGATGCAGCCGCCCGCGGCGTCCGTGTCGAGGGTGTCCCAGCGCTCGGACTGCGAGAAGGCGGAAGCGGAGCGGACGCAGCCGGGGGCGGCGTGGAAGAGCTCGACGGCCTCGGGCGACGGGGAGCCGCCGCGGATGTCCCAGCTCTTCAGCCAGTCGGCGAGCGAGGGCGAGTGCACGGTGTGCACGTCCTCGTTGAGCAGGCCGCCGCGGTACAGCTCGCCGAGGATGGCGGGGATGCCGCCGGCCCGGTGCACGTCCTCCATGTAGTAGTCGCCGTTGGGGGCGACCTTCGACAGGCAGGGCAGCCGGCGCGAGAGCGCGTCGATGTCCGCCATGGAGAAGTCGACCTCGGCCTCCTGGGCGGCGGCCATCAGGTGCAGGATCGTGTTGGTCGAGCCGCCCATGGCGATGTCGAGCGCCACGGCGTTCTCGAAGGCCGCCCGGGTCGCGATGTTGCGCGGCAGGACGGTCTCGTCGTTCTGCTCGTAGTAGCGCTTGGTGATGTCGACGATCGTCCGGCCGGCGTTCTCGTACAGCGCCTTGCGGGCGGTGTGGGTGGCCAGCACGGAGCCGTTGCCGGGCAGGGCCAGGCCGATCGCCTCGGCGAGGCAGTTCATCGAGTTGGCGGTGAACATGCCGGAACACGAGCCGCAGGTCGGGCAGGCGTTCTCCTCGATGCGGAGGATGTCCTCGTCCGAGACGTTCTCGTTGACCGCGTCGGAGATCGCGTTGACCAGGTCGAGCTTGCGGACGGTGCCGTCGACCAGGGTGGCCTTGCCGGCCTCCATCGGGCCGCCGGAGACGAAGACGACCGGGATGTTGAGGCGCAGCGCGGCCATCAGCATGCCCGGCGTGATCTTGTCGCAGTTGGAGATGCAGATCAGCGCGTCCGCGCAGTGCGCCTCGACCATGTACTCGACGGAGTCGGCGATCAGGTCGCGGGAGGGCAGCGAGTAGAGCATGCCGCCGTGGCCCATCGCGATGCCGTCGTCGACCGCGATGGTGTTGAACTCGCGCGGGACGGCGCCCGCCGCCAGGATCGCCTCGGAGACGATCCGGCCGACCGGCTGGAGGTGGGTGTGGCCCGGTACGAACTCGGTGAAGCTGTTGGCGACAGCGATGATCGGCTTGCCGATGTCGGCGCTGGCCACGCCGGAGGCGCGCATCAGGGCGCGGGCCCCCGCCATGTTCCTGCCGTGGGTGACCGTTCGTGACCTCAGATCGGGCACGGTAGCTCCACTCCCTCAAGTTCGTCCTCGGATCCTTCCGACAGTACGCCGAGGTTCCACGCCCTGGACAGTCTGTCCGGAATGCGGGACGAATGGCTCATATCCCGGTCACGGAGCAGGCCCCAGACCCGCACTACGCCCCGGCCCGGCGCTACGCCTCGGTCAGGTACCGCTGCAGCGTGGGCGCGACCAGCGCGACGATGTCCTCGACGTCGGCCGAGGCCAGCGGCTCCACCTTGATCACGTAGCGCAGGATCGCGATGCCGACCATCTGGGACGCGGCCAGCTCGGCCCGCAGCTTCGGGTTCGGCACCCGCAGGTCCTCCGCGATCCGCTCCAGCAGTCGCCGCAGCAGGAACTTGCGCAGCACGGCCGCCGCCGTCTCGTGCGTCAGCGCGGACCGGACCACGGCCAGCAGCGGGCCGCGCGACGCCGGGTTCTCCCAGACGCCGAGGAAGTAGCGGGCGAGCCGTTCGCCGATGCCGTCGGGGCCGGGGCCCACCACGTCGGGGATGTGCAGCGCTGGCTCGAAGGTCAGCTCGATCGCCGACGCGAAGACCTGCTCCTTGGTGCCGAAGTAGTGGTGCACCAGTGCCGCGTCCACCCCCGCCGCCTTCGCGACCGAACGGACCGACGTCTTGTCGTAGCCGTGCGCGGAGAACTCGGCCCGTGCCGCGGACAGGATGCGCTCCCGCGAGTCGGACGTCCCGGCCCGGGTCCCGCTGGGACGCCCCCGGCGGCGCGGCCCGCCCGCCGCCGCGTCCGGCGCTTCCGCCGTCACGCGCCGGGGACCCTGGCCGCCGTGGCCAGGTGGAGCCGGGTGAAGGCCAGCGCCTCGGCGAGGTCGGCCTCGCGTTCCGCGGCGGACATCGCCCGCCGGGTGTTGACCTCGACGACGACATGGCCGCTGAAGCCGCTCAGCGCGAGGCGCTCCAGGAGCTCGGCGCAGGGCTGCCCGCCCCGGCCGGGCACCAGGTGCTCGTCCTTGGCCGAGCCGTTGCCGTCGGCGAGGTGGACGTGCGCGAGCCGGTCGCCCATCCGGTCGACCATCTCCAGGGCCGCGCTGCGGGACGTGGAGGCGTGCGACAGGTCCACCGTGAAGTGCCGGTAGTCGTCCTTGGTGACGTCCCAGTCGGGCGCGTACGCGAGCATCTCGCGGTCGCGGTACCGCCACGGGTACATGTTCTCGACGGCGAAGCGGACGTCCGTCTCGTCCGCCATCCGCCAGATGCCCCGCACGAAGTCGCGCGCGTAGTTGCGCTGCCACCGGAACGGCGGATGGACGACGACGGTCGACGCGCCCAGCGTCTCGGCCGCCGCGCGCGCCCGCTGCAGCTTGATCCACGGGTCCGTGGACCACACCCGCTGGGTGATCAGCAGGCACGGCGCGTGCACCGCGAGGATCGGGACCCGGTGGTAGTCGGAGAGCCGGCGCAGCGCCTCTATGTCCTGGCTGACCGGGTCGGTCCACACCATGACCTCGACGCCGTCGTAACCGAGCCGCGACGCGATCTCGAACGCGGTCGCCGTCGACTCCGGATAGACCGAGGCCGTGGACAGCGCGACCTTGGCGTCCGGCACGCGCACCACGCCTCCGGGCGCGGAAACGACCCCGGGCACGGGAACGCCCCCGGGCGCGGGCACGCCTCCGGGCGCGGGGATCCCGAACGCCGGTCGGTCCGCGTGCGCCTCATGGTCCGCTGGTTCAGCCACGGGAGACAGCGTACGGCGACCGGTCAGCCGAACGTCACTCTCATCTGCGCCGACGTGACACGGTCAACATGGAGCCGCGTTCGTTCCCCATCAGGTCGAGTTTGCGCAGAATCACACCTTCGCGAAGGGCCCAGGGACATATCTCCAGCTCCGCCACGCCGAAGAGGTCCATCGCCGCCTCCGCCACGAGGGCGCCCGCCAGCAGCTGTCCGGCGCGGCCCTCGGAGACGCCCGGCAGCTGCGTACGGTCGGCCCTGCTCATCGCCGACAGCCGGGGCACCCACTCCTCCAGCGACTTCCGGGTCAGCGACCGCTGGGTGTACACGCCCTCCGCGCTGCGGGCGGCGCCCGCGATCCGGGCCAGCTGCTTGAACGTCTTCGACGTGCCCACCGTGTGGTCCGGGCGGCCGAGCCGGGAGAACTCCGCGACCGTACGGGCGATCTCGGCCCGCACGTGCTTGCGCAGCGCGCGCACGTCCTCGGTGGCGGGCGGATCGCCCGGCAACCAGCCGCTGGTCAGCCGGCCCGCGCCGAGCGGCAGCGAGACCGCCGCGTCCGGGTCCTCGTCCATGCCGTAGCCGACCTCGAGGGAGCCGCCGCCGATGTCCAGGACCAGCAGCCGGCCCGCCGACCAGCCGAACCAGCGGCGCACCGCAAGGAACGTCAGCCGGGCCTCGTCCTCGCCGGACAGCACCGTGAGCGTCACCCCGGTCTCGGCGGCGACCCGCGCCAGCACCGCCTCGCCGTTGGCCGCCTCGCGGACCGCCGACGTGGCGAACGCCAGCACGTCCTCCGCGCCCTTGTCCTCGGCGACCCGCAGCGCCTGCGCGATCGTCGCGACGAGCCGGTCGACGCCCTCCGAGCTGATCGCCCCCTGCTCGTCGAGCAGCTCCGCCAGCCGCAGCTCGGCCTTGTGGGAGTAGGCCGGCAGCGGGCGCGCGCCCGGGTGCGCGTCCATCACCAGCAGGTGAACGGTGTTGGAACCCACGTCGAGCACTCCGAGTCGCATGGGACAGACGCTAGCGCCCATTCGCGCCGCACATGGTGCGGGGGCCGCAGCGGACCGTGTCCGGGCCCGCGGCGATCTACCCTGGCGGCGTGGCGAAGAACGTGGCAAAGAAGCTCAAGCAGTCGAAAACGCCCTCGCGGCGCCCCGCATCCGTCCCCGTACCGGACTCCGTGCCGGACGAGGTCGGTCCCGACTTCGCCCGCGCCTGGGTCGAGTTCCCCGACCCGGCCGACGACGAGCAGCTGTTCCGCTGCGACCTCACCTGGCTCACCTCCCGCTGGACGTGCATCTTCGGCCAGGGCTGCCAGGGCATCGTCGCCGGCCGCGCGGCCGACGGCTGCTGCTCGCTGGGCGCGCACTTCTCCGACGAGGAGGACGAGCAGCGCGTCGCCGGCCACGCCGCCCGGCTCACACCGGAGACCTGGCAGTTCCACGCCCTGGGCACCAAGAAGGCCGGTGCCTGGGCCATGGTCAACGAGGACGGCGAACGGCAGACCCGCGTCGTCGACGGTGCCTGCATCTTCAGCAACCGGGCCGGTTTCGCCGGAGGGCAGGGCTGCGCCCTGCACGCGCTGGCGCTGCGGGAGGGCAAGGAGCCGCTGGAGACGAAGCCGGACGTGTGCTGGCAGCTGCCGATCCGCCGCACGTACGACTGGGTGGACCGGCCCGACGAGACGCGCGTCCTGGTCGTGTCGATCGCGGAGTACGACCGGCGGGGGTGGGGTCCGGGAGGGCACGACCTGCACTGGTGGTGCACGAGCGCGACGTCCGCGCACGGGGCGGGCGATCCGGTCTACGTGTCGTACCGGCCGGAACTGACGGAGCTCATGGGGCCGGCGGGGTACGGGCGGCTGGTGGAGCTGTGCGAGGCACGGCTGGCCTCGCTGCTGCCGATGGCACCGCACCCGGCGGATCCGGTGTCCCCGGCCTAGGGAGGGGCGGAGGGCGCGGGGTGGGCGGGGGCCGGGCCCCCGGCACCCCGCGCGCTCAGCTCGTCGCCGGGGCCGACGACGTCGACTCGCTCGGGGTCGGGGTCGGTGACGGCGTCGTGGGGGCCGGCGTCGGGGTCGGCGACGGCGTGGTGCGGGTGGGCGTCGGGGTCGGCGTGTGGGTGGGGCGGCTCGGCGTGCCCTGGACGGTGACCGCCGCTCCCGCGGGGCTCAGGGTGATGTTGGCGGTCCAGGGGTTCGGCGGCTCGGCCGCGTGGATGACCGTCACGGTGATCGAGACCGACTCCCCCGGGTTCAGGTCGCCCGCCGTGGCGCTGAGGTGGAGCCAGTGCGCCGGGGTGGACGCCGTCCAGTGGACGGGGCCGTCGCCGCTCGCCACGAGGGTGATGACGGTGGTGCCGCCGCGGGACGCGGCCGTGACGGTGAGCCGGCCGGTGCCGGGTGCCACGGAGGGCGTCGGGCCGGCGGAGCCGGACGA
The DNA here is from genome assembly GCF_040636125.1 of Streptomyces sp. NPDC006733. Classification (NCBI taxonomy): domain Bacteria; kingdom Bacillati; phylum Actinomycetota; class Actinomycetes; order Kitasatosporales; family Streptomycetaceae; genus Streptomyces; species Streptomyces sp. NPDC006733. The sequence continues at coordinate 149,456 of NZ_JBEYJD010000017.1, read as the reverse complement.
GGGGGACGGGCCGACGCTGACGGTCGTCCTCGGCGACGGGCCGGCCGCGGGCCGCCGGCCGTCGTCGGTGCCGGTGCTGCCGGCCTTCTCGTACGGGTGGCCGTCGATGCCGTCCGCGCCGTCCACGTCCCGTTCGCTGGCGGAGACGCCGCCCGGCTGGTCGGCGCCGATCGGCGCCCCGCGGTAGGCGGCCCACAGGGCGAGCACCGGGGCCGCGACGACGGCGGCGACGACCGTGGTGGTGACGGCGCGGTGCCGCAGCTGGGCGAGGCGGGCGGCGCGGTCGCGGTGGTCGAGGGGGAAGCCGCGCCGGTCGAAGCGCGGGGTGCCCTCGCGGCTGCGGCCGGCGCCCTCGCGCAGGGAGTGCATCAGGGCGGCGTACGCGGCGGACCGCGGCGCTTCGAGCATGGTGAGCACGGCGGTCGTCGCCGTGGGGGCGGCGGCGCCCGGCCAGGACGCGCCGACGACGGCGCGCTCGGCGGTGAGCCGGCACTGCGGGCACTCGTCCACGTGCCGGACGAGTTCGCGGCGCAGGGCCGTCCCGAGCAGCACCTGGGTGTCGCCCGCGAGCCGCGCGACGACGGCACACGTGCCGACCTCGACGACGGCGAGCGCGGCGCGGGTGCGTTCGACCTCGCAGGCGGCGCGGGCGAGGAGGGAGCGCGCCGCGTCCGGCTCGATGCCGAGGACGTGGCCGACCTCGTGCGGCGGGAGCTGGTGGCGGACGGCGAGTTCGAGCGCCTCGCGCTGCTCGGGGGTGGTGCCGGCGGCCTCCGGCCAGGCGAGGGCGGACAGCTGGCCGCGGCGCTCGTCCGCGACCGCCTCCGACATGCGGGGCAGCTCGGGCCGGCCCTCCGCGAGGCGGCGCCGGCAGGACCAGCGGGCGAGGGCGTAGAGCCAGGGACGGCGCAGCCCGGCGTCGCGGAGCCGGCCGCGCTGGCGCTCGGCGAGGGCCAGCACGTCGCCGAGCGCGGCCGCGGCGGCGTCGTGCTCGCAGAGGACGGAGAGGCAGTAGGTGAACAGCCCGTCGAGATAGGGCTCGTAGTGGGCCGGGGGCTGCATCGGCAGTGTGCCGTTCGGGCGTCGGTCCTTGCGGTCACGCTGTTCCGGACGCGCTTCGGGGCGCGTCCGCGAGGCCGCCCGGTGCTTGCGGTGGGTGCCGGTGCGAGTGCCGGCACCGGCGTCCTGGGGATGGATCTCCTGCCTGCTCATCACCTGGCGACGGTAGGGCGGCGGGGGCACCGGTCTCAGGCGTCCTGCGGGCCGTTAACCCGTATGGGTGGTGATGCCGCTCAAAAGGGGACACCCCGTTAGCTCGGACGAGTGCGGTGGGGAACGGCGGTACGGGTGCCGGCGGCGTCACGCCGACGCATCGGGACGCGTTGTCGGACCCTGCCGCTACGGTGAACCCCATGCCTCCCCGCAAGACCGCCACGAAGGACCGCCCGTCCTACCGCTGCACCGAGTGCGGCTGGACCACTGTGAAGTGGCTCGGCCGCTGCGGGGAGTGCCAGGCCTGGGGCACCGTCGAGGAGTTCGGCGGCGCGCCCGCCGTCCGGACCACGGCGGCCGGCCGGGTGACGACGGCGGCCAAGCCGATCGGCCAGGTGGACGTCAGCCAGGCGACGGCCCGCTCGACGGGTGTGCCCGAGCTGGACCGGGTGCTCGGCGGCGGGCTGGTGCCCGGCGCGGTCGTGCTGGTCGCGGGCGAGCCGGGCGTCGGCAAGTCGACGCTGCTGCTGGACGTGGCGGCGAAGGCGGCCAGCGCGCAGGGCCCGACGCTCTACATCACCGCCGAGGAGTCGGCGTCCCAGGTCCGGCTGCGCGCCGACCGGATCGGCGCGCTCTCCGACCACCTGTACCTGGCGGCGGAGACGGACCTGTCGGCGGTCCTGGGCCATCTGGACGACATCAAGCCTGCGCTGCTGATCCTGGACTCGGTGCAGACGGTGGCGTCCCCGGAGATCGACGGCGCGCCCGGCGGCATGGCGCAGGTCCGCGAGGTCGCGGGGGCGCTGATCCGGGCCTCCAAGGAGCGCGGCATGTCGACGCTCCTGGTCGGCCACGTCACCAAGGACGGCGCCATCGCGGGCCCCCGGCTGCTGGAGCACCTGGTCGACGTGGTGCTGAGCTTCGAGGGCGACCGACACGCCCGGCTGCGACTGATCCGCGGCGTCAAGAACCGGTACGGGGCGACGGACGAGGTCGGCTGCTTCGAGCTGCACGACGAGGGCATCACCGGTCTGGCCGATCCGTCCGGGCTCTTCCTGACCCGCCGCGACGAACCGGTCCCGGGCACGTGCCTGACGGTCACGCTGGAGGGCAAGCGGCCGCTGGTGGTCGAGGTCCAGGGGCTCACCGTGGACACCCAGATCCCGTCCCCGCGCCGCACGACCTCGGGTCTGGAGACCTCCCGGGTCTCGATGATGCTCGCCGTCCTCGAACAGCGCGGCCGGATCCAGGCGATCGGAAAGCGCGACATCTACACGGCGACGGTGGGCGGTGTGAAGCTCACCGAGCCCGCCGCGGACCTGGCCGTGGCCCTCGCGCTGGCCAGTGCGGCGATCGACACACCGCTGCCGAAGAACCTGGTCGCGATCGGCGAGGTCGGCCTCGCGGGCGAGGTCAGACGGGTCACCGGGGTGCAGCGCAGGCTGTCGGAGGCCGCCCGGCTGGGGTTCACCCACGCCCTGGTTCCGCCGGATCCCGGGAAAATCCCGGCGGGCATGAAAGTGGTCGAGGTGGCCGACATCTCGGACGCTCTGCGGGCGCTTCCGAGGCGGGGTTCCAAGGGCTAGAGAGGGTCCGAACAGCGGTCGCTGGCCCATTGCGGAGAGAACGTCAGTAAACTTTGCCCTGGTCTCGCCCTTTGGGCATCCGTAGCGACCGGAGGATTGCAGTGGCAGCCAACGACCGGGCAGCAGCTCCCGGCAAGTCCGGCGGGAGTTCCGCTGCTGATGCCCTGATGCGCGCTTCGCTCAGTGCGGTAGCTCCCGGCACCGGCCTGCGGGACGGACTCGAACGCATTCTGCGGGGCAACACGGGCGGGTTGCTCGTCCTCGGCATGGACAAGACCGTCGAGTCGCTCTGTACCGGCGGCTTCGTCCTCGACGTGGAATTCACCGCGACCCGGCTGCGCGAACTGTGCAAGCTCGACGGCGCGCTGATCCTCGACAAGGACCTGACGAAGATCCTGCGGGCCGGCGTGCAGCTGGTCCCCGACTCCAACATCCCGACCGAGGAGACCGGCACCCGGCACCGCACCGCGGACCGGGTCAGCAAGCAGGTCAACTTCCCGGTCGTCTCCGTCAGCCAGTCGATGCGGCTGATCGCCCTGTACGTCGACGGGCAGCGCCGGGTCCTGGAGGACTCCGCCGCGATCCTGTCGCGGGCCAACCAGGCGCTGGCGACCCTGGAGCGCTACAAGCTGCGCCTGGACGAGGTGGCGGGCACGCTCTCCGCACTGGAGATCGAGGACCTGGTCACGGTCCGGGACGTCAGCGCGGTCTCGCAGCGGCTGGAGATGGTCCGCCGGATCGCCACCGAGATCGCCGAGTACGTGGTCGAGCTGGGCACCGACGGCCGGCTGCTCTCCCTGCAGCTGGACGAGCTGATCGCGGGCGTCGAGCCGGAGCGCGAGCTCGTCGTCAAGGACTACGTGCCCGAGCCGACCGCGAAGCGGAACCGGACGGTGCCCGAGGCGCTCGTCGAGCTGGACGCGCTGCCCCACGCGGAGCTGCTCGAACTCACCACCGTGGCCCGCGCCCTGGGCTACACCGGCTCCCCCGAGACGCTGGACTCCGCGGTCTCGCCGCGCGGCTACCGGCTGCTGGCGAAGGTGCCGCGGCTGCCGAACACGGTCATCGACCGGCTCGTCGAGCACTTCGGCGGCCTGCAGAAGCTGCTGGCCGCGAGCGTGGACGACCTGCAGACGGTGGACGGGGTCGGCGAGGCGCGGGCGCGGTCGGTGCGTGAGGGCCTGTCCAGGCTGGCGGAGTCGTCGATCCTGGAGCGTTACGTCTAGTACGACGCCTGTGGAGCACGCGAGGGGGGTCGGGGCAGCTGCCCCGACCCCCCTCCGCACACTCCACGAGCGTTCTAGTCGGCCTTGAGGACGAAGGACGCCTGCTTCGGCGCGAAGCCCGGGAGCCTCGCCTCGACGAGGTACGTCGTCCCGACCGCCGCCGGCTGGTTCTTGGGAGTGGCGCAGGCCGGGGAGCTGGTCTGGCGGTTCCACTCGACGGCGTAGGTCGTCGCGCTGCGCGCCGGGACCTGCAGCAGGTAGGAGCCGCGGGCCGCCGGGCAGTCGTCCGTGGACCACACGTGCTTGTTGCCGGTGGTGTCGGTGATGGTGATGACGGCCGCCGTCGAGCCGAAGTCGAGCTTGCAGGCCGTCGCGCCGGAGTTGGCCGCGGTCAGCTCGAACTTCGGCTTCTCGCCGGGCGCGTAGGAGTTCCGCGTGCTGCGCAGCGTCAACTGCACGTCCGAGACGGCGCAGTCGGCCAGGGTCGAGCCGGCCGGGAGCTGGTTGCCGGAGCCGCCGGCTGCCGCTCCGCCGTTCGGGGAGCCGGAGGACGAGCCGGATGTCGCACCGTTCGAACCGCCGCCGGACGCACCGGTGTCGGTGCCGCCGGTGGACGACCCGGAGGAGCCGCCGGACGAGGTGCCGTCCGAGGAGCCGCCACCGCTGGTGTCGCGCCCGCCCGGGCGTCCGGGGAGGTGCGAACCGCTGGGGGTGGGGCCGGGCGTGATGGAGGTGGCCGGGGTGCGTCCGTCAGGTCCCTTCGCGCCGGAGCCGCCGCCGGAGCCGCCCGAGGTGAAGGCCCACACCGCCAGCACGACGATCAGGGCGACCATGCAGAGCACAACAGCCCGCCGTCGCCAGTAGATGGACGACGGAAGAGGTCCGATCGGATTGCGCACAGAGCCCACACGCGAACTCTAGGGGAGATCGACCGCGCACTGACGCAACACCCGCCGCACCGGGCGTGGTCTTTCCCGATCATCACGTTTTCCCGCCGGGTCGGTCACTGACAGTGGCATGTGCGAGGATCGATGACGCTATGAGCACTGACACCCACGCCACCGCGTACGACGATCTGCACGCTCCGGTCATCGACTGGTTCGACGAGCACGCCAGGGACCTCCCGTGGCGCCGCCCGGAGGCCGGGGCGTGGGGTGTGATGGTCAGCGAGTTCATGCTGCAGCAGACCCCCGTCAGCCGCGTCCTGCCGGTGTACGAGCAGTGGCTGGCGCGCTGGCCGCGCCCGGCGGACCTGGCGACGGAGCCGGCGGGCGAGGCCGTCCGCGCCTGGGGGCGGCTCGGCTACCCGCGCCGCGCGCTGCGGCTGCACGCCGCGGCGACCGCGATAGCGCTCGGCCATGGCGGTGAAGTCCCGCGCGACCACGCCAAGTTGCTCGCGCTGCCCGGGGTCGGCGAGTACACCGCGGCGGCCATCGCCTCGTTCGCGTACGGGCAGCGGCACGCGGTGCTGGACACCAACGTCCGCCGGGTCTTCGCGCGGGCCGTCACCGGCATCCAGTACCCGCCGACGGCGACCACCGCCGCCGAGCGCCGTACCGCCCTGACACTGCTGCCCGACGACCGGGCGACGGCCGCCCGCTGGGCGGCGGCGACGATGGAGCTGGGCGCGCTGGTCTGCACCGCGCGCACCCCCGACTGCGTCCGCTGCCCGATCGCGGCGAGCTGCGCCTGGCGGCTGGCCGGCTCCCCCGCCCATACCGGCCCGCCGCGCCGCGGCCAGACGTACGCGGGCACCGACCGCCAGGTGCGCGGGAAGCTGCTCGCCGTGCTGCGGGACGCGGTCGGACCCGTGCCGCAGTCCGCGCTGGACGCGGTGTGGCACGAGCCGGTGCAGCGGGCCCGTGCGCTGGACGGGCTGGTGGAGGACGGTCTCGTCGAGCCGCTCGCCGACGGCGTCTACCGGCTGCCCGGCTGAACACGGGGCCCGTCTCCCCAGGCTGCCCGGCTGAACCCGGGGTCCGCGCCCACCGGCTGCGCCTGGCCGAACCCGGTCCCGGTCCCGTCCGGTGCCCGTTTAAACCTCCTTCGGGACGTTGGTCCTGAGGCTGTTACATAACCGACGGCTTCCTGTGAGCCCCCTGTGCGCCCACGGTGGCAAAAGCCCAACATCCCCTCCGTAGCGTCGTTCTCGTCGGAACGGTTGGCACATCAGCGCAACAGTCGACAGGGCGGGACAGCACGGGACGGAGGGCTACCCATGGCGGCGAACGGCACGGTTCTGGAGTTCGAGGAGTACGTGAGGACGCGGCAGGACGCACTGCTGCGCAGCGCACGGCGGCTCGTGCCCGATCCGATCGACGCCCAGGACCTCGTCCAGACCGCGCTGGTGCGCACCTACCCCCGCTGGGACGGCATCGCGGACAAGGCGCTCGCGGACGCCTACATGCGCCGCGTCATGATCAACACGCGCACCGAGTGGTGGCGCAACCGCAAGCTCGACGAGATCCCCACGCAGGAGCTGCCGGACGCCAGCGTCGACGACGGCGCCGACCAGCGCGCCGACCGCGAGATGCTCCGCGACGCGCTGCAGGTCCTCGCGCCCAAGCAGCGCCAGGTCGTGATGTTGCGCCACTACGGCCAGCTGTCCACGGAGGAGACCGCCCGCGCCCTGGGCATGTCGACCGGTACGGTGAAGAGCACTCTGCACCGTGCGCTCGCCCGGTTGCGCCATGAGCTGGAGCACGGCCGCTACGGCTACTCACGGATGGAGGGCGTGTGCGCCGCCTAGCAGCGCTGATCGCGGTGGCAGTGGCCATGTGCCTGCTGACCACGCTCGCAGGCTGCAGGACCGGCACCGGGGCACGCCGTGAGGGCCCCGCACCCCTCCAGACCCTGAAGGCGGAGCCCAGCCCCGCGCCGTCCATCGCCGGCGACCCGGCGGCACTGGCGAAGCTGGTGAAGAAGGACACCCGGAACGTCAGCGCGGAGGTGCGCGAGGACCTCGCGCCCTGCGCGGGCGACGAGTACCCGGTGGACACCTCGTCCGGTGATCTCACCAGCGGCGAGGGACCCGATCTGATCGTGAATGTCGCCACCTGCGGCGACGGCATGGGGATTGCGAGCTATGTGTACCGGATGATCGACGGGCAGTACCAGAACGTCTTCGCCGACGAGCAGCCGCCGGTCTTCGGCAGCGCCGAGAACGGGAGACTGGAGATCATCCGCCAGGTGTACAAGGGCGACGACCAGGTCTGCTGCCCCACCGGGCAGGAGGCCCTGACGTACGTCTGGAAGGACAACCGGTTCGTGCAGGTGGAGCGGACGTACACCGATTACGGGGACGCGCTCCCCACTCCTATGCCGGAAAAGAAGAGGAATGGCTGAGACACACGTCCTGTTCGTCGAGGACGACGACGTCATCCGCGAGGCGACCACGCTCGCGCTGGAGCGTGACGGCTTCAAGGTGACGGCGGTCGCCGACGGGCTGGCCGGGCTGGAGGCGTTCCGCGCCCAGCAGCCCGATCTCGCGCTGCTCGACGTGATGGTGCCGGGTCTCGACGGCGTCAGCCTGTGCCGGCGGATCCGCGACGAGTCGACCGTGCCGGTGATCATGCTGTCCGCGCGCGCCGACTCCATCGACATCGTGCTCGGCCTGGAGGCCGGCGCCGACGACTACGTGACGAAGCCCTTCGACGGGGCGGTGCTGGTCGCCCGGATCCGGGCGGTCCTGCGCCGTTTCGGCCACGCCTCCTCCGGTGACGAGCCGGCGGAGGCCGCCCTGCTGTCCTTCGGCGACATCGAGATCGACCCGGAGGGCCTGGAGGTCACCCGCGGCGGCGAACGCCTCGCCCTGACCCCCACCGAGATGCGGCTGCTGCTGGAGTTCTCCTCCGCGCCCGGCGCGGTGCTCTCCCGCGACCGGCTGCTGGAGCGGGTCTGGGACTATGAGTGGGGTGGCGACACCCGGGTCGTGGACGTCCACGTCCAGCGGCTGCGCGTCAAGATCGGCCAGGACCGGATCGAGACGGTGCGCGGCTTCGGTTACAAGCTCAGGGCCTGACACACCATGCCGTTGTTCCCCCGCTCCAGTCTGCGCTGGAAGCTCAGCGCCGCCATCGCCTGCGTCTCGGTGCTCGTCGCCGTGGCGCTGAGCCTCGTGGTGCACAACGCCGCCCGCGTCAGCATGATCGACAACTCCCGTGACGTGCAGGACGAGCGGGTGCAGTCCGCGCTGCGGATCTACGAGGTCACCGGCAAGAAGGTCTTCTCCGCCCAGCTCGACGACCCGGCCCTGCCGAAGCCGCTCAAGGAGTTCGCGGCCAGGGGCGAGCGGGCGACATACGTCCAGGACAGCGGCGGCGCGCCGATCGTGTGGGCCGAGACGCCCACCAACGACGGCCGCATCCTGTCGCTGCGCACCACGTTCAAGGACCGCTACTCGGTCCTCGTCGACCTCGACCAGGCCCTGATCGTCGGCTCGCTCGCGGTGGTCGTGGGCGGCACCGCGCTCGGCGTGCTGATCGGTGGCCGGATGTCCCGGCGGCTGCGCAAGGCGGCCGTGGCCGCCCGCAAGGTCGCCGACGGCAACCCCGAGGTGCGGGTGCGCGACGCGATCGGCCGCCGGGTGCGCGACGAGACCGACGAGCTGGCGTCCGCCGTCGACGCGATGGCCGACGCGCTGCAGGACCGGCTGGAGGCGGAGCGGCGGGTCACCGCCGACATCGCGCACGAGCTGCGCACCCCGGTGACCGGGCTGGTCACCGCGGCGGAGCTGCTGCCGCCCGGCCGCCCGGCCGAGCTGGTGCGCAACCGCGCCCAGGCGCTGCGCACCCTGGTCGAGGACGTGCTGGAGGTGGCGCGGCTGGACGGGGCGGCCGAGCAGGCCGACCTCCAGGAGGTCGCGCTCGGCGACTTCGTCCGCCGGCGGGTGCTGGCGATCGATCCGGACGCCGAGGTGACCGTGATCGAGGACGCGGTGGTGCACACCGATCCGCGCCGGCTGGAGCGTATCCTCGGCAACCTGCTGGCCAACGCCGCCCGGCACGGCAAGCCGCTGACCGAGGTGAGCATCAACGGGCCGTTCCTGCGGATCCGCGACCACGGTCCCGGCTTCCCCGACGACCTGCTGCGCGAGGGCCCCAGCCGCTTCCGTACCGGCAGCTCCGACCGGGCGGGCGGCGACCACGGCCTTGGCCTCACCATCGCCGCGGGCCAGGCCCGCGTGCTGCGCGCCCGGCTCACGTTCCGCAACGCCCCGGCCTCCGACGGCGGCGGCGCGGTCGCGCAGCTGCTGCTGCCGCGCTGAGGCGCGTGCTCCGTGCACGACGGCGGCCCCCGGCGGGGTTCTCACCGCGCCGGGGGCCGTCGTCGTACGTTCAGGATGTGCGTTCGGGGTGTGCGTTCAGCGGCCGCGTCAGATCGCGTCGACCGGGTGCAGCGCCGCGTCCGCGGGAGCGGCGTCCTTGTCGGCGTCGCCGGGGGCCTGCGGAGCGCCGCGCAGCGGGATCTCCTTGACGAACCAGGCCGCCACGAAGCCGACGATGCTGATCACCGCGCCCCACAGGAAGACGGTGTGGGTGCCGCTGGAGACCGCGTGCAGGTAGGCGTCGCGGATCTGCGCCGGCAGGTGGGCGATGCTCTTCGGGTCCAGCTGGGCCGAGCCCTCCATCGCCTTGCTGCCGGCGGCGCCGCCCAGCTCGGTCATGGTGTCCTGCACGTGGTGCGTGAAGAGCGCGCCGAAGAGCGAGACACCGAACGAGCCGCCGATGGTGCGGAAGAGCGTCGCGGACGAGCTGCCGACGCCCAGGTCCTTCATCTCGACGCTGTTCTGCGCGACGAGCATGGTGATCTGCATCAGGAAGCCCATGCCCGCGCCGAGCACGGCCATGAAGACGCCGGACCAGAAGCGGGTCGTGCCGGTGTCCATCGTGGACAGCAGGTACAGCCCGACGGTGATCAGGCCGCCGCCGAGGATCGGGAAGATCTTGTAGCGGCCGGTCTGGGTGGTGACCCGGCCGGCGATCAGCGAGACGACCATCATCGACAGCAGCATCGGCAGGAGCAGCAGGCCGGAGTTGGTGGCCGAGGCGCCCTGGACGGTCTGCTGGTAGAGCGGCAGGAACGTCATCGCGCCGAACATCACGAAACCGACGAGGAAGCCGATCAGGGAGATCAGCGAGAAGTTGCGGTTGCGGAAGATGTGCAGCGGCATGACGGGCTCTTTGGCCTTCGTCTCGGCCCAGATGAAGGCCGCGATCGCGACGACGCCGAGGACGAGGAGACCGATGATCTGCGGGGAGGCCCAGTCGTACTGGGTGCCGCCCCAGGTGGTGAGGAGCACCAGCGCGGTGATGCCGACGGTGAGCAGTCCGGCGCCGAGGTAGTCGATCCGGGCCTGGACGCGCTTCTTCGGCAGGTGCAGGACGATGTAGATCATCCCGAGCGCCACCGCGCCGAGCGGCAGGTTGATGTAGAAGCTCCAGCGCCAGCCCCAGTTGTCGGTGATGGTGCCGCCGACGAGCGGGCCGCCGATCATCGCCAGCGCCATGACGCCGGCCATCATGCCCTGGTACTTGCCGCGTTCCCGCGGCGGTATGAGGTCACCGATGATCGCCATCACACCAACGATCAGGCCGCCGGCGCCGAGGCCCTGGACCGCGCGGAAGGCGATCAGCTGGTCCATCGTCTGGGAGAGGCCGGAGAGCGCCGAACCGGCGAGGAAGAGCACGATCGACGTCATGAAGATGCCCTTGCGACCGTACATGTCGCCGAGCTTTCCCCAGATGGGCGTCGAGGCGGCGGTCGCGAGCGTGTAGGCGGTGACCACCCAGGAGAGGTGGTTGAGGCCGCCCAGCTCCCCCACGATCGTCGGCATCGCGGTACCGATGATCATGTTGTCGAGCATCGCGAGCAACATCGCGATCATGAGCCCGAGCAGAACCACACGCACACTGCGCTGAGGAGCCGCTTCGGGTGGCGTTTCTGCGGTCTGGGACATGACCGGTGCCTCCCCTGGAAGGGCGGCCCGCTCGCGCTTTTGGTACTTACTTGCCGCCCGGCTAGTTTATTACGATACTGAAGGTAAGCCGTCACTAGCCGGTCGTCAAGTAAGTAGATTAGGTTTGACGAAAGCCATACCGGAGCCATGGCCGGCTACCGGTCACACGGGCGTTCAACGCAGGAGAGCGGTAGTCATGGGCACTTCGCAGGCACGTCGCGGGGACACCCGCCACCGCATCCAAGACGTCGCGCTCGAGCTCTTCGCGGAGCAGGGGTACGAGAAGACGTCGCTGCGGGAGATCGCCGAGCACCTCGACGTGACGAAAGCCGCGCTCTATTACCACTTCAAGACCAAGGAAGACATCCTCACCAGCATCGTCGAGGACATCGGCCGGCCGGTGGACGAGCTGATCACCTGGGCCGAGGCGCAGCCGCGCACGCTGGAGAACAAGCAGGAGATGCTGCGCCGCTACAGCGCCGCCCTGTGGGGCGCGTCGGCGCTCTTCCGGTTCATCCAGGAGAACCAGGCCACGGTGCGGGAGCTGAGCATCGGCGAGCAGTTCAAGAGCAAGATGCTCGCCCTGAACGGCCTGCTCAAGGAGCCCGGGTTCTCGATGGCGAGCCAGGTGCGCTGCATCACGGCGCTCTTCGCGATGCACGCCGGGATGTTCGCCGTGCAGAACATCGAGGGCGACCCCGAGGAAAAGCGCGAAGCTATCCTCGAAGTCGCCCTCGATCTCATCGCCCAGGCCCATCAGGACCTGGACTGACCCGTATGTCTGCGCGGGTCACCTGCCGAAGCAGGTCACATGCTGGCCGCAGGTCACATGTTGACGCCGTGCTGGTGCAGGAAGGCCAGCGGCTCCTCGCCCGAACCGTAGACCGGGCTGGTGCGGGCCTCGAAGTGCAGGTGCGGGCCGGTCGAGTTCCCCGTGCTGCCGGACTTGCCGATCTCCTGGCTGGTGCTGACGGTCTGGCCGACCGAGACCTCGAGCTTCGACAGGTGGCCGTACTGGGTGTACGTGCCGTTCCCGTGCTTGATCACGATGTTGTTGCCGTAGGCGCCGCCCCAGCCGGCCTCGACCACGGTGCCGCCGTGCACGGCCTTGACCTTGGTGCCGGTCGGCACCACGAAGTCCTGGCCGGAGTGCTTGTGCGCCCAGTGGGAGCCGGCCTGCGCGAACGACGCGCCGATCGTGTAGCCGTCCACGGGCTTCACCCAGCCGTTCAGGCGCGTCTTGCGGTCGGCGGCGGACTTCACGGCCGCACGCTTCTTGGCGTCGGCCTTCGCCTTCGCGGCCTTCGCGCTCGCCGCCGCGGCCTTCTTCTGACCGTCGGCCTGCGTCTTCATCGCGCCCGCGATGCTGCCCGCCGACCCGGTCCCGAACAGACCGGCGTCCTGCGAGTCGGCGGCCATGGCCGCCGTAGAGCCCAGCGCGAGTGCCACGCACACTCCGCCCGCCACCACGGCCGCACGACCACGAAGGGCGGACTTCGGGGCGTGGTTCTTCGTCGAGTTCTTCAGCATGCAGGGTTACCTCACTGAATGGGGGGTAGGACACCGAAGCGACCGTGGGCCGCTCTGGCCATTCAGTGGTAACCCGCCGCGCTGCGCCGACACAAGGCGCCCGGCTACTATCCGCGGCAGTAGCAAAGGTGAGGACGAAAAGCCTCTTGCCAACGCGGCGCCGAGTATCCGATAGCATCCCAGCACCCGCCCCCACCAGGCAAAACGGTACGGGAAAGCCTCCAGGCCGCCGGCCCCAGGATTCGACGCCGAGCCGCCTTCCACAGCAGCCAATCATCGACTATTCCGGCTAGTAATCGCGAAATGGCCCGTGTGCCATGTCACCGGCCCATAAGATCCACTTTCTTTCCTTCGGGACCTCTCACCATTCCCCCGGGCCTAAAGTCCTGTGACCCCCGCCACTCAATTCCCCGAAAAGCAGGGCGGAGCCCGCGCCCGCTGCCCTACCGTGGCCCCATCGAGAGGGCGGGGGCACACACGGTGGCAGCGGACGAGTACCTGAACGACATCGAGCTGGCGGACGCGGTGGAGGCGGTGCGCGAGGGCCTGGCGACCGCTGCCGCGCGCGGCAGCGGCAAGAACGTCCGGTTCGAGGTCGGCGACATCCACATGGAGTTCTCGGTGGAGATCCGCCGCGACGTGACGGGCAAGGCCGGCGTCAAGGCCTGGGTCGTGGACGCCGGCGCGGAGACCACACGCTCCCGCGGCCGCACCCACACCGTCTCCTTCACCCTCAAGCCGAAGAACGCGGCCACCGGCGGCCACCTGGACGTCCACATGGACGACGAGGGCTCCAGCAGCCACTTCACCGACGCCGGCACCTGACGGCGATGCCCATCGGTCCCCGCCGCGAACGCATCGCGGCGGTCTTCTCCGGCGGGCGGCAGGGCAGCGGCTACCTGCTGACCGCCCGCCTCGTCCTGACCGCGGACCACGTGGTCGCGGATCCGGACGACATCCGCGTCATCACGCCGGGCGGGCGGGGGGAGGTGCGGTGCAGGCGCGTGTGGTCCGGGCGCGTGGAGATCCAGGGCGAGCCGTTCGGCACGGACGTCGCCCTGCTGTCCGCGGCCACGGACATCGCCCCCCTCCCGGACGCCGAGTCGGAGCACTATTGGGGCGCTGTCACGACGCTCACGCCGATCCGCGGCTGCGAGGCGTTCGGCTTCCCCCTGGTCCAGCGGGACGCGGCCGGCCGGCTGGAGAGCGAACAGCTCACCGGGACGCTGAAGCCCGGCACCGGCTTCCTCGGCGGCGACGGCACGCTGACCCTGGACGACACACCGCCCGCGGCCCGTCCGGACGGCGCCTCCCCCTGGGCGGGCATGTCCGGGGCGCCGGTCTTCCGGGACGACACGCTGCTGGGCGTCGTCTCCGGAGATCCGAAGGGCTGGCAGCACAGCCGGCTGACCGTGGTCATGGTGGCGCCGCTGCTCTCGGGGCAGGAGTTCACCGACACCCTGCGCGCGGACGAGCTCTTCGCCGTGACGTCCGGCCCGGTGCTGATCAGCGAGGACGACGCGTTCGAGACCCGGTACGCGGCCTTCCTCGCCGAGCGCCACAGCCGGCTCACCATCTTCGGCATCGACCTCAGCAGCCGTTCCCGCGCCAGTTGGCCGCTCGACGCCGCCTACGTCAGCCTGGAGACGACCAGCCCCGACCGGCTCGCGCAGGAGGAGGGAATCCCGGTCCCCACCGGCCCCCGCCCCGCCGACCAGGCACTCGCGGGGCACGATCGCGTGCTGCTGCGCGGCGTCGCCGGATCCGGCAAGACGACGCTCGTGCAGTGGCTCACCGTCCGGGCCCTCCGCGACGACGGGCCGGCCCGCGTCCCCTTCGTGCTCCCGCTGCGCACCCTCATCCGCCGCGACGCGCTCCCGCTCCCCGCCGACTTCCTCGCCGCCGTCCGCGCCCCGATCTCCCCGCCGCCGGGCTGGGTGGAGCGCGTGCTCACCGCCGGTCGCGGCCTGCTGCTCGTCGACGGCATCGACGAGGTCGGCGAACGCGACCGCGAGCGGGTACGCGACTGGCTGGGCGACCTGCTGATCGCCTTCCCCGGCAACCAGTGGCTGGTCACCACCCGGCCGTCCGCCGTCGAGGAGTCCTGGCTCGCGCGGGAGGGCTTCGCCGACTTCACGCTGGCGCCGATGAACCGCGCCGATGTGGGTTCCTTCGTCCAGCGCTGGCACAACGCCGCCCGGGCGACGGAGACGGACACCGAGGAACTGACGCGCCTGGACGCCTACCGGGCCTCCCTCCAGCAGGCGCTGCGCACCAAACAGGACCTCGCCCGCCTCGCCACCAACCCCCTGATGTGCAGCCTGATCTGCGCCCTGCACCGCGACCGGCACGGCTACCTCCCGCAGGGCCGCAAGGAGTTGTACGACGCCGCGCTCTCCATGCTGCTGGCCCGCCGGGACCGTGAACGCGACCTGCCCGTCCAGCTCACCGAGGAGCCGCAGATCCAGCTCCTCCAGAAGCTCGCGTACTGGATGATCCGCAACGGCCAGGCGGAAATGGACCAGTCCGACGCCATCGGCCTCATCGACGCGGCCCTCCCGTCCATGCCCGCCGTCGGCGCCGCACTGGGCGACGCCCGGCAGGTCTTCCGCTACCTGCTGGAACGCAGCGGTCTGCTGCGCGAGCCGGCGGAGGGGGCCGTCGACTTCGTCCACCGGACGTTCCAGGACTACCTGGGCGCGAAAGCGGCCGTCGAGGAGCGGGACTTCGACCTGATGGTGCGCAACGCGCACCACGACCAGTGGTCCGACGTCATCCGCATGGCCACCGCCCACGCCCGCCCCACCGAACGCGCCCGCCTGCTCCGCAAACTGACCGCCCGCGGCGACCGCACCCCGACCTACCGCGCCCGCCTCCACCTCCTCGCCATGGCCTGCCTGGAACACGCCCCAGAACTGGACCCGGCGGTCCGCACGGACGTGAACGCCCGCGCGAGCGCCTTCATCCCCCCGCGCACGGACGGGGAGGCGGACGCGCTGGCGGGCATCGGCCCGGTCGTCCTGGAACTGCTTCCGGGCCCGGAGGGCTTGGAGGACGACGAGGCGGAAGCCGTCGTCCGGACGGCGATGACCATCGGCACCGAGGCCGCCATTCCGCTGCTGGCCCGGTTCCGCGACCATCGGAACCCTCGTGTCCACGACCGCCTGGCATGGCGGTGGACCAGGTTCGACGACTCGGAACGCTATGCGGCCGAGATTCTCTCGCACCTGCCCAGAGACAAGACCCTGTACCACGCCGAATCGCCGGCAGAGCTGGCCATGCTCGGCCGATTGGGCAGGGTCGAGCGGCTTTTCACGACAGGCCCCATGACGGCGAAGGATCTCACCACCGCGCTTGATCCCGACAGCGTGCGGGACCTCACCCTGTGCCAGAACCCCCTGGTGAGCGACCTTGGATTTCTCTCCGCCTTGCCGCGGCTGAGAGGTCTGCAGATCAATGACTGCCAGAACATACGTGAACTGTCCTCGCTGGGGCGGTTGGCGCTGAGGCAGGTGTTCCTCGTCTATCTGCCACACGTCGATCTGGCCGACCTGGCATCGAGCACAGCGATCGAATTGCTGTCCGTCGGACGTGGCGTGCCGTGGGGCGGCGTCCGCACGATCCCCCGCACGCTCCCGTTGCAGTGGCTCTACGTGGCTGACCCGGCCCCGCGGCTGACGGGCATCGGGGACTTCCCCGCGCTGCGGCATCTGGGGCTCTCGGGCGGGGGATTCCTGCCGTCGCCAGAGGACTGGGACTGCATGTCCGTCCATCCCGGGCTCAACTCGATGTCCGTCTCCTTCGGCGAGCACGAAGCACTGCCGCGCCGCCTGAAGATGCCTGGCATCGAGACGCTGGGAGTCAGCGGTCCATCGGGCGTGGAGCGGCTGCAGGAGGTCGTGCGCTGTTTTCCCCTGCTGCGCGAACTGGTCGTCTACGGAGACCCGGCCGGTCACAGCGCCATCGACCTGGCACCGCTCGCTGAACTCCCCCACCTCATGAGCGTGTACGTCTTCAACGCCGCCGCCGTCCTTCATGCCGACGCGATCCCCACAGCCGAGGTCACCCCCCGCCCCCGCCCCCGTGACTGGCCCCCCGCCGCCCCAGCGTGAACCACACGCCGGTACCCGGCCGGGCCGCCGTGACCCCGCACCCGTCGGCGAGCGCGGTCACGAGGAACAACCCGCGCCCGCCGAGGTCCCCCACCGCGGCCCGCCGCGGCACCGGCCGCCCCGGAGCGCCGCCGCCGTCGTACACGGCAACCCGCACCTGCTCCCGCTCCACGGCAAGCCGCACATGCACCTCGCCACCAACATGCAGATGCACGTTGGTCACCAACTCCGACGTACAGATCGCCGCGGTATCCGCGAGCCACCCCAGCCCCTCCGCCCCCAGCGCGGACCGAACGAAGTCCCGACAGACCTTGGGGGCGGTCGCCGTACCGGGAGTGAACAGGGTGTACGTGTGCGGCAGTTGCTCGTCATCGGGCGGCTTGTGATCCACGGGGGGCTCCCTTGCGCTGGCTGAGTCGAATCCGCAGTGGCATGCCGGTCGCCACGGCCGTGACGCTTCGGTGCGCTTCCGCGTGGGACGCGGGTATGGCGACGACCTGCCACCAACTCCGCTCTGTGAGCGCTACGCGACTCAAGGTAGCGGATAGGGGATGACATGTTCAACCTTCTGGCCGGATCAGGTGGACCCCCTCTCCCGGCGAAGGCAGACTGTGAGCCAGAACCTGAGGAGAGACCGCGTGGCACTGCGAACCACCATTACCGAACGACAGCGTCGACTCGGCGTTGAGCTTCGGAAATTGCGGGAGCAAGCGGAATTGACCCTGAACGAGGCAGGGGCGTTCATCGACATGGGGCGGGTGCACCTCACCCACGTCGAGGGCGGCCGAACCGCGATCGCTCCCGATCGAATCCGCTCGCTCTGTCGCGGCTACGGGTGCACTAGTTCAACTCTCGTCGCCGCCTTGGTCGGCATGGCCGAGAACACCGGCAAGGGCTGGTGGAGCGCCTACAAGGGCAAGCTCCCGCTCCCTTCCCTTGATTTGGCCGAGCTTGAATCGCAAGCGCTCGGATTGCACTCGTACGAATCGCTGTTCATCCCCGGCATGTTCCAGCTACCCGACTACACGCGTGCCGTCTTCGAGGCCAGCGACGCGGTGACCACACCTGCTGGTGTCGAGACAGCCGTCAGTTTCCGGATGGAGCGCCAGGCGATCCTCACCGGCGATGCCGCACCCGAGGTTCACGCAGTGATTCACGAGGCCGCCCTGCACATGCGGTTCGGCGGATCGGAGGTCATGCGCCGACAACTGCTGCAGCTCGTGGAGCTCGCCAAGCTTCCGAACGTGACCATCCAGGTGGTGCCATTCACAGCGACCGGTGTCTCGGGGTTGAACACCCCGTTCTGCTCGCTCACCTCGCACGGTGGCGCTCTCGAAACGGTGCTGCTGGATCATCCGGCCGAGTCGCTCTTCGTGCACGCACCGGAGTCGGTTGCCAAGTACCGGCGGCTATTCGACCGGCTGTGCAACGAAGCGCTCGCCCCGATCGACGCCGACGTTGCGCCGGCGAGCCACGACACCCGGGACTCGCTGGGTCTCATCCAGTACGTCCTCTACACCCTCTAGGAGCGATCATGCCCCAGCTCGGCTGGCAGAAATCCTCGTTCAGCACGGACCAGGCCAACTGCCTGGAACTCGCCATATCCCCCGCCGACGGAACGATCCGCCTCCGCGAAAGCGACGCCCCCGGCGTCATCCTCACCACCACCCGCACCCGCCTCGCGGACCTGCTCGCCCGCATCAAGGCCGACGCAGTCAGCCTCGTGCCCTGACTTGCACGGTTCGACGGAACTGCGGCGCATTCGCGCTCAGCGCGCGACGCCCTGCGTCGTGCAGGACTGGCACAGCGGACTGCTGAGCGAATCGCACGCACTTGGGCCGGGAATTTGTGCAGCAGCCTGCCGCACAAATGCAGCAGGCCAGGAAGGCGTCAGGCCCGGATCGGGCCGGAGCCAATAGTCCAACAGTCTGTTGGACTATTGCGGGGGTGCACCACGACCCGACCCGGGCCGTCAGAACGCATACGGCTCCGGCTCCGCGGCCCGCGGACGCCGAAGGGGCGGGCCCGGAACCTTGGAAGGTTCCGGGCCCGCCCCTCAACGCATCAGCCGAGCGGCAGGCGCTTACGCGTCCTTGGAGAGGTTCGGGGCGGAGCCGCCCGAACCCGCTGCCTCGATCGGCGGGGTGTCCGCGACCGTGACCTTGTCCTCGCCGCGGAAGGTGAACTTCTTCTCGTCACCCTCGCCCTCGGTGTCGACGACCACGATGTGGCCGGGGCGCAGCTCTCCGAAGAGGATCTTCTCGGAGAGGATGTCCTCGACCTCCCGCTGGATCGTCCGGCGCAGCGGCCGGGCGCCCAGGACGGGGTCGTAGCCCTTCTTGCCGAGCAGCTTCTTGGCCTCGACGCTGAGCTCCAGGCCCATGTCGCGGTCCTTGAGGCGCTCGTCCACCTTGGCGACCATGAGGTCGACGATCTGCATGATGTCTTCCTCCGTCAGCTGGTGGAAGACCACGACGTCGTCGACACGGTTGAGGAACTCGGGACGGAAGTGCTGCTTGAGCTCCTCGCCGACCTTCGCCTTCATCCGCTCGTACCCGGTCTTGGCGTCACCCGTGGCCGCGAAGCCCAGGTTGAAGCCCTTGGAGATGTCCCGGGTGCCGAGGTTGGTCGTCATGATGATGACCGTGTTCTTGAAGTCCACGACCCGGCCCTGGGAGTCGGTCAGGCGACCGTCCTCCAGGATCTGCAACAGGGAGTTGAAGATGTCGGGGTGGGCCTTCTCGACCTCGTCGAAGAGGACGACGGAGAACGGCTTGCGGCGCACCTTCTCGGTGAGCTGGCCGCCCTCCTCGTAGCCGACGTAGCCGGGAGGCGAGCCGAAGAGACGCGAGACGGTGTGCTTCTCGCTGAACTCCGACATGTCGAGCTGGATGAGCGCGTCCTCGTCGCCGAAGAGGAACTCGGCGAGCGTCTTGGACAGCTCGGTCTTACCGACGCCGGACGGGCCGGCGAAGATGAACGAGCCACCGGGACGCTTCGGGTCCTTGAGGCCGGCGCGGGTGCGTCGGATCGCCTGGGAGAGCGCCTTGATGGCGTCCTTCTGGCCGATGACGCGCTTGTGGAGCTCGTCCTCCATGCGCAGCAGGCGCGAGGACTCCTCCTCGGTGAGCTTGAAGACCGGGATGCCGGTGGCCGTGGCCAGGACCTCCGCGATCAGCTCCTCGTCCACCTCGGCGACGACGTCCATGTCGCCGGCCTTCCACTCCTTCTCGCGCTTGCCCTTGGCGGCGAGGAGCTGCTTCTCCTTGTCGCGGAGCGAGGCGGCCTTCTCGAAGTCCTGCGAGTCGATCGCGGACTCCTTCTCACGGCGCACGTCGGCGATCTTCTCGTCGAACTCGCGGAGGTCCGGCGGTGCGGTCATCCGGCGAATGCGCATCCGGGAGCCGGCCTCGTCGATCAGGTCGATCGCCTTGTCCGGGAGGAAGCGGTCCGAGATGTAGCGGTCGGCCAGGGTGGCGGCGGCGACCAGGGCGGCGTCGGTGATCGACACACGGTGGTGTGCCTCGTACCGGTCGCGCAGACCCTTGAGGATCTCGATGGTGTGGGGCAGCGACGGCTCGGCCACCTGGATGGGCTGGAAGCGGCGCTCGAGGGCCGCGTCCTTCTCCAGGTGCTTGCGGTACTCGTCGAGCGTCGTGGCACCGATGGTCTGCAGCTCACCACGGGCGAGCATCGGCTTCAGGATCGAAGCCGCGTCGATCGCGCCCTCGGCGGCACCCGCACCCACGAGGGTGTGGAGCTCGTCGATGAACAGGATGATGTCGCCGCGGGTGCGGATCTCCTTGAGGACCTTCTTCAGGCGCTCCTCGAAGTCACCGCGGTACCGGGAGCCGGCGACGAGGGCGCCGAGGTCCAGGGTGTAGAGCTGCTTGTCCTTGAGCGTCTCGGGAACCTCGCCCTTGACGATCGCCTGGGCGAGGCCCTCGACGACGGCGGTCTTGCCGACGCCGGGCTCGCCGATGAGGACGGGGTTGTTCTTGGTGCGGCGGGACAGCACCTGCATGACCCGCTCGATCTCCTTCTCGCGCCCGATGACCGGGTCGAGCTTGGTCTCACGAGCGGCCTGCGTCAGGTTGCGGCCGAACTGGTCCAGGACCAGCGAGGTCGAGGGCGTGCCCTCGGCCGGGCCGCCGGCGCCCGCCGACTCCTTGCCGCCGCCGGAGTAGCCGGACAGCAGCTGGATGACCTGCTGCCGGACCCGGTTCAGGTCGGCGCCGAGCTTCACGAGGACCTGGGCGGCGACGCCCTCGCCCTCGCGGATGAGGCCGAGCAGGATGTGCTCGGTCCCGATGTAGTTGTGTCCGAGCTGAAGGGCCTCGCGGAGCGACAGCTCCAGGACCTTCTTGGCACGGGGGGTGAAGGGGATGTGCCCGGACGGGGCCTGCTGGCCCTGACCGATGATCTCCTCCACCTGCTGGCGGACCGCCTCGAGCGAAATCCCGAGGCTCTCCAGGGCCTTAGCGGCGACACCCTCACCCTCGTGGATCAGGCCCAGGAGGATGTGCTCGGTGCCGATGTAGTTGTGGTTGAGCATCCGGGCTTCTTCCTGAGCCAGGACGACAACCCGCCGCGCGCGGTCGGTGAACCTCTCGAACATCGTTAATCGCTCCTCAGAGCGGTCGGGCAGTTAGGGGGCGGTCCCCTCCCTGTCCTTCCGCATGCTAGTCCCGACAGCGGGGCAGCTCACTTCAACCGTAGACACCCACCTGGGCCCTTTAGTCCCACGCAGCCGACAACAGCTCCAACCTGATGGTGCGAGACGATGTTCCCGCAGGCCAGGTGAATAGACCTTTATCGAGTACGCCGATGGCGAACGCGCGCCCATCCGCCGCGGCCGTCGCCCCGTCCCACTAGGTCTTTCTTACCCGCTGGCACCGACATTCCATGCGGCGCGCGCACATCGGGGTGCGCTACGGGCGAACAACCTCGCCCCCCTTGACCCCCCGGCACTCCCCCCTGGCGGGTACGGAACGTGTCCGCACCACCACATCTCGTAACCCTTGCGCTCCGGGGGAGTTGCATACGGCATGGGCTGGTACGAGCACGAGCTGGGTTGGCCGATCGCCGGTACGACGCCTCCGCACCTGGTCACCGGTGTGCGCTTCGACGCGCTGCGGGTCCCCGACAAGGTGGGCTTCGCCGCCCTGACGCGCTTCCCGCGGCCCGGCGAGCTGGGTCCCGTCGCGCTGGACGGGCGGCACGTCCTGCTGCTGGTGGCGGCGGGGACGGCGGAAGAACTGCCGGGGCTGCTGGAATGGCTGGAATGGAGCGGAATCCCGCTCGATCTGACCGCCCTGGGCACGGGCGATCTGATGCGGGCGCCGGCCCATCCCGAGTGGGGACGCCGGGAGGCCGCCTACGACCGGACCGCTCCGGTCTGGCTGCGGCCCCCCCAACCGGGCTGCGAGGTGGAACCCACGTTGCCCGCGATGTGTTTCACGGGACGTGCCGGTGCCGGTACCGATGGCGCGGCAGAGCCCATCGGCCTGGTGGCGCTGGTCTCCGCTCTCGCGACGGCCTGCCACCGGCTCCGGCTGGTGGAGAATCAGCCGTGTTCCTTCTCGTACGCCTCGCGAATGGACGCGGGAACGCGGCCGCGGTCGTTGACCTCGTAGCCCTTGTCCTTGGCCCAGGCGCGGATCTTCGCGGTGTCCTGGCTCGCCGAACCGCCGCGCGCGACCTTGGGACCGCGGCCGCGGCCGACCCGTCCACCGGTCCTGCGACCGCTGTCCAGGTACGGGGTGAGCAGCCCGCGGAGCTTGTCCGCATTGGCAGTGGTGAGGTCGATCTCGTACGTCACTCCATCGAGTGCGAACGTGACGGTCTCATCCGCCTCGCCGCCGTCGAGGTCGTCAACAAGAAGGACCTGAACCTTCTGTGCCACCGGCTTCCCTTTCATCGAAAACGGATTAACGGTAAAAGCAAAGCGCCTTTTAGGGAAAAACACAAACCCCTTGCGCGATGCGGTACAGGACCTCGGTGCGCGTACCGGACATACCGGGTCCCTCAGAGTTGCAGCAGCATGCGGCTGTTGCCCAAGGTGTTCGGTTTCACCCGCTCCAGGTCGAGGAACTCGGCCACTCCCTCGTCATTGGAACGCAGCAGCTCGCCGAAGACATCACCGTCGACCGGTGTCTCACCGATCTCGACGAAGCCGTGCTTCGCGAAGAAGTCGACTTCGAAGGTGAGACAGAAAATCCTGCGGACTCCGAGCCAGCGGGCGGTCTGCAAGAGCTTGGCCAGTACCTGATGCCCTACGCCCTTCCCCCGCTGACCGGGATGAACCGCCAGCGTGCGGACCTCCGCGAGGTCCTCCCACATCACGTGAAGTGCGCCGCAGGCCACGACGGCGGCGTCCTCGTCGCGTTCGGCCACCCAGAACTCCTGGATGTCCTCATAAAGAGTCACCGTGGGCTTGTCCAGCAGGATCCGGTCGCGGACATATGAGTCCAGCAGACCGCGGACAGCCGGCACATCACTGGTCCTGGCCCGGCGGATGGTGACGTCATTTGATACGAGGGGCATGGCCGGACGCTATCGCTCGTCCGGCTCGGGAGCCGCAGAGGGGTCCACTGAGCGGACCACGCGCATTGCGTCCCGGAGTGCTTCCCGCTGTTCCGGCGACATCATGCCGAAGAAGTGCACGAGGGCGGCGGCGGGGTTGTCGCTCGCCGCCCATGCTTCGTTCATCAGTGCGGCCGAGTAAGCGGCTCTCGTGGATACCGCTTCATAGCGATAGGCGCGGCCTTCCGCCTCGCGGCGGAGCCAGCCCTTCTGATGCAGGTTGTCCATTACGGTCATGACCGTCGTGTACGCGATGGAACGGTCCTGCTGCAGGTCTTCGAGCACTTCGCGAACGGTGACCGGGCGATTCCACTGCCACACCCTGGTCATCACTGCGTCTTCGAGGTCTCCCAATGGTCGGGGCACTCTCGAATACTAGTGACATTTGCCTGAAATGCCGCTTATTTAGCGAGCCTCGTCGGTTCCGGTCTGCCGGACCCCCTCGGCCTTGGCGAACGCGGCGTCGACCGCCGCGTCCTCCTTGGCCTTGTTGGCCCCGCCCTGGTTCTTGATGATCGTCACGACGAGGCCGATGAAGAAGACCGCCATGACGAACGGCGGCACGAGCGCGGATACGTAGTCCATACCGCCCAGCGTAGTCAGGCCGTCCGCGGTTCCCCCTCCGGGGGCGCGGCCCGGTGTCCGGGCGGGAACACCTCGGCGGGCGTGGGCACCCGGCGGCCGGGGTCGGGGGCCGAGGGGCCCCTGGACGGCGCGGGGGCCGGAGCGGGCACCTGGGAGGGCCGCGCGGGCTTGTCCGACGGCTTCCCGGTCGTCGCGTTCCCGGGCGTGTTCCCGGGCGTGTCCGCCCCGCTGGGGCCGGAACTGACCAGAACGACCGGCGCGGGCGATTCCCTGCGGCCGCCGGGCAGCGCGAGCAGGTGTCCGCGGTCCGCGATCGTGGAGCGTCGGCGCGACGTGGGCATGTGGGCCTCCAGGCGGGCTCGTAGATCATTTTCGGCCAGGTCCTCGCAGCGCCGCAGCAGCACGGTGCGGCGCCGGTGCTCGACCGCACCGCAGGGGTGGGCGCGCAGCCGCCGCAGGGCGGCGAGGTCGTCGGGGCCCGGCCGGTAGCCGGTGTCGAGGGCGTCCCGCAGCCGCGAGAGGTAGCCGGCGGCGCCGCCCGGGAGGGACTCCCGGTAGCGGGCCAGTTCGGCGAGGAGGAACGCCCGGAGCCGCCCGCCCTCGCTGACGGCCTCGTCCAGGGCGTCGGCGAGCCGGAGGTACTCCTGGAGGTCGTCGGGGACGGGTGTCGTGGTGGCGGGTCGGAGGGCCGCTGCGAGGGCGCGCCGGAACACACGCAGTTCGTCCGCGCTGAACGCCATGCCGCCCCTGGAGCCGTGTGGCGTGGGCATGGGACGACTTTAAGTGCTAAACGGACAAAATTCCCGTAACGACATGTCTTGTTTCCGGCCCCCCACAGACGGCGGGATCCGCCCCTGCGAACGCACAGGGGCGGATCCCGTCGGCTGCCGGCGCGCCGGCCGGCCGGTTTTTCAGTTCGTCGAGACGTTCCGCTCGTAGACCAGCCGCAGCCCGATCAGCGTCAGCCACGGCTCGTGCACGTCGATGATCGACGCCTCGCCGAGGACGAGCGGCGCGAGGCCACCGGTGGCGATCACCGTGACGTCGTCCGGGTCGTCGGCCAGTTCGCGGGCCATCCGCTCCGCGACCCCGTCGACCTGCCCGGCGAAGCCGTACAGGATGCCGGACTGCATCGCCTCGATGGTGTTCTTGCCGATGACGCTGCGCGGGCGGGCCAGCTCGATCTTGCGCAGCTGCGCGCCGCGCACCCCGAGGGCGTCCACCGAGATCTCGATGCCGGGCGCGATGGCGCCGCCCATGTACTCACCGCGCTTGGAGACCGCGTCGAAGGTCGTCGCCGTACCGAAGTCCACGACGATGCACGGCCCGTTGTACAGGTGCATGGCCGCGAGCGAGTTGACGATCCGGTCGGAACCGACCTCCTTGGGGTGGTCGACCAGGATCGGCACCCCCGTCTTGATGCCCGGCTCGACCAGGACCGACGGGACGTCGCCGTAGTAGCGCCGGGTCACCTCGCGCAGCTCGTGCAGGACGGCGGGCACCGTCGAGCAGATCGCGATGCCGTCGATGCCGTCACCCAGCTCCATGCCGAGCAGCGGGTGCATGCCCATCAGGCCCTGCAGCAGGACCGCCCACTCGTCGGCGGTGCGCCGCGAGTCGGTGGAGATCCGCCAGTGCTCGACGATCTCCTCCGCGTCGAAGAGGCCCAGGACGGTGTGCGTGTTGCCTACGTCGATGGTGAGGAGCATGCGGGTCTCAGACCCCCGCGCGCAGGTCGAGCCCGATGTCCAGGATCGGCGACGAGTGCGTGAGGGCGCCCACCGCCAGGTAGTCGACACCGGTCTCGGCGTAGGCGCGGGCGGTGTCGAGGGAGAGCCTGCCCGAGGACTCCAGGACGGCGCGGCCGGCGACGTACGCGACGGCCTCGGCGGTCTGCTCCGGGGTGAAGTTGTCGAGCAGGATCAGGTCGGCGCCCGCCTCCAGGACCTCGCGCACCTGGTCCATCGTGTCGACCTCGACCTCGATGGCCAGGTCCGGGAACTCGTCGCGGACCAGCTTGAAGGCCTGCGCGACGCCGCCGGCCGCGACCACGTGGTTGTCCTTGACCAGCGCCGCGTCCGACAGCGACATCCGGTGGTTGACGCCGCCGCCGCAGCGCACCGCGTACTTCTCCAGGGCGCGCAGCCCCGGCGTGGTCTTGCGGGTGTCGCGGACCTCGGCCTTGGTGCCCTCCAGCACGTCCGACCAGGCGCGGGTCGCCGTCGCGATGCCGGAGAGCCGGCACAGCAGGTTGAGCGCGCTGCGCTCGCCCGTCAGCAGGTCGCGGGCGCGGGTGCGGACCGTCAGCAGCACCTGGCCCGGCTCGACGCGGTCGCCGTCCTCGACGTGCCGCTCGACCTCGAACTCGTCGGTGCAGACGACGGACAGGACCGCCTCGGCGATCCGCAGGCCCGCGACGGTGCCGGACTCGCGGGCCGTGAAGTCGCCGGTCGCGAAGGCGTCCTCGGGGACGGTCGCGACGGTGGTGACGTCCACGCCCTGGTCGAGGTCCTCCTCGATCGCCATGTGCGCGATGTCCTCGACCTGGACGGGGTCCAGGCCCGCGTCGACCAGCAGCTGCGCCAGGTCGGCGTCGAGGCCGCACTCCAGCGGATCGAGCTCGTACGCCTCCTCGCCACCGCCGCAGCCGCACGCGTCGCCGCAGCCGCCCGCCTCCTCACCGGACGGGCCGGTGGGCAGGCCGAACTGCGGCAGCGGGAGAAGGACGGGCTGGGGGCGGTCCGGGGTACTCACGAGGGCTCCTTGTGGGCTGCGAGGGTCGTCCCCCGCGGGGTTTCTGCGGTCGCCGGCAGGTCGCCCCGCGGTGCCGCGTCACTGCGCACCGGCGGGAAGTCCGCCGTGTCGGTGGTGTGCACGGCCAGGGTGCCGCCGGGCGTCAGGCGGACGATCAGGTGCCGGCGCCACTGGGCATCGTCCCGGTCCGGCCGGTCCTCGCGCCAGTGGCAGCCACGAGTCTCCTCCCGGCGGCGGGCCGCCGCGACCAGGACCCGGGCGACCAGGCTCAAATTCGACGCCTCCCACGTCTCGACGCAGGGCTCGGCGGTCTTGCCGTCGCGCTCCAGGTCCTCGACGGAGGCGGCGTGGATGCCCTCCAGGGCGGTGGCCGCGCCCGCCAGGCTGGCGGCGCTGCGCAGCACGCCGGCACCCGCCGTCATGATCCGCTGGATCTCGGAGCGGGTCTCGGAGGCCAGCAGCGGGGTGCGGGCCGGTGCGGGGACGACGGGGGCGCCCGGCGCGGTCGGGTCGGCGATGATGTCGGCCGCGATGCGCTCGGCGAAGACCAGGCCCTCCAGCAGCGAGTTGGAGGCGAGCCGGTTGGCGCCGTGCACGCCCGTGCAGGCCACCTCACCGCACGCGTACAGGCCCGGCACGGTCGTCCGGCCCAGCAGGTCCGTCCGGACGCCGCCGCTCGCGTAGTGGGCCGCCGGGGAGACCGGGATCGGCTCGGTGACGGGGTCGATGCCGTGCGAACGGCAGGCGGCGAGGATCGTCGGGAAGCGCTCGGCCCACATCGTCGCGCCGAAGTGCCGGGCGTCCAGGAACATGTGTTCGGCGCCGGTCTCCTGCATGCGCCGGGTGATGCCCTTGGCGACGATGTCGCGCGGCGCCAGCTCGGCCAGCTCGTGCTGCCCGAGCATGAAGCGGACGCCCTCGGCGTCGACCAGGTACGCGCCCTCGCCGCGGACCGCCTCGGAGACCAGCGGCTGCTGGCCCTCGGCGTCCGGGCCCAGCCACAGCACGGTCGGGTGGAACTGCACGAACTCCAGGTCGCTGACCTCGGCGCCGGCCCGCAGCGCGAGCGCCACGCCGTCGCCGGTCGACACGGCCGGGTTGGTCGTCGCGGAGAAGACCTGGCCCATGCCGCCGGTGGCGAGGACCACGGCCTTGGCGTGCACGGCGCCGACGCCGTCGCGCTGGCCCTCACCCATGACGTGCAGCGTCACGCCCGCCGTGCGGCCCGCCTCATCGGTGAGCAGGTCCAGGACGAGCGCGTTCTCCACGGTCTCGATACCGGCGTCGCGGACCGCGTCCACCAGCGCGCGGGAGATCTCCGCGCCGGTCGCGTCGCCGCCGGCATGCGCGATCCGGCGGCGGTGGTGGCCGCCCTCACGGGTCAGCAGGATCTCGCCGGTCTCCTCCGACGTGTCGAACCGCGCGCCGGTGGAGATCAGCCGGCGCACCGCGTCCGGGCCCTCGGTGACCAGCGCCCGCACGGCCGGCTCGTCGCACAGCCCGGCGCCCGCGACCAGCGTGTCGTCCAGGTGCTGCTCCGGGGTGTCGCCCTCGCCGAGGGCCGCGGCGATGCCGCCCTGCGCCCAGCGCGTGGAGCCGTTGTCCATCTGCGCCTTCGTCACGACGACGACCTTCGCGCCGGCGGCGGCGCAGCGCAGCGCGGTCGTCAGGCCGGCGACGCCGGACCCGACGACGATCACATCGGCGGCGATCGCCCAGCCGGGGGCGGGGGCGGCCAGCCGTATGCCGGTTCCGTTCATCGGGCGGCTCCGAATTCCAGGGGGATGTTGTCGATCAGACGGGTCGTGCCGACCTTCGCGGCGACGGCGAGGATCGCCGGTCCGGTGTGGCCGGGCGGTGCCTCGGTGAAGTCCACCGGGTCGACGAGGGCCAGGTAGTCGACGGCCGGGCCGTCGTCCCCCGCCTGCTCCAGTACCTTGCGCGCCGCCGCTCGCACGGCGTCGGGGCCCGCCTGGACCGCGTCCCGGCCCGCGAACAGGGCGCGGGACAGGGCGAGCGCCGCGGGGCGGTCGGCGGCGGAGAGGTAGCGGTTGCGGCTGGACAGCGCCAGCCCGTCGCCCTCGCGGACGGTGGGGACGCCGACGATCTCCGCCGGGAAGTTGAGGTCGGTGGCCATCCGGCGGATCAGCGCGAGCTGCTGGGCGTCCTTCTGCCCGAAGAACGCGACGTCCGGGGCGGTGAGGTGGAGCAGCTTCGCGACGACGGTGAGCATCCCGTCGAAGTGGCCGGGGCGCGACGCGCCCTCGTAGCGCTCCCCCATCGGGCCCGCCGTGATCCGCACCTGGGGTGCGCCGCCGGGGTAGACCTCGTCGGCGGCGGGCGCGAACACGTGGTCCGATCCGGCCTCGGCCGCGATCCGCACGTCGGCGTCCAGGGTGCGCGGGTAGCGGTCGAGGTCCTCGCCGGGGCCGAACTGCAGCGGGTTGACGAAGACGGTGACGACCACCTCGCCGTCCGCCCCCACGTGCTCGCGCGCGGTGCGCACGAGCGTGGCGTGCCCCTCGTGCAGGGCGCCCATCGTCATCACGACGGCGCGCTTGCGGCCGTCGCGGGCGGCCGCGCGCAGCTCGGCGGCCGTCCTCAGCAGGTGCGTGGTCATCGGGGTCCCCCGTCCGCGAGGACCTCCAGCAGCGCCTCGGCGAGTTCCGGCTTGAGCATTCCGTTGGCGATCGCGCGGTCCGCGGTGGCCCGCGCCATCGCCAGGTACGAGGCGACGGCCTGCGGGGAGTGCTTGCGCAGCTCCGCCAGGTGGGCGGTGACGGTGCCCGCGTCGCCGCGCGCGACCGGGCCGGTCAGGGCGCCGTCACCGGAGCGCAGGGCGTTGTCGAGGGCCGCGCCGAGCAGCGGGCCGAGCATCCGGCCGGGCTCCGTAACGCCCGCCGCGCTCAGCAGCTCCATGGACTGGGCGACCAGGGTGACGAGGTGGTTCGCGCCGATCGCGAGGCCCGCGTGGTAGAGCGGGCGGGCCTCCTCGTCGATCCACTCGGGCTCGCCGCCCATCTCGATGACGAGCGCCTCGGCGGCCATCCGCAGCTGCCCGGGGGCGGTGACGCCGAAGGAGCAGCCGGCCAGCCGCTGCACGTCCACGGCGGTGCCGGTGAAGGTCATCGCGGGGTGCAGCGCGAGCGGCAGGGCGCCGGCCCGCAGCGCCGGGTCGAGCACGCCGGTGCCGTAGCGGCCGGACGTGTGCACGATCAGCTGGCCCGGCCGTACGGCGCCGGTCTCGGCGAGTCCGGCGACCAGGCCGGGCAGCGCGTCGTCGGGGACCGTCAGCAGGACGAGGTCCGCGCGGGCGAGCACTTCCTCCGGCTCGACCAGCGGTACGTCGGGCAGCAGGGCGGCCGCGCGGCGGCGGGAGAGTTCCGAGACTCCCGAGGCGGCGACCGGGCGGTGGCCCGCGAGCTTGAGGGCGGCGGCGAGCGCCGGTCCGACCCGGCCCGCGCCGACGACGCCGACGGTGAGGCGGGCGGGACGCGCCTCCGCCTCGGAGGGCATGGGGCCCGGGGTGTGCGATGCGTTCACGCTGCGCTGGCCTTCCCTTCCAGTCCTGAGCGGTACCGGAGTTCTCGTCAATGCTACGCGAATGCGTCCCCGCGTCCCCGGGGGTCCGCCGTACGGACGCCCGGGGCGCCGCGCGATCCCGTTCGGCCCGCCGGGGTATCCCCTCGGCAGATGGCACCCCCGTGGGGCAGGATCGGTGCCATGGACACTCCGATCGAGGACGAGAAGGCAGCGCGCCAGGCGGCTGTACGGGCGTGTGACCGGGTGCTGTCCAGCGGCAAGCGGCCGCTGATGCGCGAACGGCTGGAGCGCCTGGTCGCCGAGGGCGCGGCGGCGTACGACCTGGACGTCCCGCCGGACGTGTACGGCGACGGGGTCGTCGCCGCTCTGGAGGAGCGGGTGGCGGCGCTGCTGGGTCTGGAGGCCGGGGCGTTCTTCCCGACCGGGACGATGGCGCAGCAGGTGGCCCTGCGGTGCTGGGCGGGCCGGACGGGCAACCCGGCGGTCGCCCTGCACCCGCTGGCCCATCCGGAGGTGCACGAGCGCGATGCCCTCTCGGTGGTGAGCGGGCTGCGCACCGTCCATCCGACGACCGCGCCCCGGCTGCCGAGCGCGCAGGAGATCCGCGAGCTCGACGAGCCGTTCGGCACGCTGATGCTGGAGCTGCCGCTGCGCGACGCGGGCTTCCAGCTGCCCACGTGGGAGGAGCTGACCGCGACGGTGGCGGCGGCGCGCGACCGGGACGCCGTCGTGCACTTCGACGGGGCCCGGCTGTGGGAGTGCACGCCGCACTTCGGCCGTTCCCTCGCCGAGATCGCGGACCTCGCGGACAGCGTCTACGTGTCGTTCTACAAGTCGCTCGACGGCATCTCGGGCGCGGTGCTCGCCGGCCCGGCCGACCTGATCGCCGAGGCGAAGGCCTGGCGGCACCGGTACGGCGGGCTGCCGTTCGCCCAGTTCCCGACGGTGCTGGCCGCGCTGGCCGGGCTGGAGAACGAGCTGCCGCGGCTGCCCTCGTACGTGGCGCACGCCAAGGACGTCGTGGAGGGGCTGCGGGACGGGCTGGAGGGCGCGGTGCCGTTCTTCCGCATCAACCCGCCGGTGCCCTTCACCCACCAGTTCCAGGTGTGGTTGCCGTACTCGGCGCCGGTGCTGAACGAGGCCGGGCTGCGGCAGGCGCTGGAGACGAAGTCCGCCGTGTTCGGCACCTGGTTCGACAGCGAGGTGCCGGGGATGTCGGTGACCGAGGTGACGGTGGCCGCGTCGGCGCTGGAGTGGACGGTGGACGACGTCGCGGAGGCGGTGCGCGCGTTCCTGGAGCGGCTGCCGCAGGACGACTGACGCAGGCGGTGCGGGCGTTCCCGGCAGCGGGCCCCGGGGGCGGTCAGCGGCCGCCGTTGGTGCCGGCTCGCACCAGGCCCGTCTCGTAGGCCAGCACGACCGCCTGGACGCGGTCGCGCAGGTCGAGCTTGGTGAGGATCCGGCCGACGTGCGTCTTCACCGTCGCCTCGGACAGCACCAGCTTCCGTGCGATCTCGCCGTTCGACAGCCCCTGGGCCACCAGCAGCAGCACCTCGCGCTCCCGCTCGGTCAGCCGGTTGACCGCCGTGTTGTCCGGCGCGCCCGAGCTGGGCAGCATCGGCGTGAAGCGGTCCAGCAGGCGGCGCGTGGTGCTCGGGGCGACGACCGCGTCCCCGCTGTGCACGGAGCGGATCGCGGCCAGCAGCTCGTCCGGCGGCACGTCCTTGAGCATGAAGCCGCTGGCCCCCGCCTTGAGCGCCGAGAAGGCGTACTCGTCCAGGTCGAAGGTGGTGAGGATCAGCACTCGCGGGCCGCCGTCGTCCGGCTTGCGGTCCGGGCCGCCGCAGATCTGGCGGGTCGCCTCGACACCGTCAAGGCGCGGCATGCGGACGTCCATCAGCACCACGTCCACCTTCGTGGAGCGCAGCACCTCGACCGCCTCCGCGCCGTCGCCCGCCTCCGCGACGACCTCCATGTCGGGCTGGGCCTGCAGCACCATGCGGAAACCGGTGCGCAGCAGCACCTGGTCGTCGACGAGCATCACGCGGATCGCCATCGTGTTCTGGTCCTCTTCTGCTGGGGAAATCGTGGTCCGGAGGTCCGCCGGGGGGTCAGCGTCCCGTCTTGAGGGGCAGCACGGCGCTGATCCGGAAGCCGCCGCCGGGTCGTGGTCCGGCCTCCAGGGTGCCGCCGATCATGCCGATGCGCTCGCGCATCCCGATCAGGCCCTGCCCGAGCCCGTCCCGCCCGCCGTCGTCGTACAGCTCGTGCTGGGAGCCCCGCCCGTCGTCCTCGATGAGCAGGTCCAGTTCGGCGTCCGCGAAGACCAGCTGGACGGTGGCGGTCGCGTCGATGCCGCCGTGCTTGCGGGTGTTCGTCAGCGCCTCCTGGACGATGCGGTAGGCGGTCAGCTCGACGCCGCTGGAGAGCGGGCGGGCGTCCCCCTTCACCTCGAAGCGCACCGGCAGCCCCGCCCCGCGCACCTGCTCGACCAGCTCGGCCAGCTGGTCGACGCCGGGCTGCGGCACGTACTCGCCGCCGCTGTCGTCACCCGCCCGCAGCAGGCCGAGCAGCCGGCGCATCTCGGCGAGCGCCTGGCGGCCGGTGCTGGAGATCGTCGACAGCGCCTGCTTGGCCTGCTCGGGCGACGCGTCCAGCACGTAGGCGGCGCCGTCCGCCTGCACCACCATCACCGACACGTTGTGCGCCACCACGTCGTGTAGCTCGCGGGCGATACGGGCCCGCTCGGCGGCGACCGCGGCCTTGGACTGCGCCTCGCGCTCCCGCTGGAGGCGGGCGGCACGCTCCTCCAGCTGGAGGTAGTAGGCCCGGCGGGTGCGGAGGCTGTCGCCGATGACCCAGGCGAGCGCGAAGGGCACGGACACGAAGATCACCTGGGCGATGCCGACCCAGACGCTGGTGTACGGATTGTCCTCCGGCCAGCGCAGGGACGAGATCGGCGAGGCGCTCAGCCCGCCGACCAGCGCGAGCCGCGAGGACCAGCGGCTGCCGTTGGCGGCGGCGGTGTAGACGGCGACCAGCATCGCGAAGTCACCGGGATTGACCCGGACGTCCAGCAGGAGCTGGGCGATGCCGAGGGCGATGACCAGCAGCAGCGTCTTCTCCGGCGACCGGCGGCGCAGGGCGATGACGACGCTGAGGCCGATGCAGATCGGGATCGCCGCCAGGTGGAAGTACGGCCCGTGCCGGCTGTCCTCCAGCACCCACAGCGCGCTGAACCCGAGCAGGACGAGAGCCCAGAAGCTGTCGACCCCTGTCGGGTGTCTGCGGAGGAAGGAGTAGAGGCGCTGCACATTACCCAGCGTATGCAGGGGAATGGCGGTGCGGGGTCAACCGGCAGATCGATCTCGCGTACTCCGCAAGGTGGAGGGAACCCCCTTCAACCCGGCATTGGTCCCGTTGCGGCCCGGCTTTGGTCCCGTTCCGCCCGCATATCGCCCCTCAGCGGGGTCAGGGGGATGACGGAGGACACGATCCGAACACAGGGGGAACACCCGCTCCCACCCCTGCACTTCGGCCCGAGCTCGCCGCAGCCCGAGCTCCTCAGGCCGGGGTGCGCCTCAGGCCGGGGTGCGCCTCAGGCCGGGGTGCGCCTCAGCCCGCGCGGCGGTGGTTGCGCGTGCGCGAGCGCTTCTCGATGTACATGCGCTGGTCGGCGGAGTGCAGGATCTCGTCGGCGGTCATGCCGCATCCGGCCCAGCCGATGCCGAAGCTGGCGCCGACCCGCACCGCCCGCCCGTCGACCCGGATGGGCGGGATGATCGCGTTGCGCAGCCGCACCGAGAGGTCCTGCGCGTCGGCCGGGCCCAGGCCGTCGGCGAGGACGACGAACTCGTCGCCGCCGAGCCGGGCCACGGTGTCGCCGTCGCGGACCACGCTGGCCAGCCGGCGGGCCACCTCGATCAGTACGGCATCCCCCGTGTGGTGGCCGAACCGGTCGTTGATCGACTTGAAGCCGTCCAGGTCGCAGAAGAGCACGGCCAGGCCCTTGCTGCCGGAGTCGTCGTTCTCGTCCGGCGCGATGGTGTGGGTGTGCAGGTCGTAGCCGCCGACCGCCCCCATGGGGCTGGCCATGTCGTCGGGGCCGAAGCCGTAGCTGAACGCGAACTCGTCGGGTGCGGCGTCGGACACCGCGTCGTCGGGGCGTTGACACAGGCGGCTGGAGAGCCGGGCGCGCAGCTCCGCGCTGTTCGGCAGGCCGGTCAGCGAGTCGTGGCTGGCGCGGTGCGCGAGCTGCATCTCGCGGCCCTTGCGCTCCTCGATGTCCTCGACGTGGGTCAGCAGGAAGCGCGGCCCGTCCGCGGTGTCCGCGACGACGGAGTTGCGCAGCGAGACCCACACGTAGCTGCCGTCGCGGCGGGCGAGGCGCAGCTCGGCCCGGCCGCCCTCGGCGGAGGTCCGCAGCAGCAGCCCGACGTCCTCGGGGTGGACGAGGTCGGAGAAGGAGTAGCGGCGCATCACGGAGGCGGGGCGGCCCAGCAGCCGGCACAGGGCGTCGTTGGCGCGCAGCAGCTTGCCGTGCTGGTCGCCGCCCATCTCGGCGATGGCCATCCCGCTCGGCGCGTACTCGAACGCCTGCCGGAAGCTCTCCTCGCTGGCGCGCAGCGCCTGCTGGTCGCGCTCCAGCCGGACCAGTGCCCGCTGCATGTTGGCCCGCAGCCGGGCGTTGCTGATGGCGATGGCGGCCTGGAAGGCGTACATCTGCAGCGCCTCGCACCCCCACGGGCCGGGGTGCCGGCCGTTGGTGGGCTTGTCGACGGAGATGACGCCGATCAGCTCGCCGCCGATGTTCGCGGAGGCGTACATGGGGGCGTAGAGCCGGTCGTTGGGGTGCCACTCGTCGGGGAAGCGGGGCGGCGGGCCGTCGGTGTGCCACTGCGGGACGTCGTCGTCGACCAGGACCCAGCCCTCGGTGTGCGGTATGAACCGCAGCATCCCCCAGCGCTCGCCCATGTTCAGCCGGCGCTCCCACGAGGCGCGGGATCCGACGCGGCCGGAGAGCAGTGACTCGGCGGCGACACTCCCCGCGAAGGCGGCGACGACCAGGTCGCCGTCCGGGCGCACCAGGTTCACGGCGCAGAGTTCATAGCCCAGCCCATTGACCACCCCGTCGGCCACGGCCTGCAGAGTGTCGGCGAGACTTCGTGCCGTATTGAGGTCTGCGACGACCTGGTGCAGCTGACGCAGGGTCGCGAGACGGACATACGGCTCCGACTCGGTGTCCATGCCTCTCTCCGAGCCCTCGACAGCAACTCCTGGTATTTCTTGTCGTCCGATTGCCACGGCAACTGAATCACAGGGAGCAGTTCGCCCGGTACACAGGGTCAACAATTCCTGCCCCTTGTGACTCAAGTCACAGGAGTTTGTCCCGGCTTGACCACGGAGCGTATGGCTTTGGGCCGAGGCTCCGGCCCGTACCGGCCCGACTCCCGTGCGTGAGGGACCGCCGGGGATCCGGCTCCCGTTCCGGCGGCCTAGGTCCTGCCGCCCGGGTCCTGGTCCTGAAGCCCGATGCGGCGGGCAAGGGCGGCGACGTACCGTCCTTGGTGTGCTGCAGACATCCGCTGTCCCCCATCCTGGGATCATGGCCCACCCCGACGACTTCCGTGCCGCGATGGCCCGCCTCGCGGCAGGCGTCGTTCTCGTCACCGCCCACGACCCGGAGGACGGTCCCAGGGGCGAGGACGTCGGCATGACGGCCACCGCGTTCCTGTCCGTCTCGCTCGAACCGCCGATGGTACTGGTGAGCGTCCGCGCGGACTCGCGAATGGACGATCTGCTGGAGCGGCAGCCGCTGTGGGCGGCCTCCGTGCTCAGCGAGAGCCAGCGGCACATCGCGGGGCGCTTCGCGATGCGCGGGCGGATCAGCGACCGGCTGCTCTTCGAGGACGTGTCCTACTACCGCGGCCCGAAATCCGGCGCCCCCATACTCGGCGGCGCCCTCTCGGTGCTGGAGTGCGCGACGGAGCAGCGGGTCACGGCCGGGGACCACACCCTCGTCATCGGGCGGGTGCTCGCCGCGAAGACGCCGAGCGCCGACGGCTCGCCGCTCGTCTACTTCAAGGGGCGCTACCGGCAGCTCGACTAGCCGGGCCCCGCGGCGGGGGCGCCGGCTGTCCGGGCCATCGGCCCGGATCAGTCCCAGGAGCGCTGGTCGCGACCGCGCTTGGTCTCGCCGCGCTGCTTCTTGTGCCGCAGCCGCCGCTCGTTGATCCCGCGCGGGATCTTCGTCGGCCGGCGCGGCTTGGGCGGCGGGGCGGTGGCCGTGGCCAGCACCGATGCCAGCCGGGCGAGCGCCGTCTCCCGGTTGCGCCACTGCGAGCGGTGCTCGGAGGCCTTGACCGTCAGGACGCCCGAGACGAGCTTGCCCGCGAGCCGCTCCAGCGCCCGGTCCTTCCAGACCTCGGGCAGGCACTCCGTGGAGGCGAGGTCGAAGCGCAGCTCGACCTGGCTGTCGCTGGTGTTCACATGCTGGCCGCCCGGCCCCGACGACCTGGAGAAACGCCACAGGAGCTCGGCCTCCGGAACGGAGACGGAGCCGCGAATGACAAGGGGACCGGACATGCGTCCTATGATCCCGCGTTCCAGCGGCTTCCGACACAGGGTTTTCCACGGCGTTCCGGCCGCCGGCGCCGATCCGGAATCCGCCGAAGGGAACCAGACCGTCCTCTGACGGCGTTGTGACGGGTGACGGTAGCTTCGTCGGCAACAACCCATCTCCATGGAGGGGACTCCCAATGGCTGTAAGCCTGTCCAAGGGCGGCAACGTCTCGCTGACCAAAGAGGCGCCGGGCCTGACGGCTGTCACGGTCGGCCTCGGCTGGGACGTCCGTACCACTACCGGTACCGACTTCGACCTCGACGCGAGTGCCATCGCCGTGAACGCCACCGGCAAGGTCTACTCGGACGGCCACTTCGTCTTCTTCAACAACAAGGCGACGCCGGATCAGTCCATCGTCCACACGGGCGACAACAAGACCGGTGAGGGCGAGGGCGACGACGAGCAGATCAAGGTCAACCTGGCGGCGCTCCCGGCCGACATCGACAAGATCGTCTTCCCGGTCTCGATCTACGACGCCGAGACCCGCAGCCAGAACTTCGGCCAGGTCCGCAACGCGTACATCCGCATCGTCAACCAGGCCGGCGAGGCGGAGATCGCCCGCTACGACCTGAGCGAGGACTCGGCCACCGAGACCGCGATGGTCTTCGGCGAGCTGTACCGCAACGGCGCGGAGTGGAAGTTCCGCGCCGTGGGCCAGGGCTACGCCTCCGGTCTCGTGGGCATCGCCACGGACTTCGGCGTCAACCTCTGACACGCCTCCCGACGGCCCCCGGATCCTTCGCGATCCGGGGGCCGTCGGCGCGTCCGCACCGGCCGGACGGTGTCCGTAGGGGCCTGCCGGCCGCCTGCGGGGTCACTTCCCGAGGGCTGCCACCCCGGCCCGCGCGAACTGCTCGTCCAGGTCGCCGCTGGGCGCGCCGGCGACACCGATGGCCGCGATCGGCGCGGACCCGGCGGTGACGGGGGCGGCGCCCGCCAGGAAGAGCGTGCCGGGGATGTCCTTGAGGTTCGGGGCCTGGGCGAGCCGCTTGGCCAGCTCCGAGGTGGGGGCGTTCCAGGAGACCGCGGTGTACGCCTTGCGCTCGGCCGACTCGTAGGACTGCGGGCCGGCGCCGTCGCCGCGCAGGGTGACGATGGTGTTCCCGTCCCGGTCGACAACCGCGACGGTGACGTGCTGGCCCGCCTTCTCAGCGGCGTCCAGGGCGGCCTGCGCGCCCTTCGCGGCCGCGTCGATCGTCAGGTGCGTCGTCCGTACGGTCTGCGCCGGCCGGACGTCGGCGGTCTGCGCGGCGGGCGCCGGGGCGGCGGACGCCGAGACGCTGCCGAAGACGCCTGCGCCGAGCGCGGCGGTGGCGAGGGACCCGGCCAGAACACGAGCGGAAATCTTCACGGTCACTCCTCATCGGTGGAACAGGACCCGTTCGGGCCCGCCCTTCGATCCTGGTCCCGCCCGGTGCCGACCGGGGTCGACGGTCCAGCCCCTCCCCGCGGGCATGATGGAGGACGGGGTTGTCGACCGATCGGATGATGCGCGGGCGGCGATGCCGGGCGATAAAGGGAGACGGGGACACCGGAACCCGGCCGGGGGGCCGCAGCTGACGAGGAGAATCACGTGCGCACCACCCCGCGGCAGGCGGCGGCCGAGGCCGCCGACCCCGACGCGGGGCGGCTCACCCTCGTCATGCACCTCGCGTTCGTCCTCCTGCTGGGCGCCTCGCTGACGCGCTTCGTGGTGCACCACCCGGGCGCCGCCAGGGTGCCGTGGGTGATCGGCCTGAGCGTCGCGCTCGCCGCCCTGTACGCGCTCGGCCCGGCCGCCCGCGCCGCCGACGGGTGGACCGTGCGCCGGCACCGGCTGTGGCTGGCGGCCGTGGTCGTCGCCTGGGTGGTGGTCGTGCTGCTCGCGCCGAGCTTCGCCTGGTGCGCGATCCCGCTGTTCTACACCGGGCTGCGGACCCTGCCGGAACGGGCCGCGATCACCCTCGTGGCGGCGCTCACCGTCCTCGTCGTCATCTCCCAGCTCCGGCTGGCCGACGGCTTCGACCCCAACCTCCTGCTGCTGCCGATCGCCGTCGCGGGCCTGGCCACCGCCGTCTTCCTGCACATGCAGCGGCAGGCCGTCCGCCAGCACGCGCTCATCGACGACCTCGTGCGCACCCGGCGCGAACTCGCGGCCACCGAGCGCCGCGCGGGCGCGCTGGCCGAGCGGCAGCGCCTGGCGATGGAGATCCACGACAGCCTGGCGCAGGGCCTGTCCAGCCAGCAGATGCTGCTGCAGGCCGCCGCCCGCACCTGGGACACCGACCCGGCCACCGCCAGGACGCACGTCACCACCGCCACCTCGATCGTCGCCCGCAACCTCGCCGAGGCGCGTGCCTTCGTGCACGACCTCGCGCCCGCCGACCTCGCCGACGGCGGCACCCTGCACGACGCGCTGCGGGCGCTGGCCGACCGCGAGTCGGCGGAGAGCGGCCTGCCGGTCCGCTTCCACCTGGACGGGAGCCCCGGCGGGCTGCCGCCCGCGGCCCGGGCCGCCCTCATGCGGATCGCGCAGGGCGCCCTGGCCAACGTCCGCGAGCACGCCGGCGCCTCGGCCGCCGTGATCACCCTGTCGTACCTGGGCGACCAGGCCGTCCTCGACATCGCGGACGACGGCCGGGGCTTCGACCAGGCAGCCGGGACGGACCGCGAAGGCCGCGGCCACGGCCTGCCGGCGATGCGCGCCCGGCTGCGCCAGTTCGGCGGCACCCTGACCGTAGAGAGCGGCGCGGGCGAAGGCACCGTCGTCACCGCCACCGTCCCCCTGGAGAGCCCGTGACCGTCCCCACCGACACCTCCCCCGCCCCCGCCTCCGGCCCCGCCCCGGTGCGGCTGCTGGTCTGCGACGACCACGCCGTCGTCCGCGCCGGGCTGCTGGCGCTGCTCGCCAGCGCGGGCGACATCGAGGTGATCGCGGAGGCCGGAACGGGCGAGGAGGCGGTCGTCCTGGCGGCCCGGCTGCGCCCGCAGGTCGTCCTGATGGATCTGCAGCTGGGGGACGGGATCGACGGCGTCGAGGCCACCCGGCGGATCACCACGGCGGTCGAGGCCCCCGACGCGGCCCCGCACGTCCTGGTGCTGACCACCTACGACACCGACGCCGACATCACCCGCGCCATCGAGGCGGGCGCGACCGGCTACCTGCTCAAGGCCGAGCGGCCCGAGGAACTGTTCGCGGCCATCCACGCGGCGGCGCAGGGCCGCACCACGCTCTCGCCGCCGGTCGCCAGCCGCGTCATGGCCCGGATGCGCGCCCCGCGCCCCCACCTCACCGAACGGGAGCTGGACATCCTGGCCCAGCTCGCGCAGGGCCTGGGCAATCGCGACATCGCCCGCGCGCTCTTCATCAGCGAGGCGACCGTCAAGACGCACCTGGGCCGGATCTACGACAAGCTCGGCGTCGACACCCGGGCCGGAGCGGTGTCGGTCGCGAAGGAGCAGCGGCTGCTGCGCTGAGAGCCGCCGGCCGGAGCGCGCGGCCGGGAGCGGGCGGGCGGGAGGCGGGCGGCCGGGAGGCGGGCGGGAGCGGGCGGCCGGGAGCCGAGACCGGGAGCCGGGGGTCAGCCGGTAGCCGCACGATGCCGGACGCGATCGAACCGCGTGCGACGATCGGCGGTGTGATCGACCTCGGCTACGCCCTCTCCCGCCGCTTCCCCGACCCCCCGCAGACGGACTACCGCACCGCGACCGTCCGATCCCTGCGCCACGACCTGTTCTGCGGCGACGTGTACCTCGCGAAGGGCGAGCGCGAACTGTCCACAGCCTGGGGATGGGTTCCGGTGCTCGACTTCGCGTGGGCGATGTGCGACATCGTCGAGCGGCTGGACCAGGACCCGCGCGGCAGCCGTGCCTCGCAGACGCAGTACGCCGAGTTCGACTTCACCGAGTCCACCGACCGGCTGCGCTTCGCCCGCCGCTTCGGCTACGTGGAGGTCTTCGCCGACTGGGCCGAGGACGAGCCGCCGCTCTCCCTGCACCACGCCACGTTCCGCCGCGAGGCACGCGACTTCCTGCACGACCTGATCGCGGACCTGACCGACATGCACGACGGCCTCGGCGACAACCCGGCCGTCTGGGACCTGCGGGCCCGCTTCCCACGGGTGTGAGCGGGCGGGGCGGGCAGGGCACGCAAGGCACGCAGAGCAGGTAACCCGTTCGGAGCAACCCCGGGTGCGCCGCCTCTGCCCAGGGGTTCTCCTTCAGTCATGGACGACTACTCGATGCTCGACGTGTTCTGGACCATGCTCATGCTGTTCTTCTGGGTGCTCTGGTTCTTCCTGCTGTTCCGGATCATCGGCGACCTGTTCCGCGACCACGAGCTCAGCGGCTGGGCCAAGGCCGGCTGGATGATCCTGGTCATCGTGCTGCCGTTCCTGGGCTCGCTGGCCTACGTCATCGTGCGCGGCAGCGGCATGAGCCGGCGCGAGGCCAAGGTCGCGGAGGCCCAGCAGGACGCCTTCAAGCAGTACGTGCGCGAAGCGGCGGCCCCGGCGGGCGGCGCGAACACCGCGGACAACAGCGTGGACCAGCTCCACAAGCTGTCCGAGCTGAAGAGCCGCGGTGACCTCACCGAAGCGGAGTACCAGCAGGCCAAGGAGCGGATCCTGGCCCGGACCTGACGCGGGCCTCCCGGACGCTCCCGGACGCTCGCTCCCGGACGGCATGAACGCCTTGACTTGAACCTAGGTTCACGTCAAAGGATGAGCGGTGCGTCGCCACCCGGCGGCGCACCGCCGGAGATCCGGGAGAAACGCCATGCGCGCCGTCCGCCTGCACGCCTTCGGCCCCGCCGAGAACCTGACGTACGAGGAGACCGACACCCCGGTGCCGGGCCCCGGCCAGGTGCGGATCGCCGTCGGCGCGGCAGGGGTCCACCTGATCGACACCGTCTTCCGCCAGGGCGACCCGAAGAGCCCGTACCCGCTGCCCGAGCTGCCGACGATCCCGGGCCGCGAGGTCGCCGGCACCGTCGACGCGCTCGGCGAGGGCACCGACGCGCGCTGGCTCGGCCGCCGCGTGGCCGCCCACCTCGGCATGGTGCCCGGCGGCTACGCCGAGACCGCCGTCACCGCCGCGGACAAGCTGCACGAGCTGCCCGAGAACCTGGACTTC
Organism: Streptomyces sp. NPDC006733; assembly: GCF_040636125.1. Classification (NCBI taxonomy): domain Bacteria; kingdom Bacillati; phylum Actinomycetota; class Actinomycetes; order Kitasatosporales; family Streptomycetaceae; genus Streptomyces; species Streptomyces sp. NPDC006733. Next base: position 107,631 of record NZ_JBEYJD010000017.1, on the reverse strand, counting down.
GCCCAGGCCATCGCCATGATCGGCACCGGCCGCACCACCCTCGGCATCCTGCGCTTCGCCGAGCTGACCGACCAGGACACGGTGGTCGTCACCGCCGCGGCCGGCGGCATCGGCACGCTGCTCGTCCAGCACGCCAAGAACCTCGGCGCGACCGTCGTCGGGGCGGCCGGCGGCCCGGCGAAGGCCGGGCGGGTCCGCGACCTGGGCGCGGACGTGGCCGTCGACTACAACGCCGACGGCTGGGCCGACGAGGTGCGCACCGCCCTCGGCGGCCGCCCCGCGACCGTCGTCTTCGACGCGGTCAGCGGCCCGCTCGGCCGCGCCGCCGTCGACCTGCTCGGCAAAGGCGGCAAGCACCTCGTCTACGGCTGGTCGGCGGGCGGCCCCCTGGAGCTCGGCGAGGAGGAGCTGACCGCGCGCGGGATCACCTCGCAGACCGTCATCGGCCCGGCGATGATGAAGGCGATCGGCGGCCCCGAGGGCCTGCGCGCACTGGAGGAGGCGGCGCTCGCGGAGGCCGCGGCGGGCCGCCTCGTACCGGCGGTGCAGCCCTTCCCCCTGGCCGAGGCAGCCGCGGCGCACCGGGCGCTGGAGACCCGCGCCACGATGGGGAAGGTCGTCCTCCTGCCGTAGCCGCCGGGGCCCTGCTCGACGCATCGCCGCAGCGTACGGGGACCGTCCGGGGGGTGCCGGGGAACTTGGGAGGGTCCCTGGGGAGTTCCCTGGACGAGATCGAAGAGATACACCGAACGTCAATGCGTCGAGGAGACACCACCATGGCCCTGTGGAACCGCTTCAAGGAATCCGCGCAGACCATGCAGACCCAGCTCAACGCCAAGAAGAACGACCTCAAGAGCGGGGCGTTCCGCGACGCGAGCATGGCGATGTGCGCACTGGTCGCCGCCGCCGACGGTCAGATCGACCCGTCCGAGCGCCAGCGCGTGGCGTCCCTCATCGCGGGCAACGACGTTCTGCAGAACTTCCCGGCCGACGACCTGCAGCGCCGCTTCAACGACTACCTGGGCAAGCTGACCGCCGACTTCGACTTCGGCAAGGTCAGCATCCTGCAGGAGATCGGCAAGGTCCAGAAGAAGCCGACCGAGGCCCGCGCCGTCATCCAGATCGGCATCGTCATCGGCGGCGCCGACGGCGACTTCGACAAGACGGAGCAGGGCGTCGTCCGCGAGGCGTGCTTCGCGGTGGGCATCGACCCCAAGGAGTTCGACCTCTGAGCCGACCTCTGAGCCGATCGCCGAGTCGATCGGCTGGGTCGACCGGCTGAGTCGGCCGATGAGTGCCGACCGATGTGTGTCGACCGATGTGTGTCGACCGTTCAGGCCGGCTTCCAGCCGGTGACGCGGACGGTCAGGCCGCCGCCGGGGTTCGCCTCGGCGGCGGCCTCGGCCCCGTGCGCGCGGGCGATCGAGGCGACGATGGACAGGCCGAGCCCCGCCCCCTCCCCCGGCCCGTGCCGCCTGGCCTGCACCCGGCGGAAGGGCTCGAAGAGCTCGGGCACGGCCTCGGGCGGCACGTCGGGCCCGGTGTTGGACACCTCCAGACCGTCCGCGCCCACCCGGATCCGGACCTGCCCGCCCGGGTGGTTGTAGCGGATCGCGTTGCTCACCAGGTTGTGCACCAGATGCCCGAGCAGCACGGCCTCGCCCTGCACGGTCAGCGGGCGCAGCTCGGCGTGGACGGTGACAGCGTGCGCGTCCGCCTGGTCCGCGAGCGCCTTCGCCACGCTCTCCGCGGTCGCGTCGAGGGCGATCGGGCCGACCCGCTCCAGCCCCTGGTCGCCGGCCGAGAGCAGCAGCAGCCCGTCGATCAGCTGCTCGCTGTCGTCGGCGACGTCGATGAGCTTGCGCCGCAGCCGCGCGAGACGCTCCGCGTCCAGGTCCGGGTCCGCGAGCCCGATCTCGGCCGCGGCCCGCTGCACGGCCAGTGGCGTCCGCAGCTCGTGCGCCGCGTTGGCGACGAACCGCTGCTGGGCGGCGACCAGCCGCTCTATCCGGTCGAGCATGGAGTCGAACGTGTCGGCGAGCTGCTTCAGCTCGCCCGGCGGCGCCTTGAGCTTGATGCGCTCGTGCAGGTTCTCGCCGGACAGCCGCTGGGCGGTGGACGTGATGACGCCCACCGGGCGCAGCACCCGCCCCGCCATCCACCAGGCCAGCGCCACCGACAGCACGGCGAAGGCGGCGAGCGAGATGAGCGAGACGGTCAGCAGCTTGCTGAGCGCGGCGCTCTCCGCCGCCGTCGTGATCACCTTCGTCGCCGCACGCACGTTGGAGGGGTCGAACGTCGCACCCTGCGTCGGCAGCGCGGGCTGGGCTCTGGCGAAGTCCTGGCCGGGCACGGCGTACGGGGGCCGCACCCCTTTGATGGGGACGGCGGTGGTGACGGCGAGGCTGATGGTGGAGTAGAGGCCGCTCCGCACCAGCGAGTACACCAGCGTGACCAGCACGCCGCCGGCCAGCACCAGCAGCCCGCCGTACAGCGTCGTCAACCGGGCCCGTTCGCTGCTCAGCCGCCACAGCCGCAGCCGCAGCCGGGTCATGACCGCTCCTCTTCCTTGGTCCCCCGCGGTTCCGCGATCCGGTAGCCGACGCCCGGCACCGTCTCCACCACCGGCGGTTCGCCGAGCTTGGTGCGCAGCTTGCTGAGCGTCACCCGCACCGCGTTCGTCCGGTAGCTGGTGTCCTCCTCCCACACCTGCTCGATCAGGTCCTCGCCGCTGACGACCGCTCCGTCCGCGCGCATCAGCGTCTCCAGCACCGCGAACTCCTTCCGGGACAGGCTCAGATACCGGCCGTCGCGGCTGGCCTGGCGGCGGGCGCCGTCCAGGACGAGGCCGGCACGTTCGATCACCGGGGGCAGCGCGGGGTGCGCGCGGCGGCCCAGCGCCAGGACGCGCGCGAGCAGCTCGTCGTACGCGAACGGCTTGGTGAGGTAGTCGTCGGCGCCCAGGCCGAGCCCCGCCACCCGGTCGCGGACCGTGCCGGAGGCCGTGAGCATCAGGACCCGGGTGAGCAGCCGCTGTTCGACGACCCGGCGGCAGACCTCGTCGCCGTGGATCCCGGGCAGGTCGCGGTCGAGGACGAGCACGTCATAGGCGCCGACCTGGAGCTTGCGCAGCCCTTCCGCGCCGTCGGAGGCCACGTCGACCGCGATGGCGGCACGGCGCAGCCCGTCGGCCACCATTTCGGCCAGGAATTCCTCGTCCTCCACCACCAGAACACGCATGCGTCCCTGTTTACCCGATGCGGACCTTTCGCCGTTGTAAAGGCCGGCGGAGAGGGAAACGAGACCGCGGCGGCTGCGAATCTCTTTCCGTCACCGTCCGGAAGAGCCGCAAAGTGAGAATCCCATGAGAAACCGTAACCGCGTTTCCGCCGGCGCCGCAGCACTCGCCGCCCTCGCCCTCTTCGCCTCCGCCTGTTCCGGTTCCGACGCGGATTCCGGCGCCAAATCGTCGGGCGGGAAGAGCTCGGCCGACACCGCCTCCGACAAGGCGGTCAAGTTCCGCAAGTGCCTGCGCGACCACGGCTTGGACGTGCCGGAACCGAAGCCCGGCGAGGACTCGCGGGGTATGACGATCGGCAGCAACGGCAGCCAGGAGTCCGTGCAGAAGGCGATGGACGCCTGCAAGCAGTTCAGCTCCAACCCGTCGGGAGAGATATCCCAGGCGGACAAGGACAAGGCTCTCAAGTTCGCCCAGTGCATGCGCAAGAACGGCGTCGACATGCCCGATCCGAACTTCGGCGGGGGTGGCGGTCCGCAGAAGGCGATGCCCATGCCGCAAGGGGATGCGAAGGAGAAGTTCGACAAGGCCAACAAGCTCTGCTCGGTCGACTGACGAATGCCGGAACCCGCGTCGGAACCTACGTCGGAACCCACGTCAGAACCTACACAGAACGAGCGGATGGACGGGAAGAGTCGATGAAACGCAAGAGAATCGTGTCGGCCGCTGTGGCGGTGGTCGTGGTCGCCGTCGGGGGCGCGGTGGCGGTCACCCTGCCGGCGTCCTCCGGCAAGGGGGCGGCCCGGCAGAGCTCCGGCCTCCTGCCGGCGACCGCGCCGATCCAGCGCGGGGACCTGAGCGACAGCACCCAGAAGCAGGGCACGCTCGGGTACGCGAAGGAACGCAAGATCAACGCGGGCACCATGGGCACCCTCACGTGGGTCGCGGGCGCCGGCTCCTCCGTCGCCCGCGACGGCAGGCTCTACGAGGTCGACGGCAGGCCCGTACGTCTGATGTACGGCACGACGCCCATGTACCGGCCGCTCAAGACCGGCGACAAGGGCGACGACGTCCGGCAGTTGAAGGAGAACCTGCGCGCGCTCGGCTTCGGCCCGGAGCCGGCGGCCGACGGCACGTTCACCACCGGCACCGCCGATGCCGTCAAGCGCTGGCAGAAGGCGCACGACCTGCCCCGGACCGGCACGGTCGGCCCCGACCGGATCGCCTTCTCCGCCGGCCCGGTACGGATCAAGTCGGCGGACTCGGCCGTCGGCGACCAGGCCGGGCCGGGCAAGCCGGTGCTGACCACGACCAGCTCCGAACGGATCGTGGAGTTCAAGCTGGCGGTCGCCGACGGGCAGCTGGCGCGGACCGGCAGCAGGGTCACCGTCGACCTGCCGGGCGGCGGGAGCGCGCCGGGCCGGGTCTCCTCCGTCGGCAAGACCGTGGAGGAGGGCGAGGACCCGCAGGACAGGACGCCGAAGATCACCGTCACGGTCACCTTCGACGACCCGTCCAAGGTCGGCGGCCTCGACCGGTCCCCGGTGACGGTCAACCTGACCGGCCGGACCCGCAAGGGCGTGCTGTCCGTCCCCGTCAACGCCCTGCTGGCACTGCCCAGCGGCGGCTTCGGCGTGCAGGTCGTGGAGAACGGCAGGGCGCGCGACGTCGCCGTCGAGCTGGGCATGTTCGGCCAGGGGCGCGTCGAGGTCAGCGGCGGCGGGCTGCGCGAGGGCATGAAGGTCGGGGTGCCGTCGCTGTGACCTCGATCCCTTCCACCATCCCCCCTGCTTCGGCCGCTGCTTCGGCCGCCGTCGTGGAACTCGTCGGCGTGGGAAAGGAGTACCCGGGCGGCGTCGCCGCGCTGCGTGGCGTGGACCTGACGATCAACGCCGGCGAACTGCTCGCCATCGTCGGCCCGTCCGGCTCCGGCAAGTCCACCCTCCTGCACATCGTCGGCACCCTGGACCGGCCGTCCTCCGGCTCGGTCGCCATCGCGGGCCACGACGTCGCCGCGCTGTCCGACCGCCGGCTGTCCGCGCTCCGCGCGCAGCACGTCGGATTCGTCTTCCAGGCGTTCCACCTCGTGCCCGGCATCAGTGCGCGGGACAACGTGGCGGAAGGACTCCTCTACTCCGGGCTGCCGCGCGCGGAACGCCGCCGCCGGGCCGCCGCCGCGCTGGAGCGCGTCGGCCTCGCCGACCGGATGGACCACAAACCGCACCAGCTGTCCGGCGGCCAGAAGCAGCGCGTCGCCATCGCGCGCGCCGTCGTCGGCGAACCGGACCTGCTGCTCGCCGACGAGCCCACGGGCGCCCTGGACTCGGCGTCGGGCGAGGCGGTCATGGAGCTGCTGCACGACCTCAACAAGGAAGGCGCGACCATCGCCGTGATCACCCACGACAGCGAGATCGCCGACCGGCTGCCCCGCCAGGTACGGATCCGCGACGGGCGGGTCGTGGCGGACACCCGGCCGGCCGTTCGTACGGAGGCGGGTCGCGGAGCGGATGCGGGTCCCGGAGTGGATGCCGGTCCCGGAGTGGTCGCCGGTCCCGGAGTGGTCGCCCTATGAGGCGCACCGCCCTGACCCCCTCCCGGCTCAGCGCCCGCGACGTGTTCCACGTCGGATCCGCCGGGCTGCTCGGCCGCCCGCTGCGCGTCGTCCTGTCGGCCCTGGGCATCGCGCTCGGCATCGCGACGATGATCGCGGTGGTCGGCATCTCGTCCTCCAGCAAGGCGCAGCTCATGCGCGAACTGGACCGGCTGGGCACCAACATGCTCGTCGTCACCCCCGGCGACGCGCTCTTCAGCGGCCAGGACGCCCGGCTGCCGAAGGAGGCCCCCGGCATGATCGGCCGGATCGACGGCGTCGAGCAGGTGGGCGCCACCGGCGACGTCAAGCAGTCGGTACGCCGCTCCGAGAAGATCTCCGAGGACGACACCGGCGGCATCACCGTCAAGGCGACCACCGAGGAACTGCTGCGCACCCTGCGCGGTTCGGTGCGCAGCGGGAGCTGGCTCAACGGGGCCACCGGCCGGTACCCGTCCGTCGTGCTCGGCAGCGTCGCCGCCGACCGCCTCGGCATCACCGCCCCCGGGCAGCAGGTGTTCATCGGCGGCCGGTACTTCACGGTCACCGGCATCCTGGACCCGCTGCCGCTCGCCCCCGAGATCGAACGCTCCGCGCTCGTCGGCTGGGACGCGGCGGAACGGCTGCTGGGCTTCGACGGCCATCCGACATCGGTCTACGAACGCTCCACCGACGCGGCGGTCGCCGCCGTACGCGACCTGGTCCCGCGCACGGCCAACCCGCGGAACCCGCAGGTCGTGAAGGTCACCGACCCCTCGGCCGCACTACAGGCGAAGGCCGCCACGGACGGCGCGTTCACCAACCTGCTGCTCGGCCTCGGCGGGGTCGCGCTGCTGGTCGGCGGCGTCGGCGTCGCCAACACCATGATCATCTCGGTACTGGAACGCCGCTACGAGATCGGCCTGCGTCGCTCCCTGGGCGCGACCAGGGGCCAGATCCGCATCCAGTTCGTCACCGAGTCCCTCATGCTCTCCGGACTCGGCGGCCTGGCCGGCATCGCCCTCGGCTCCCTCACCACGTTCCTCTACGCCACCACCGGCGGCCTGCCGTGGGTGGTACCGCCCTGGGCCGTCAGCGGCGGCTTCGCCGCCACCCTGATCATCGGCACCGTCGCCGGCCTCTACCCGGCAGTCCGCGCGGCCCGCCTCTCCCCCACCCTGGCCCTGCACGCCGCCTGACCCGAAAGGAACCCCGCCGTGCCCCCGAACCCGGCGTTCGCCGTCCGCATCCGCACCTGCGGCACGGTGTCGACCGTCGAACTCCACGGCGAGATCGACCTCATGGCGGCGCCGCACATCAACCGGCGGCTGGACGGCCTCCACCGCCGGGGGCACGGCGGGCACCTCCCGGACCTCGTCATCGACCTGGGCGCCGTCACGTTCATGGACTGCCGCGGCCTCTCCGCACTGCTCCACGCGCGCGCCCTCACCACCGCCCACCAGGGCCGCCTGCACCTCACGAACATCCCCCCACAGGTCAGCAAGCTCCTCCGCCTCACCAACCTGACCAAGGCCTTTCCTCTCCAGGACGCCCGCGCCGGCGGCGTGTCAGGCCCCTGCCGCTGACGCGGTTCGCAGCGAGGCCGTCGACCTGGCGGTCCGGGACGAAACGGCCTGCAGGACGGTGGACTCCGAGTACCTGGCGTGGGCCGGCCTCCCATCAGGTCCGGGCGGCCGGCACGCCGATCAGGAGCGCGGTCAGCTATTGAGGTCCAGCACCCGCCCCAAGACCCAGAGAATCAGCCGGATCGTCCCGTGTCCCCAATCGGAGGCCGACCGCTGGCCGGCGTCCAGGACCATGCGGTAGGCGCTGGTGAGCAGGTCCGCATAGCACTTCTGGATCCGATGGTCCTGATGCCACGCGGCGCGCTGGCGCTGGGGCCGGCTCCCCTGGGGGGCGCGGCTGACGGGACGGCCGTTCCGCCGACCGCTGGAACAGCGTGACGGGGGCTTGCGCGGCTTCGGCGGATTCGTGGGCCGCCGCTTACCCTTGGCCATAGAGGCCTCCTTGCATGTCGTGTACGTCTGCGTTGGGGGTCCTTCGGAGGAGTCCCGACCGGTTCGGTTTCGAACGCCTTGGACCGGTCGGGCTCTTTCGCAATCCGTGGAGGACCACGGTTGCAACTCTGGCGGGGCGGTATTCTGCGAATGCGGACGAACAACGGACCCGCTTTCTTCTTGTGCGTCGACAGCAGCACGGAATTCGACAGCGCGGCGCGGCATCAGGCGCGCGTCCTGGCCTGCAGAACAGCGCACCCGTTGATTCGAATCCAAGCGCCCTACTCCCCCAGGGCCCTTCTCGAGAAATGATCCTATGGGGATTCATGTCCCGGAGCGCAAGGCAACCAGGGTAACGTCGACCAGGAGATCGGGTCGTTCCGTCGCCAAACCCTCCAAAAGGGTTCGAGCGGCTCCTTCACGACCCCGGCTCACAAGTCCCACCAAATTCCTACATAAATCCACAATGAAAGAAGGTGTCTCAGGAGAGTTCAGGGGATGACACTCCGCAATCCGAAGTACGGCGGCAGCCGAGTCCGACGAAGCCTCCTCCGGTGTCGGCGGCGGGTTGCCGACCGCCAGCAGAGGAGATTCGTTGCGCCGGTCCCCCCGATTGCGCCGCAGATCGGGCTCGCTGTTGCGCCGGTCCCCCTCCGCGCCCGACGAAACCGCCGTGCCGGTCTCGCGACGAGGGCAGTCCGCGATGTTGCACAGAGCTCGTCGCCGCAGGTCAAGGAGGCATTCAAGCTCCCTTTGAGGGACTCCCCCCACCCTGTTGATCACCGAATCAGCAGTCCCGCCCACTGCGACCTGAGACTGGATGGCAGCGGCATAGAAGCGAATGAGACTCGATTTATCCGGAACACGCCGACCGTGGATCCAATGCGAGACAGCTGCCTCGGATACTCCTATGCGTCCGGCAACCGACGCCATGGGCAGTGGCCAGAACAGGCCGTACAGCGCTTTCAGGACGGTAGCCAGTTCCGCCCTCGCCAGGGCGGAGTCCTGACCGTGAGGCGGATTCGCATCCGCGAATTTGTCGACATTTCCTTCTGGTGGCACAGCCCACCTCAGCCTTCGGTCGGAGACGAACGCGGCCGCAGATACAGCGGTGCGCCAAAGGCTATCGGATCCCGCCCCTCCCAGGAAGGCCTCCGCAACACCAGTTCCCTACACGCCTGTAAAGAAGCCATGGGTCAGCGCTTCCGGCCAGACGGGCAGCGAACACGCGGAAATCAGTACGAAGGGGTGCATTCCGGGCCTTGCGCCGCCGTGTATGCCTCGTGGTATAAATAAGGGCCAGCGGCCTCGCTTCAAGGCGGCGGCCGAATTTGCCCATATTCCTATCCAAGACCGCTGTCCAGAACTGTGGTGATGCGAATGTCAGGCCTCCCCCCGTGGGATGATCCCGCCCTTGGGACGATGAAGCGCGTAGCCCTCTGGCTTGTCACCGTCGTCCGCGAAGGCGAGGTGTTCACCAAGGAAGAGCTGCGGCAGGCCTTTCCGGGCGTCTCGCAGGTCGATCGGCGCATGCGCGACCTCCGGGACTTCGGCTGGGTCATCCATACCAACCGGGAAGCGGACAATCTGGACCCGCATGAGCAGCGGTTCGTCCAGCAGGGCATCGCCGTCTGGGAGCCGGGCAAGGCCACACGCCCTCGGGGGACGATCGCCATCGGAGCCGGCAAGCGGCGCGAAATCATCTCCGGCGACGGCAACATGTGCCGCTCGTGCGGCATCACCCCCGGCGCCTACTACGAGGGCACCCACGAGCCGGCGCAGCTGGACATCGCCCGTCGGCCTGTACACCGCCCCGGCGGCGAAACAGTCGTCGAGCTGGTCACGGAGTGCCAGCGGTGCCGCCTCGGCGCACGGGATCTGGTGGCCGACCTGGACGCGGTGCTCCGCTCCGTGAAGGCGCTGCCGGCCGACGAACGCCGGACGCTCGCCGGGTGGGCCGATGCGGACGAGCGCGATTTCCGGAGCATTGAACGCGTCTGGAGCAGCTACCGGTCGCTGCCCGAGGAATCCCGCGCGGAAGTACGCGCGGCGCTCGGGCTCTGAGAAGTTCACTGACCAGCACAGACGACGAGGGAGAGCAGTGACCGAGGACTACGGGCGTCCCGCCCGCGCCGATGAGAACCGCGCGACGGTGGAGCGTCGGCTCAAAGAGCTGGCGGACGCCGGCGGGGCCCGCGAGACGCTGACGATCGAGTGGCGCGGCCGGCCGGGCCACTTCGATGTCATCGAGATGCAGGCGGGCGATCTCTACTACAACCCGGCCACCCACCGCATCCGGGCCCAGCGCAGCCACGACACCCGGCGCGACGCGCTGCTGGACGCCGACCCTTGGAGCGTCGAGAGCCAGGAATACCTGGACTTCCTCCTCAAAGCCCTGCCGGCGGACCCCTCCAAGCCCGATCCCGAGTTCGCCAAGCTGGCGGAGAGCCTCAAGGACTACGGGCAGAACGACCCCGGCCTCATCACCCGCGACGGCGTCCTCGTCAACGGCAACACCCGGCGCGCGGCGCTCCTGCAGGAGTTCGGGCCGACCCGCGCCATACGCGTCGCAGTCCTCCCCGCGTCCTGCAACTGGTCCGACATCGCCGCCGTCGAGCTCTCACTCCAGCTGCGCAAGGACCACCGCAGGGACTACTCCTACATCAACCGGCTCCTCGCCATCGAGGAAATGGCGGCCCAGGGCACCGGCCTGTCGGCCATCGCGACGGCCTTCCGCAGCACGGGCGAGATGATCAAGCGGGACCAGTGGGTGCTCAGCCTGATCCGGACGATGATCAAGAGGAGTGCGGCAGGAGGCCGTGCCCTGCCGCTCATCGCCTTCGAAGACCAGGCAGAGAAGCTGCGGGAGCTCCACCGCAAGTACGCCAAGGAGACGGCCAGCAATCCCGACAAGGCCGAGCTGATGATGGAGACTCGGCTCGCAGCTATCACGCTGGACTTCGCCAAGACGGACGTGCGGCTTATCGAGTCCGACTTCCAGGACCGCTACCTGGCAAGCGCGCTGCCCGAAGGCCTCCGGCCTCCGGCGGCTGCGACAGGCGCGGTGAAGATCCCCGGACTCGCTCGGACGGTGAAGGGGCCATCCGACAACCTGGCCTCCGCCCGCGCGATGACGGACGCGCTCTTGCAGGCCCGCGCCATCAGTTCGGCCGACCAGTCGCTGAGCAGCCCCGAGGGCGTCCAGGCGCAGCGCACCCTTACGGCCTATAAGGACGCTTTCGAGGACTCTCTCAGCTACGCCGGCAAGGACGCCCGCGTCCGCAAGCGCAAGCAGGCTGCTCCTGCCCGGCTCGCCGACGCCTGCCAGGACATCGACCAGTGCGTGACCGACCTCGTCATGTCCCGGGGGTCGCGCAGCCTCGATGAGGACGCCTTCGATGATGCGGTGGCCAAGCTACGGAAGAGCCTGGGTAAGCTCGCGGTCGAGGTCAAGCGCACCGTCGCCGAGCCAGGAGATGAGACATCCTGGCTGGTCGGCCTGCTCAAAGAAGGGCTGTGAGTGCCGGAAACCGCTACCCCCAGCCTCGTCCTCGGGTTCGACATCGGCCGAACCCGGGCACTGCTGCGCACGGTGCCGGAGTACAGGGCCGAGCTCGCGCAGCTGCTCTCGCGGTTCCCCGGCGGCAGGATGACCGAGCTGCTCGCTGCCGCCGTCCCGGTTGACGAGTTCGTCGCAGGCCTCGAATCGCTGGCCTCCTGGCCGGACCCTGAGGGGGTCGTCTGGGAGGAGGCCTTCCAGGCACTGGTCGAGGAGATGCTCGACACCGCCGAGACCGCGGAGAAGTTCCTCGCCGGAGGTACCGAAGGCGAAACCGTCACGCCGGACGATCTCGACAGCGCACTGGGCGACGGCTGGTACGGCGATCTGACCAGCTTCCAGCGGCGTGACGCCGCCCGCCTCCTGTCGCTCCGGCACGGAGCCAACTTCAGTGTGCCGGGCGCAGGCAAGACCCGGGTGGCACTGGCTGTGTTCTCCGCGCTCCGCGAGCGCGGAGAGGTTTCCCGGCTGCTCGTCGTGAGCCCCAAGTCAGCATATGAGGCGTGGCAGTACGAGAGCGGCATCTGTTTCAGGCGTCCGCTGGACGTCCAGGTTCTCGGCAGCCGGATGCCAGACTCCGCCGACGTCCTCCTGGTGAACTACGAGCGCCTCGGCCGGCTGCAGTTCGGCCTCGCGGAGTGGCTCACCGCAGCTCCCACCATGCTGCTGCTGGACGAAGCCCACCGGATGAAGCTCGGGGGCGCCGGAGTCTACGGTGCGGTCTGCCTGGCACTCGGCCCCCTCAGCCGTCGGCGCCTCATCCTCACCGGTACCCCGGCCCCCAACGGTGCGAAGGACCTGGAGAACCTGCTGTCGTTCGTCTGGCCCGGCCACGGCCGCCGGGTGGTGACCCAGGCGGTCGGCGGCGGCGACCTCGCACAGGCGAGCAAGGTCCTCCGGCCGCTCTACACGCGGACGACCAAGCAGGAGCTCGGCCTCCCCCCGGTCGACCTCCGGCTGCGCAAACTGCCTATGCCGCCGCTGCACCGCGAGATCTACGACGCGATGGTGGGACGGTTCACCGCCCGCGCGGAGGCGGGCCGCTCAGACTTCCATGCCTTGGGCAGAGCCGTACTGCGCCTGCTGATGGCCGCCACCAGCCCGGCGCTCCTCGTCGAAGGCGCTACCCGCTACGAGCCCCTCTCGCTCCAAGTGCCGCCGCTCACCGTTACGGAGGGCGACCCCCTCCTCGCGCTCATGCGGAAGCTGCCGAGCTACGAGGTACCGCCCAAGTACCAGGAAGCCCTGTCGATCGTGGCCGCCAATGCGGCCGAGGGGCGCAAGACCTTGGTATGGGCCAGTTTCATCCGGAGTATCACCACGCTGGAGCGCCTCTTCGAGCCGTTCCATCCGGCTGTCGTCCACGGCGGGACCCCGGACAGGGACGAGCAGTTGCGGCGGTTCCGCGAGGACCCGGACTGCTCCGTCCTCATCTCCAATCCGGCCACCCTCGGTGAGGGCATCAGCCTGCACCAGGTCTGTCACGACGCGGTGTACATCGACCGCGACTTCCAGGCCGGCCGCTTCCTCCAGAGCCTCGACCGCATCCACCGCCTCGGCCTCTCCCCCGACACCGTGACCCGCATCACCGTCCTGGCGTCGGAGGGGACAGCGGACGAGGTCGTCGCCGTGCGCCTGGGAGAGAAACTGGACTTCATGGGCAGGATCCTGGACGACCCCTCAGTCCAGATGCTCAGCGACCTCGAGGAGGAGCCCGCCTTCGCCGCGGGTATGGACGCGGCCGACCTCAAGGCCCTCCTCCTCCACACGCAGGGGGCAGGAGCCGCGGACGGCTGATCCCCGGCGTGCGCCGCCGGCCTCCGGCTCCGGCACCCGCTCGCGCGGCAGCAGGGGGATAGGGTCACGTCCTGTGGATGAAGGCGTTGAAGCGGTTGAGGCAACCCTGGCGGGCCAGCAGGCGGCACACGACGCAGACCTTGAGGCCGTAGCGGCTGCGCTCCTGCGGCAGGACCTGGACGGGGAGCGCTTTGCCGGCGCGATCCGCAGGAGCATCGATATGCTCCTCGACGGACAGCACACGGGCCGTTTCAGCTGGGACCAGCTCTACAAGACGGAGAAGGCCCACGCGGGGACCCTGATCGAGATCAACCTGCAGCGCGAATTCGGCTTCGATGACGGCCTGAGCATGGACTACCGCATCGTCGGCATCGAGGTGGACTGCAAGTTCTCCCAGACCCGGGGCGCCTGGATGATCCCGCCAGAGGCCCGCGGCCACCTGCTCCTGGTCGTCTGGGCCAGCGACGCGGCATCGCTCTGGTGTGCCGGGCTGGTGCGGGCAGATCCCGGGATGCTGAACACCGGCGGTAACCGCGACGCGAAGACAACCCTGTCCAAAGCAGGCCGGGCCGCCATCCGCTGGCTCTTCTACGACGCTCCGCTCAAGGCGAACCTGCTGCTCCGGCTCTCGCAGGGGGACGTGGCCGCGATCGTCGCCCACAAGTCCGGCCAGCGCCGGGTCGACGAGCTGTTCTTGCGCGCTCAGGGCGAGCTCGTCAGCCGAACCGTGGTCGCCACAGTGGCCCGGCAGGAGGACTACATGAAGCGGGTCCGCTACAACGGCGGCTCGCGCTCGCGGCTCCAGCCGCGCGGCATCGTCATCCTCGGCCATTACAAGAGCCATACGGACATAGCGCACCGGCTCGGGCTGCCCGTTCCCCAGACCGGGGACTCGGTGAGCGCTCGGCTTGCCCGACGGCAGCCGCACCATGGCGACGCGCCCTACATCGAACTGGGCGGAGAGCAGTGGACCCTCGCCCTGCCGGAGGATCCCGAAGTGGCCGTCCCGAAGCTGCCCGAGACATGAGCGGGAAAGAGAAGGGCGCCAGCACACCCGGGGAGTGGGCCGCGCCCGCAGGATCGTGGGCCTCCTCCGCCGCCAACCGCCGCAGCATGCTGGGGAACCGGGCGCGCGACACTGCCCCGGAGCTGGCGCTCCGCTCACTGGTCCATGCGGCCGGCCTGCGCTACCGCGTCGCAGCCAAGCCCCTGCCCGGTATGCGGCGGACGGCCGACATGGTCTTCCGGCCGGTACGGGTGGCGGTGTTTGTCGACGGCTGCTTCTGGCACGGATGCGAGCAGCACTTCGTGCCGCCGAAGACGAACCCCGAGTACTGGCGGGAGAAGATCGGCGGCAACATGCGCCGCGACCGGGAGACGGATGCCCGCCTGGCCGACGCGGGGTGGCTGGTCCTGCGCTTCTGGGAGCACCAGCCGACCGGCGAGTGTGCTGAGGCGGTGGTCGCGGCGGTAAGGGAGCGCAGGGCGGCACGGGTGCGGGCACCGGGAAGCCCAGCCGGCACAGTCCCGGACCGGGCCGGCACACCTCCTGGCCCCGACCCGGCGGGCGCTTAGCTGATCTTCGCCTTGTTCACCGCGAACAGCTCGTGCCGCTCGTGGCCTTCCTGCCCGACGAAGGCCTTGAACTCACCGAGGGTGTAGGCGTAAGCACCGCCCGACCTCGTCTCCCGCTCGATCAAGAAGTCCCGCTCCAGGTGTGCCAGGTGGCGCTCGACCTCAGGCTCGGTCAATTCCACTCCGCCCTTCTGAAGCCTGGTGATGATCTGGCTCATGCCGACCGGACGGGTGGCGCTCCGCAGCAGCTTGTACACGGGGTCGTGGATCACCTCGGTGGTCTCCACCAGCTCGACCCGCTTGCCCTGCTTCGTGAGGGCCAGGCGGATGGAGCGGCCGACCTCTTCGGCGACGGGCGGCGGGAAGGCGTTTCCGATCTGCCGGTACTGGGTGGTCTTTCCTCCGGTGAAAGTCCACTCACCCTTCTTCCACCCCTGGATGAGGGAGACCATCTCGCACGTCAGCTTGGGGCCCGGCTTCCCGTCGGGGACAACCCAGCCTGCCTCAGGCGGTGCATTGCCCACACCCATGGCGTCCACGCCCAGCTTCGCCCAGGCGGCCTTGGCCCTGGTGGGCCCGAGGTCCGCGCCGCCGTGCTTCTTGGAACCTCCGACGACCGTGGGGGCGATGGCGCTGGCGCCCTTCGCCCAGTCGTCCGCGCCTTCCCAGCCGTTGGAGCCCATCAGGCCGACAAGGGTCTCGCCCACGGTAGGGGCAGGGGTGTCGAGCGGCTCCGGCCAGGAGAAGTACTCGGCGTACTCGTGCTGTAGTGCGACGAGGACGAACCGCGGCCGCAGCTGCGGGACTCCGAAGCTCGAAGCCTGGAGGAGCCGCCAGGACGCTACATATCCCTGCTTCCGCAGCTCGTCCAGCACGTGCTGGCGATAGGCCGCGAAGCGGTTGGCGCTGAGGCCGCGCACGTTCTCCAGCAGGAGGGCCCTCGGCTGGACGGTCTTCACCAGGCTGACGGCCCAGGCGAAGAGGTCGCGCTCGTCGGTGGCTCCGAGCTGCTTGCCCGCGATGGTGAAGGGCGGGCAGGGCACTCCGCCGGCCAGCAGGTCGACCTTGCCCCTATAGGCCTCTGGGCGCCAGACGTCCGGGCTGGCCACGTCGCCTTGCACGACCTTCCAGTCCGGCCGGTTGCTGCGGAGCGTGGTGCACGCGTTGGGGTCGAGTTCCACCGCCAGGTCGTGCTCGAAGCCCGCCCGCTCCAAGCCCAGCGCCTGCCCCCCTGCCCCAGCGCAGATCTCGACCACATGAAGCTCTGACATTCGCCCTCCATCACGTGCACACCACAGGGTCGACAGGCTGTGACCCGTCCCGCTCACTCTGCAGGTCCGATTCCATTCGAACACGCTAGCGACCAGATTTTCCGCGGACGAACATTCCAGCTTCTCTTCGGACCGTCCATCGCCGCGGCCGGCTGCATCCGGCCACGGCCGCAGGCACCGGGACGCAAGTGTAATTGCAGGCAGGGGTGCGACCGGGGAGGAAGCTCCTACCGGGGCTGCGCCGGAGCGGGAGAACGCGCGCGCCACACGCATCCGCCGCCCTCACCCCGGCGTAAACGCATTAGGCCCCGGACGCGTCGTCCGGGGCCGGTCGTGAGGCTGAGGCGCGGAGCCCCCTGTCGGATTCGAACCGACGACCTTCGCTTTACAAGAGCGGTGCTCTGGCCAGCTGAGCTAAGGGGGCCTGGCTCCGGTGGGCGGGGCCAGGAGAAGTGTACTCAAGGCGGGGGGTGCCGGTGGTAGGGAAAAGTCGGGGACCTGGGGCTACTGACAAAGGGGCAGGCTGCGGGTAGCGTCACGGTCAGTTCGCGATAGGCGGACTAGACCAATCCTTCCTTTACTCGGATCGTCCGGCACGTTCCTGCCGGTGAGGGGCGCATCAGTTATGGCTACTGTCACGTTCGACAAGGCAACCCGCATCTACCCGGGCTCGGAGAAGCCCGCGGTGGACGGCCTCGAGATCGAGGTCGGCGACGGCGAGTTCCTGGTTCTGGTCGGTCCGTCCGGCTGCGGCAAGTCGACCTCCCTGCGCATGCTCGCGGGTCTCGAGGACGTCAACGGCGGAGCGATCCGCATCGGTGAGCGCGACGTCACGCACCTGCCGCCGAAGGACCGGGACATCGCGATGGTGTTCCAGAACTACGCGCTCTACCCGCACATGACCGTCGCGGACAACATGGGCTTCGCGCTCAAGATCGCCGGCGTGAACAAGGCGGAGATCCGCAAGCGCGTCGAGGAAGCCGCCAAGATCCTGGACCTGACCGACTACCTGGCGCGCAAGCCGAAGGCGCTCTCCGGTGGTCAGCGCCAGCGTGTGGCGATGGGCCGCGCGATCGTGCGTGAGCCGCAGGTGTTCCTCATGGACGAGCCGCTGTCGAACCTCGACGCCAAGCTCCGCGTCCAGACCCGTACGCAGATCGCCAGCCTGCAGCGCCGGCTGGGCGTCACGACGGTCTACGTCACCCACGACCAGGTCGAGGCCATGACGATGGGCGACCGCGTGGCCGTCCTCAAGGACGGGCTGCTGCAGCAGGTCGACAGCCCCCGCAACATGTACGACCGCCCGGCGAACCTCTTCGTCGCCGGCTTCATCGGCTCGCCGGCCATGAACCTCGTCGAGGTCCCGATCACGGACGGCGGCGTGAAGTTCGGCAACTCGATCGTCGCCGTCGAGCGCGAGGCCATCGCGGCCGCGTCCGAGAAGGGCGACCGCACGGTCACCGTCGGCGTCCGCCCGGAGCACTTCGACATCGTGAACGGCGAGGCCAAGTCGCTGTCGAAGGACGAGCCGGCCGGTCTGGCCGTCACCGTCAACGTCGTCGAGGAGCTGGGCGCGGACGGCTTCGTCTACGGCAGCGCCGAGGTCGGCGGCGAGCACAAGGACCTGGTCATCCGGGTCGGCGGCCGCGAGATCCCGGAGAAGGGCTCCGTGCTGCACGTCGTGCCGCGCGGTGGCGAGGCCCACGTGTTCTCGACCTCCACGGGCGCGCGCCTCAGCGACTGACGCCGCCAGGCATACAAGCAGTTCGGAACGGCCGTCCGCGCAACCTGCGGGCGGCCGTTCCGCGTTGCCCGGCGCCGTTGTCGATAATTACCTGCACGAAGCGGACCTTTCGACTCTGTTCGTCAACCGGCCGCACCCGTATCAGCGATCTCCCTCACCCGGCAGGGTGACGGAATGTCCCCGATTCATCACCCATCGCTACGATCGCGAGCGTGAACCAGGTAGCTCGCCGCATCGGCAAGACATTCGCGCTCGTACTCCCGGTCGTCCTCGTGCTGTCCGGGACCCTCGCCGTCACCCGCGTCCCGTGGGCGACCTCGGCCTCCGAGGCCCAGGTGCTCACGGCGTCACACGACAAACCGGACGTCGTCCCGTCCTCGAAGGAGCCGCAGGAGGTGCTGCGCACCCGCCTGCTGGACGAACTCCAGCACAAGTCCGCGGGCGTCGTCCTGACCGACCTGCAGGCGGAGATGGCCCACCGGCCGTCGCTGGCCAAGTACTGCACGTCGATCGCCCGGTCGCTCGGCCGCGCAGCCGTCGCCAAATACGGTCCGGTCCGCGCCCAGTCCTTCTCGCGTCCGGTGTGCGACACCTCGTTCGCGACCGGCGTCGCCTCCGTCTTCTGACCATGACGGGCGTCCCCCGCAGCCCGGGGACGCCGTCACCAGGGGGCCAGGCGGGTCCCGTAGGGTGCCCGGCATGACGAACGGCGCTCCCCTCGTAACCCAGGCCGTCCTCCTCGCGGGAGGGCAGGGGTCGCGCCTGCGGCCCTACACCGACGACCGTCCCAAGCCGATGGTCGAGATCCCGGGCACCGGGACACCGATCATCGGCCACCAGCTCGACTGGCTGGCCGCCGAGGGCGTCACCGACGCCGTCGTCTCGTGCGGCCACCTCGCCGAGGTGCTCCAGGAGTGGCTGGACGCGGCCCGGTTGCCGCTGAACGTCACCACCGTCGTGGAGAAGGAACCGCTGGGTCGCGGCGGCGGGCTGAAGTACGCCGCCGCGTCGCTCCCGCGCCCCGACGAGCCCTGGTACGCCACCAACGGCGACATCTGGACGCGCTTCTCGCTGCGCGAGATGGCCGCCTTCCACCACGAGCGCGCCGCGGTCGCCACGCTGGCGCTGGCCCGCCCCCGGATCCCGTGGGGCGCCGTGGAGACCAACGAGTTCGGGCACATCCTGGACTTCATCGAGTCGCCGCCCTCGCCGTTCCTGATCAACGCGGGCGTGTACGTCTTCGACCCCGGGTTCACCGCGCTGCTGCCGGCCCTCGGCGACCACGAACGCACCACGTTCCCCCGGCTCGCGCGCGAACGCCGCCTCGCCGGCTTCCCGATCCCGCAGGGCGCCTACTGGCGGGCCATCGACACCGCGAAGGACCTCACCGAGGCCGCGAAGGAGCTTGCCGCCCTCCAGCGGTGAGTCGTGGGCTGCGCCCAGGCATCCCCGGCCGTCCTGGCCCGGCCTGCCCCGCCCATTCGAGCCCATCCGAGCCCATCCGGGCCCGTCCCGGCTTCCCCGGGCTGCCGTCAGCCGCTCGCACGCCCTCCGCGCGGCCCCTGGACGGCCCCGTGGGCCCCTGAGCCGTCCGGCATGCCCTTCCGAGCCGCTCCCCGGGCGCCCGGGCGCCTCTCGCCCCCGTGCAGGGCCGCCGCACCCGGACACGGCGGTGGCCCGCACCCCCGAAGGGTGCGGGCCACCGCCGTGCTCGTGTCGTCCTGCCGGGCGTCCGTCAGGCCGCGCCGCCCGCGCCTCCGGCGTCGCCGGACGGGCCCGACCGGCCGAGCAGCAGCCCGGCGGGGGATCCGCTGCCCAGCAGGCCGCCGATCGGGTCGCGCGCGGTGCCGCTGCTGGTCGACGGCGACGTCGTGCTCGGGCGGTGGGTCTGGTGCGGGGCGCTGGGCTGCGTCGGCTTCGACGACGACTCGCGCGGCTTGCCGCTGCTGCTGCCGCTGCCCGTACCGGCGGCACCCTTGCGGGTGCTGCTAGGCGACGCCGAGGGCGACTTCGACGGCTTCTTCTTGCCGCTCGCGGACTTGGACGGCTTCGGGGTCGGCTTGGGCTTGCCCGGCGTGGCCGTCCCCGAGACCTCGGGCAGCGGGGTGCCCGGCAGGTTGTTGACGGGGATGCGCTCCGGGGCCGGGGTGTCCGTGTGCGTGCTGGACGACCGCACCGCGGCACCCAGCACCGATCCGCACAGCATCGTCAGGCCGACGAAGATCGTGGCCAGCACCACACCGCGGCGCAGCACCCGCTTGCGCAGGTCCCACAGTTCGGCACGCGGACCGAGCCGCCGCCACGCCTCGCCCGCGAGCCGGCCGTCCACGGAGTAGACGGGGGCGCCCGCGATGATCAGCGGGCTCCAGGCGGCGAGGTAGATGAAGTCCGGCGCGTCGTAGACCGGGACCGTGCGCCAGGTCACCGTCACCAGCAGCGCCACGGAGAGCGCGGCCGCGACGGACGCGGCGACCCGCTGCCACAGCCCGCAGATCGTCAGCACGCCGACGATCACCTGGAGGAAGGCGATGGTCAGCCCGGCGCCCACGGGGTGCGTGAGCGCGAGGTCGCGCAGCGGCGCCGCGGCGGCCCACGGGTGGAGCGACGTCAGCCACTTCACCATCGAGCCGCGCTCGCCGCCGTCGAAGTACACGGGGTCGCAGAGCTTGCTCATGCCGGCGTAGACCGAGATGAGGCCGAGGAAGACGCGCAGCGGGAGCAGCACGACGCCGAGGTTCATCCGGTGCCCGGGGTACCAGGCGTGCCGGATCGGTTCGGCGGTGCGGCCGCGCCGCAGGCCCGCCTTCTCGCCGGCCCCGGCCGCGAGGCCCTGGCCGCGGGCTCCGTCGCGCCCGTCACCGGACTCGTCGTCGTAGCCGTCGTCGTCGAAGGCGCCGCGGGCCGGACGGACGCCGCGCAGCAGGTCCCGTTCCGGCATGCGCGGGCCGACGACGCCGGGCGTCGGCGCCTCGTCGACGTCGATCCGGGGCAGCAGCTGCGTCGAGCCGCCGGGGGTGTCGGGGCCGGAGCGTCCGGAGCCGGACTCCGCGCCCGCGTGGCGGACCGCCTGCAGGAGCCGGCCTGCGGCCGGGTCGCCGGGCTCGGTCCGGCCGGACCACACCACTGGTGCGGCCCGGCGCTTGACGGCACTGGGAATGACGGGGATGCGCGCGGTCTCGTCGAGGCTCAGGGCACGGGCCGAGGTCGCGCCGAGCCGGACGCGGAAACTCGCGTGGTTGACGATGACCTGGGCCGGGTCGCTCGGAACCTTGAGCATGCTCAGGGCAGGCTCGTCGAACCCGGGCGTCCCACCCCCCGTAGGAGTGCGGGGTGTTCTGGTGTCCACACTCCACTAACCGAGTGACGGACGGTTAGGACACTGCCGACGGCACGTTGGATGTCCGAGACCCGTCAAGATCAACGGGATCGGGGCCCTGGCCGGGGAGGATGCGGGTCCGTGGGGAGAAAGATCGGGACCCGGACCGAAGTGATCGGTCCGGGTCCACGAGGTCCTACGCGTCCGCGCCGGACGTCAGCCTTCCGGCGGCGGCCGTCGGGCAGCACGCGTCGGCCGTCGGCGTCACGCGCGGCGGCGGGCCGCCTCGTACAGGACGATGCCGGCGGCGACGCCCGCGTTGAGGGACTCCGCGCCACCCGGCATCGGGATGCGCACCAGGTAGTCGCAGGTCTCGCCGACCAGGCGGGACAGGCCCTTGCCCTCGGAACCGGCGACGATCACGACGGGGCCGGCGAGCGCGTCCAGCTCGTGCAGGTCCACCGTGCCGTCGGCGGCCAGGCCGACCACGACCAGACCGGCCTTCTGGTAGGACTCCAGGGTCCGCGTCAGGTTGGTCGCGCGGGCGACCTGGACGCGGGCGGCGGCGCCCGACGAGGTCTTCCACGCGCCGGCCGTCATGCCCGCGGCGCGGCGCTCCGGGACGACGACGCCGTGACCGGCGAACGCGGCCATGGAGCGGACGATCGCACCGAGGTTGCGCGAGTCGGTGATGCCGTCCAGCGCCATGATCAGCGGCGCTTCGTGGCTGTTCGCGGCGGTCTCCAGCAGGTCTTCCGGGTGCGCGTACTCGTACGCCGGGATCTGCAGGACCATGCCCTGGTGGTTCAGGCCGTTCGTCATGCGGTCCAGCTCGGGGCGCGCGGCCTCCATCAGCGGCACGCCACGGTCGGTCGCGAGCTTGATCGCCTCGCGCACCCGGTCGTCGGTGTCGATGTACTGCTGGACGTAGACCGCGGTCGCCGGGATCTCGGCGCGCAGCGCCTCGACCACCGAGTTGCGGCCGACGACCAGCTCGGCCGTGGACTTGGCGCCACGGCCGGACGGGCGGCGCGACTGCGACGACACGGTCCGCTTGGCGACGGCCTTCGCCACCCGGTTCTTCTTGTGGCCCTTGCGGTCCGCGGCGGGCGGGGTCGGGCCCTTGCCCTCCAGAGCCTTACGCCGGTGACCGCCGGTGCCGACCTTCATGCCCTTCTTGTTGGAGGTACGGCGGTTCCTGCGCTGGCTGTTCCCGGCCATGGGGCACTCTCACTTCTTCGCTGCTGAAAATGTACTGACGTATAGGGGGCTGGGCTGATCGGGCTGCTGTTCGGGCGAGCCGGTACGGTGACGCGCTCAGCGCGTGCCGAGCGACCACCGGGGTCCGGACGCGGTGTCCTCGATGTCCAGCCCCGACTGCTGGAGCTGGTCGCGGATGGCGTCGGCGGTCGCGTAGTCCTTACGCTCCCGGGCCGCCTGCCGCTGCTCCAGCACCAGCCGGACGAGTGAGTCCACGACGCCGTGCAGGTCGTCACCGTGCCCGCCGCCGGCCCACTGCTCGTCGAGCGGGTCCAGTCCCAGTACACCGAGCATCGCACGGACCTCGGCCAGACGCGCGACCGCGGTTTCCTTGTCGTCCGCCGTGAGGGCCGAATTCCCCTGCCGGACGGAGGTGTGGACGATGGCCAGCGCCTGCGGGACGCCCAGGTCGTCGTCCATCGCCTCGGCGAAGGAGATCGGCACCTCGGCGGCCGGCGCGACCGGGCCGCACTTCTCGACGACCCGCTGCGCGAAGCCCTCGATGCGCGCGAAGGCGGACTCCGCCTCGCGCAGTGCTTCCTCGCTGTACTCGATCATCGAGCGGTAGTGCGGGGTGCCGAGGTAGTAGCGCAGCACGATGGGGCGCCAGCGCTGGACCATCTCGGAGACGAGCACCGAGTTGCCGAGCGACTTGCTCATCTTCTCGCCGCTCATGGTGACCCAGGCGTTGTGCACCCAGTAGGCGGCGAACTCGTCGCCGAACGCCTTGGCCTGCGCGATCTCGTTCTCGTGGTGCGGGAAGATCAGGTCGATGCCGCCGCCGTGGATGTCGAAGGCGCTGCCCAGGTACTTGTGGGCCATCGCCGAGCACTCCAGGTGCCAGCCGGGACGGCCGCGGCCCCAGGGGGTCTCCCAGGACGGCTCGCCGGGCTTGACCGACTTCCACATGGCGAAGTCGCGCTGGTCGCGCTTGCCGGTCTCGCCCTCGCCGCTGGGCTGGCGCAGGTTGTCGAGCTCCTGGTTGGACAGCGACAGGTACTCGGGGAACGAGCGCACGTCGAAGTAGACGTTGCCGTCGGCGACGTAGGCGTGGCCCCGGTCGATGAGCTCGCGCATCATCTCGACCATCTCGGGGACGTGGCCGGTCGCCCGCGGCTCGTAGGTGGGCGGGAGGCAGCCCAGCACGTCGTAGCCGCTGTTGAAGGCCCGCTCGTTCTCGTACCCGATCGCCCACCACGGGCGGCCCTGCTCGGCCGACTTCGTGATGATCTTGTCGTCGATGTCGGTGACGTTGCGGATGAAGGTGACGTCGTAGCCGCGGTAGGCGAACCACCGCTGCATGATGTCGAAATTCAGACCCGATCGGATGTGGCCGATGTGCGGGGCCGCCTGCACGGTGGCACCGCAGAGGTAGATCGAGACACAGCCCTGCGTGAGCGGGACGAAGTCACGGATCTGCCGAGCGCTGGTGTCGTACAGGCGAATAGTCACGCCAATAAGGGTAGTGGGCGAAACGCCGTGCCAAGTGCGCTCCGCGCGGGTTGCAGGGGGGAGCGGGCCGGACGATCTTCCGGGCGTGGCTCCGGCCTGCGGGGGTGACCCCCTCAAGCCCTGGTCGGACCCCTGAAAGCCGTCGCGGACCGGGGCCGGACGAGGCCCGGATCGGGCCGGGAACAGGCCCGAGGAGGGAGCCGGCCGGATCCGACGGGCCCGCTACCGGCGCCCAGGCACGCGTTCAGCCAGTCGCGCGCGGGCTCGCCGGGAGGACCAGCGCGGTCGCGATGGCCGCCAGGCCTTCCGCCCGGCCGGTGAGGCCCAGGCCGTCGGTGGTCGTACCGGAGACGGAGACGCGGGCGCCGATCGCCGCGGAGAGCACCTTCTGGGCCTCGTCGCGGCGCTTGCCGATCTTCGGGCGGACGCCGATCACCTGGATCGCCACGTTGCCGATCTCGAAGCCGGCCTCGCGGACGATGCGGGCCGCCTCGGCGAGCAGCGTGACGCCGGACGCCCCGGCCCACTCGGGCCGGCCCGTGCCGAAGTGCGCGCCGAGGTCGCCGACCCCGGCCGCGGAGAAGAGGGCGTCGCAGGCGGCGTGCGCCGCGACGTCGGCGTCCGAGTCGCCGGCCAGGCCGTCGCCGGCGTCCGGCCAGTGCAGGCCCGCGCACCACAGCTCGCGGCCGGCCTCGAAGGCGTGCACGTCCGTTCCGATGCCGACGAGCGGCAGCAGCGGGCCCGGGGCCCCGGTGGTCTCAGAGGTCATCGGTGGCCCTCCTGCGGGCGAGTACGGCCTCGGCGAGCACCAGGTCCAGCGGCCTGGTCACCTTGAAAGCCTCTTCGTGGCCGGGGACGACCACGACCTGGACGCCGGTCCGCTCGACCATGCCCGCGTCGTCGGTGGCGCCCTCGCCGTCGCCCGGCACCGTCGCGTGCGCCGTCGCCAGCACGTCCCGCCGGAAGCCCTGCGGGGTCTGCACGGCGCGCAGCAGGGCGCGCTCGGGCGTGCCGGTGACGGCGTCGGTGGCGGGGTCGATCTGCTTGACGGTGTCGGCGAGCGGCAGGCCGGGGACGACGGCGGGTGCCCCGTCCCGGACGGCGGCGACGACCGCGTCGACGATCGTGACGGGCACCAGCGGGCGGGCGGCGTCGTGGACGAGGACGATGTCGACGTCCTCGGGGAGCGCGGCCAGTCCGAGCCGGACCGACTCCTGGCGGGTCTCGCCGCCGGCGACGATCAGCAGTTCCTTGTCCGCGGGCAGCCCGTGGCCGTCGAGCAGGGCCGCGACCTCGGCCACGCCGTCGGACGGCGCGACCACGACGACCAGCGAGACGGCCTGCGAGCGGGTCATGGCGCGCACGGCGTGCACCAGCATCGGGATGCCGCCGAGGGAGCGCAGCGCCTTGGGGGCGCCGGGGCCGAGCCGGAGGCCTCGTCCGGCGGCGGGAATGACAGCTGCGGTACTCAGAGGTTTGTGTCCTTGGCCGAGGTGGGTATCGGCTCAACGTGCGACGCTGCGGGCCCCTTCCGTGAGAGAGTCCGCAGGGTCGTACACGCCGAGACGTCGGAGCAGAACAGAAGCACAGCACACCACAGGCGCGGCAAGGAAGCAGCGCCGGAGGACCGGATACCGGAAGTCCGGACAGAAGCCCGGACAGGTGTCAGGATCAGGACGCAAGCATGCCGCAGCACCCGGCCGGGACCGGGTACCGCGGCAGAACTCGCGTCAGGACGCGAGGACCTCGTCGAGCAGAGCCTCGGCCTTGTCCTCGTTGGTGTTCTCAGCGAGCGCGAGCTCGCTGACCAGGATCTGCCGCGCCTTGGCGAGCATGCGCTTCTCGCCGGCGGACAGCCCGCGCTCACGCTCACGACGCCACAGGTCGCGGACCACCTCTGCGACCTTGATGACATCGCCGGAGGCGAGCTTCTCCAGGTTTGCCTTGTAGCGGCGGGACCAGTTGGTCGGCTCTTCGGTGTACGGCGCGCGAAGCACCTCGAAGACCCGGTCCAGACCCTCCTGACCGACCACGTCGCGCACGCCGACGAACTCCGCATTGTCCGCGGGTACGCGTACCGTCAAGTCGCCCTGGGCGACCTTGAGCACCAAGTAGGTCTTGTCCACGCCTTTGATCTGGCGAATTTCGATAGCCTCGATCAGCGCGGCCCCGTGATGGGGATAGACCACGGTGTCGCCAACCTTGAACGTCATGTGACAGGTACCCCTTCCGTGGCTATCCAGGGTAACACGTGAACGGCCTCTTCTGAATGGCGTTTTCGCAGGTCAGGGCATATCTCGGGGCTTGACAACCCCTACCGGAACGTGCTGGAGGTGCGTACCGAGCAGGGGTATCCGCAGGTCGGAGCCGGTATGCGACAGGGGTGAAACGCCCCCGTTACACCTAACGGCGCTCCGGCGGAAGGGGGGTTACGTCCCTATTTGTCATCTCCGAAGAGTGGATCTTCGCTACTCCGTTCGGACCTCGTTCACACGATGATCGAATTTTTCGAAGTCGCGCGACGGGCGCGATCGGTGCACGATAAATGGATCTTGCACGCCGCACCCGGAATCCCCTGGGGGAATGCGGGAATGCAATCCCGGCCACCCGGTCGGGTGAGACTGGGGGCGGACCGCCCCGCCGAGGGGCGGCCCGGTGCGGAGCCGGGACGAAGGCTGAGTAATGTAAGGCCGCTGGAAGATCTTCCCTACCTGTACTAGGAGATGCCGCCGCCGTGAGCAGCAGCCTTCGACGCGGTGTCCTCGCCGCCGCCCTCGCGCTCTCGATTGCCCCGCTCGCCGCCTGCGGCGCCGGCAACGACGCGCAGACGCACGAGGTCCGCCCCGACAATGCCGCGATCACCGTCGGCGACATCCAGGTGCAGAACGCCGTGATCCTGACGCAGAAGGCCGGCTCCGGCCCCGCGTCGGTCTCGGCCCGCATCTTCAACAACGGGAACGGCGACCAGACCCTGCAGTCGCTGAAGGTCGGCGACGCCCTGACGGCGGCCCTGGCCGGTGCCTCGGGCGCCAAGACCGTCGTCGTCCCGGCGCACGGCACGGTGCTGCTGGGCGGTGCGGGCAACGCCTCAGCGACGCTCCCGAGCAGCGGCGAGGCGTTCAAGGACGGCGACTTCCAGCGCGTCACGCTGACGTTCAGCTCGACGGGCGAGGTCGCCCTCGACGCGAGCGTGCTGCCCGCCGCCGGCTACTACAAGCAGTACGGCGCCACCCCGTCGCCGGCCGGCGAGCCCTCGGACAAGGCCACGCCGACGGCCACCGGCACGCCCGAGAACGGCGCGTCGGCCACGCCGACCGGCACCGGCACCCCCAAGCCGACGGGCTCCGGCACCCCGAACGGGTCCGGCACGCCCTCGCCCAAGAAGAGCTGACCCGGGCGACCGGGCGGCACCAGGCGCACGACGACGGGCCCGGCAGCGCGTGCTGCCGGGCCCGTCGTGGCGTTCTCCCGGGGGGCTGGTGCCCCCGGCGCGGCTACGGCTCGAACTTGTAGCCCAGGCCGCGGACCGTGACCAGGTAGCGCGGCGCGCCCGGGTCCGGCTCGATCTTGGCGCGCAGCCGCTTGACGTGCACGTCCAGCGTCTTGGTGTCGCCCACGTAGTCGGCTCCCCAGACCCGGTCGATGAGCTGCATGCGGGTCAGCACGCGGCCGGCGTTGCGCAGCAGCATCTCCAGCAGGTCGAACTCCTTGAGCGGGAGGTCGACCTTGGCGCCGGAGACGGTGACCACGTGGCGGTCGACGTCCATCCGCACCGGCCCGGCCTCCAGGGCGGCCGGGGAGAGCTCCTCGGGCTCGCCGCGGCGGCGCAGGACGGCCCGGATGCGGGCCACCAGCTCGCGGGAGGAGAAGGGCTTCGTGACGTAGTCGTCAGCGCCTATCTCCAGCCCGACGACCTTGTCGATCTCGCTGTCCTTGGCTGTCACCATGATGACCGGGACATTGGACTTCAGCCTGAGCTGGCGGCAGACCTCGGTGCCGGGCAGGCCCGGCAGCATGAGGTCGAGCAGTACCAGGTCGGCGCCGTTGCGTTCGAACTCGTCCAGCGCGTCGGGCCCGGTCGCGGCGATGGCGACCTCGAAGCCCTCCTTGCGGAGCATGTACGACAGCGCGTCGCTGAAGGACTCTTCGTCCTCTACGACGAGTACACGGGTCACGGAAGGACCTCCGGGGCAGGGATGTGATCGGAATAGTTCTCGTAGAACTGCTGGTCTCCGGCGGCCCCGCCGGCGGGGGATGCGTCGTCCTCCGCGTCGGTGCCCAGGAGCGCGTGTTCGCGCGCCATACCGGCTTCGGGCAGCCGCAGGGTGAAGGTGGAGCCCTGGCCTTCGGCGCTCCAGACGGTGACCTCCCCGCCGTGCGAGGCGGCCACGTGCTTGACGATCGACAGGCCGAGGCCCGTACCGCCGGTGGCGCGGGAGCGCGCCGGGTCGACGCGGTAGAACCGTTCGAAGATCCGGTCCCGGTCCTTCTCGGAGATGCCGATGCCGGCGTCGGTCACCGAGATCTCGATGAGGTCGCCGCCCGGTGCGGGGATCCGGCGGCCGGCTATCCCCACGCGGGTGCGGGCCGGGCTGTAGTTGACGGCGTTCTCGACGAGGTTGCCGAGAGCTGCCGCGAGCTGGCCGCGGTTGCCCCAGATGTGCAGGTCGGGGGCGGATCCGGTGGCCATGGTGATCTGTTTGGCGTTCGCCTGGTGGCGGCAGCGGTCGATGGCCTCGGCGACGAGATCGTCGACGTCGACCGGTTCCGCGTCGTCCAGCGGGTCGTCGTTCTGGACCCGGGAGAGATCGATGATCTCCTGGACGAGGCTGGTGAGGCGGGTCGCCTCGATCTGCATCCGCCCGGCGAAGCGGATGACGGCCTCGGGGTCGTCGGACGCGTCCATCACGGCTTCGGAGAGCAGGGACAGCGCGCCGACCGGGGTCTTGAGCTCATGGCTGACGTTCGCGACGAAGTCACGGCGTACGGCCTCGATCTTGCGGGCCTCGGTCAGGTCCTCCACGAGGAGGAGGACCAGCCGGGAGCCGAGCGGAGCGACCCTGGCGGAGACCGCCAGGCCCTCGCCGCGGCCGGCACCTCTCTTCGGCAGATCCAGTTCGACCTGGCGTATCTCGCCGTCCCGCCGGGTCTCACGGGCCATCTGCAGCATCTGGTCGACGGCCAGGCGGCCGCCGCGGACCAGCCCGAGGGCGTACGCCGCCGAGCTGG
Source organism: Streptomyces sp. NPDC006733 (assembly GCF_040636125.1). Taxonomy (NCBI): domain Bacteria; kingdom Bacillati; phylum Actinomycetota; class Actinomycetes; order Kitasatosporales; family Streptomycetaceae; genus Streptomyces; species Streptomyces sp. NPDC006733. The sequence continues at coordinate 78,603 of NZ_JBEYJD010000017.1, read as the reverse complement.
CCTTGACCACCGTGTCGCCCTCGTCGAGGACGACGGCCGAGGAACGCAGTACGGAGAGGACGGTGTCCACTCCGGGCGGCAGAACGCCGGCGCCGTCGGGTCGCAGGGCCGTGCGGGTGGGGCGGGCTTGCTCCCGCTCACTCCAGCGGAACGCGAGCACAGCGATCACACCGGTACACAGACCGGCAATCGCACTGGCTGCGGCAACTGCCGCGTTCACGTCCATACCCCCAGGTTAGGCGGCTTCGAGGGGTGCTCCACAGCCTTGAGAGCTACCTCTCGAACGCCCGTTGCCAAGAGTTCACCTTGACGTAGGCGCTGATTCACTCGGGAGGCGAGAGCGGTACGCGTACGGCCATCAGCGTGGGAGCGTGGAGGAGACGCCTCTGTTGGGACGGAAGGACAGCGATGCGGGACGCATACCACGAGGAGCTCGACTCGATCGGTGAAGGCCTGGTCGAGATGGCCCGGCTCGTCGGATCCGCCATCGGCCGGGCCACCACCGCGCTGCTGGACGCGGATCTGAACATCGCCGAGAGCGTGATCGCGGCGGACGAGAAGGTCGACGGCCTGCAGCGCGACCTGGAGGCGCGGGCGATCACCCTGCTGGCCCGCCAGCAGCCGGTCGCCACCGACCTGCGGATCGTCGTCACCAGCCTGCGGATGAGCGCGGACATCGAGCGGTCGGGCGACCTCGCCCGGCACATCGCGAAGGTGGCCCGGCTGCGCTTCCCCGAGTCGGCGGTACCGCGCGACCTGCACAGCACCATCCTGGAGATGGGCCAGCTCGCCCAGCGCCTGATGGCGAAGGCCGCCGAGGTCATCGTCACCAAGGACGTCGACGACGCCCTGCAGCTGGAGGCGGACGACGACCGCATGGACGAGCTGCACCGCACGCTCTTCCAGCACCTGCTGGACGACCGCTGGAAGCACGGCATCGAGACGGCGGTCGACGTGACCCTGTGCGGCCGCTACTACGAGCGGTTCGCCGACCACGCCGTGTCCGTCGCCAAGCGCGTCGTGTACCTGGTCACGGGCGAGCACGCCGACGAGCTGACGCCGGCCCCGACGCAGGTCGACGGGGTCTGACGGCTCCGCGGGGTCCGGGCGGGCGTGCGGGCGACGGACCCCGCGCCGTTCCGTGCCTCCGCGCGCCGTTGATGCGCCCGGCCCGGGGTGCGTTCAATGGGTGGCGATGCGCCCGCACGTGGCGGCTTCGACTGCGTGCGGTGGCCCAGCCGAGGAGGGTACTCATGCAGGATTCCCCCACCCCGTCGACCACCAGGGAACAGCCGTCACACGACCGACCCCCGCAGCTCGCGCCCGCGCGGCTGCCCATGCTCGGAGCGTGCGGCTGCGGATCGAGCTGCGGGTGCGGATGCCAGTCCGGCGGCGCCTGCCAGTGCGGAGGCTGCACCTCCTGACCTGGCGAAGGGCCCCACCCGAACAGGGGTGGGGCCCTTCGCCGTACAGGCAGAAGTGCGGACTACTACTTCTTCTTCCCTTGATTCTTGACGGCCTCGATGGCGGCCTTCGCGGCCTCCGGGTCGAGGTACGTGCCGCCCGGGTTCAGGGGGCGGAAGTCGGCGTCCAGCTCGTAGGAGAGCGGGATGCCGGTCGGGATGTTCAGACCGGAGATGTCGGCGTCGGAGATGCCGTCCAGGTGCTTGACCAGGCCCCGCAGGCTGTTGCCGTGCGCGGCGACCAGGACCGTGCGGCCGGCCAGCAGGTCCGGGACGATGCCGTCGTACCAGTACGGCAGCATGCGCTCGACGACGTCCTTGAGGCACTCGGTGCGGGGACGGATCTCGCTGGGGATCGAGGCGTAGCGCGGGTCGTCGCTCTGCGAGAACTCCGTGCCGTCCTCGAGGGGCGGCGGCGGCGTGTCGTAGGAGCGGCGCCAGAGCATGAACTGCTCCTCGCCGAACTCCGCGAGGGTCTGCGCCTTGTCCTTGCCCTGGAGGGCACCGTAGTGCCGCTCGTTGAGCCGCCAGGAGCGGTGCACCGGGATCCAGTGGCGGTCGGCGGCCTCGAGCGAGAGCTGCGCGGTGCGGATCGCGCGCTTCTGCAGCGAGGTGTGCACGACGTCGGGGAGCAGGCCGGCGGCCTTCAGGAGCTCGCCGCCCCGGACCGCCTCCTTCTCGCCCTTCTCGTTCAGATTGACGTCCACCCAGCCGGTGAACAGGTTCTTCGCGTTCCATTCGCTCTCGCCGTGGCGGAGGAGGATCAGCTTGTACGCAGCAGCCATGGCCCGAGCCTAATCGAAATCCCGTAGCGCCCGCCCATGTGTCCACGGTAAGCTTCGCCGGTCGTTAGCGGTCATTACATGGGGGGCTGGAGTGCCGGACGTCGGGCGGGCGGTGCGGGAGACGATGTCGGGGCTCCCGCGGCAGTTCTGGTGGCTGTGGACCAGCACCCTGGTCAACCGGCTCGGCGGCTTCGTCGTCACCTTCCTCGCGCTCTACCTGACCGTGGAGCGCGGCTTCTCCGCCTCGTACGCCGGCCTCGTCGCCTCCCTCTACGGGCTCGGCGGCTCGATCGCGGCCGTCGTCGGCGGCGTGCTCGCGGACCGCGTCGGGCGACGCGCCACCATGCTCGTCGCCCAGCTCGGCACGGCCGCCGTCACGGCGCTGCTCGGCTTCGTCACCCACCCGGTGGCGATCGCGGCGGTCGCCGGGCTCGTCGGCGTGACCAGCAACGCGTCCCGGCCGGCCCTGCAGGCGATGCTGGCCGACCTCGTGCCGGCCAAGGACCGGGTGCGGGCCTTCGCCCTCAACTACTGGGCGATCAACATCGGCTTCGGCGTCTCGGCGGGCGTTGCCGGACTCATCGCCGCGCAGGGCTACGTCTGGCTCTTCCTCGGCGACGCGCTGATGACGCTGCTCTGCGCGATCGTCGTCTTCCTCAAGGTCAAGGAGACCCTGCCGGCAGCCGACGCCTCCCCCGCCGTCGACGAGGAGCCCGCCGGGCTCGGCCAGGTGCTGCGCGACCAGCGGTTCATGGCGCTGGTGGGCCTCACCTTCCTGCTCGGGACCGTGGGGCAGCAGGGCGCCACCACGCTCTCCGTCGACATGGGCCGCTCCGGGTTCACGGCGAGCCAGTACGGGCTGGTCATCGGCCTCAACGGACTGCTGGTGGTGCTGCTGCAGATCCCCGTCACGCGCATGATGACCGGCCGCAGCCCGGCCTCGCTGCTCGCCGTCGGCGCCCTGCTGATGGGCTGGGGCTTCGGCCTGACGGCGTTCGCCGGCACGGTCGGCTTCTACGCGCTCACCGTCACGGTGTGGACGCTCGGCGAGATCGTGCACGCGCCCGCCTCGATGGCGATCGTCGCCGACCTCGCGCCGGCCCGGGCGCGCGGCCGCTACCAGGGCATGTACTCGCTCTCCTGGTCGGCCGCCTCCTTCGTCGGGCCGCTCGCGGGCGGCTTCGCGCTCGACCGCTGGGGCGGCGAGGCGGCGTGGGGCGCGTGCGCGGTCGTCGGCACGGTCGCCGCCGTCGGGTACTGGGCGCTGCTGCGGACGCGGGGGCCGGTGAAGGCCGCGGAGTCGGAGGCGGTCGAGGCGCTGGAGGCGGTCGCGAGGGAAGAGGTGCCGATGCCGGCCTCGGGGCCGGCACCGGCATCCGCCGCTGCCGTCAGGAGCAGCCGTTGAGGCGGCGCTGGGCCTCGTAGAGGTTCGGCGGGGTGACCGCCGGGGTCCCGTACGACTCCAGGCGCGAGTGGAGCGGGCCGGTGAAGTCCGGCACGTCGATCTGGCCGAACGCGGTGACCTCGGAGAGGCCGACCGTGGCGCTGTACGGGGCCACGTCGTCGATCTTGACGCAGCCCGCCCGGCCGTTGGGGACGGTGACGTTCCAGTGGGTGAAGCGGGCGCCGTAGAGCGGCCCGGCGCTGGCGTCGCCGCCGTGCTGGCCGTCGTTGACGACGGTGATCTCGGTGCGGACGTTGGCGAACGGCAGCCCGCGGTGGGTGTCGAAGGTGCCCATGTCCATCCGGCCGCGTGACCAGACGTTGTAGCTGGACAGGCCCTCGACGTTGATGCCGTGCAGCTGGGTGCCGGCCGGGGCGGGCAGCACGGTCCGCTGGTCGATCGCGAAGTCCTCGATCAGGTTGTCGTGGGAGCCCTCGCGGCAGCAGTACGGGTGGTGGCTGCCGCGTCCCGAGACGCGGGTGCGGCGCAGGGTGGAGCCCTTGGCGGCGACGAGCAGGAACCCGTTGTCGACGTTGACGGCGCGCACGTCGTCCACCCAGCAGTCCCAGGCGCACTGCAGGACCAGGCCGTTGTAGCCGGTGTCCAGCAGGTGCTGGGCCTGCGGGGTCTCCACCATCTCGATGGTCAGGCCCTCGACGCCGGAGTTCACCACGGGGTCGATCAGCGTCGTCAGCTTCGGGGCCCAGGCCAGGCGCGTGTCGAGCGGCAGCGGCCGGTCGAGGGTGACGCGGTGGCCGCGGACGGAGGTGACGCGGGCCGGCCACTCGTAGGGGACGTACGAGAGCACCTTGGTCTTGTCGGACCAGTTGTAGACCGCGGCGCCGTCCACGTCGCCCGCCATGTGGTCGAGCAGGGTGTGCCCGGCGTCGTCCGCGAGCTGCAGCAGGACGCGGTCGCCGCGCCGCAGGTGCGAGGCGTCGTCGACGGTGACGGTGAAGTCGCCCTGCCTGGCGACGGCCGTGATGGCGGCGAGGGTCCGCCACTCGTCGCGCTTGTTGCCGGTCCAGCCCTCGAACGGCCAGGCCTTGGCCCTGATCGCGTCGGTGAGGGTGCGGTAGCGCTCGCGCGGGCAGACCCAGACCAGGCCGCCGGCCCAGGACCAGGACGACTTGGTGCCGCCGTAGCGGCTGCCGTAGGCGCCGATGATCTCGGTGAGCGAGCGCGTCGCGAAGAGCTTGGTCCTGCCGCTGCCCTCGCCGCGCAGGGTGACGTCGCTGTAGCCGAGCTGGATGACGTCGTCGATCCGGTAGGTGCCGCGCGGCAGCAGGACCGTGCCGCCGCCGCGCTTCCCGACCTCGGCGATGGCCCGGTTGATGGCGGGCGCGGCATCCGCCGAGCCGTCCGCCTTGGCGCCGTAGTGCAGGACGTTGGCGCGGACGGGACGGCGGGGGAAGGTCCGCTCGCCGCCGTTGTACCCCGCGCGGGCGATGTTCGGGATCTGCGGGTGGGTGTAGGGCGCGGCCTTGAACTCCGCCCAGAGGGGGGAGGGCGTGCCCGCCGACCCAGGCTCGGCCGCCGCCGCGAGGGCGGTGCGGCCGCCGAGCGCGGTGGCGGCCACCGCCGCCGTGGTGACCTGGATGGCTCCGGTGAGCAGTCTCCTGCGACTGATCGTCATGACCCCGCCTTTCACGTATCTGAACACTATTCAGATGTGCGACGGCATGAGGGTGCCATGGGCCGACGGGGGACGGGAAGGGGTCGGACCGCAGAAGTCTGCGACAGGCGTTATGGGGTGACGGTACGAGGTGGGGAGGGGCGGGGGCCGATCAGTCGCCCCTTGCCGCCGACTTGTCGGCACCGGTCAGATGTGTGAACGCATCCAGATTGCGCGTCGACTCCCCGCGCGAGACGCGCCAGGCGTACTCCTTGCGGATCGAGGCCGCGAACCCGAGCTCCAGCAGCGTGTTGAACGAGCCGTCCGCGTTCTCCAGGACCGCGCCGAGCAGCCGGTCGATCTCGTCGACCGTCACCGCGGCGAGCGGGACGCGGCCGGTCAGGTACACGTCCCCGAGCCGGTCGATCGCGTAGGCCACCCCGTAGAGCCGGAGGTTGCGCTCCAGCAGCCAGCGGTAGACCGCTTCCTCGTTCTCGTCGGGGTGGCGGACGACGAACGCGTTGAGGGAGAGCGTGTGCCGGCCGACGATCAGCGAGCAGGTGGTGGACAGCTTGCGGGTGCCGGGGATCTTGGCGACGTACGTGCCGGGCTGCGGGCTCTCCCACTCGAGACCGGCTTCCTCCAGCGCCCGCTCGACGGTGTCGCGGGCGGCCAGCTCGGCCGTCAGGACGTCCGGGCCGGACTCCTCCGCGGCTTCCGCGGCGCCCTCGGCGTCCGGTACCCCGGCCTGTCCCGTTCCTGCTGTCTGTCCGTGCTCAGCCATGAACCGATCGTAGGTGACGGCGGTGTTCCTGCATCGCGGCGGTGTAGACGTCGGCGGTCGACGCCGCCGCCCTCCCCCAGCCGAAGCCCTGGGCGTGCCGGGCGGCGGCCTCCCCCAGCTGGTCGCCGAGGTGCGGCAGCTCGATGAAGCGGCGCAGCGCCCGTGCGTAGTCGGCCGGGTCGTGGCCCGGGATCAGGAACCCCGTCTCGCCGTCCTTCACGGCCACCGGCAGACCGCCGACGGCGGCGGCGATCACCGGCGTGCCGCAGGCCTGCGCCTCGATCGCGACCAGGCCGAAGGACTCGCTGTACGAGGGCATCACCAGCACGGTCGCGGCCCGGTACCAGTCCGCGAGCCGCTGCTGGTCGACCGGCGGCTGGAACCGTACGACGTCGCTGACCCCGAGCCGCGCGGCCAGCTTGTGCAGCCGCTCCGGCTTGCTGAGGCCGCTGCCGCTGGGGCCGCCGACCACCGGGACGACGAGCCGCTCGCGCAGCGACGGGTCCTCGGCCAGCAGCACCGCGACGGCGCGCAGCAGCACGTCCGGGGCCTTGAGCGGTTGGATGCGGCCCGCGAAGAGCGGGATCAGGGCGTCCTGCGGCAGGCCGAGGCGGGCCCGCGCGGCGGCTCGGCCGTCGGCCGGCCGAAAGCGGTCCAGGTTCACGCCGGGGTGGACGACGGCCACCTTGGCGGGCTGCGCGCCGTAGTGGCGGACGAGCTCGTCCGCCTCCTCGTCGGTGTTCGCGACCAGCCGGTCGGCGGCCTCCACGATCTGGGTCTCGCCGATGACGCGGGCGGCCGGCTCGGGGGTGTCGCCCTGGGCGAGCGCGGCGTTCTTGACCTTCGCCATGGTGTGCATGGCGTGCACGAGGGGGACGCCCCAGCGCTCCGCCGCGAGCCAGCCGACGTGGCCGGAGAGCCAGTAGTGGGAGTGCACGAGGTCGTAGTGGCCGGGTCGGTGGCCCGCCTCGGCCTGCATGACCCCGTGGGTGAAGGCGCAGAGCTGCGCGGGCAGCTCCTCCTTGGCCAGCCCCTCGTAGGGGCCCGCGTCGATGTGCCGGACGAGGACGCCGGGGGCCAGCTCGACGGTGGGCGGCAGGGCGCCGGTCGTGGCGCGGGTGAAGATCTCGACCTCTATGTTGATCTCGGCGAGGCGCTTCGCGAGCTCCACGATGTAGACGTTCATCCCGCCGGCGTCGCCGGTGCCGGGCTGGTCGAGGGGCGAGGTGTGCACGCTGAGCATCGCCACCCGGCGCGGTACGCCGCGGCCGAGGACGGGCCGGCGCAGTCGGCGCGATTGCGCGTAGCCGCGCAGGGCACCGAGCCGTGCCATGTGCTGGGTCACGCCGCTCTCCATTCGGCCGGACGGATCCGTTCAACCGTGGAACGCCGGAACCGACCATTCCCATTTCCGCTTTGCCGAACTTTTTGCCGGGGGTGCGAGGGCCGGGTCCGCCGTACGGTTCCGCTGTGCGGGGCGGCTACCCCGTGGAGGCGGCGGCCACCCCGTGGGAGCAGCACCTAAAGTCGAACCATGGCACGACCCGTCGGCACCATCACCCGTGGCACCACGAACCCGAACCGGTTGCGGCGGATGGACCGGTGGATCGCGCACGTGCTCGGGCCCGAGCTGCGGCGGACGGCCGATCCGGTGGCCGTGGACCTGGGGTACGGGGCGGCGCCCTGGACGGCCGTCGAGCTGCTGGGGCGGCTGCGCACCGTCCGGCCGGACGCCGAGGTGGTCGGTCTGGAGATCGACCCGGCGCGGGTCGCCGCGGCCGGGCCGTACCGGCGGGACGGGCTGACGTTCGCGCACGGCGGGTTCGAGGTGTCGCTGCCGGGGGCCGCCGGCGGGCGGCCGGCCCGGCGGCCCGTCCTGATCCGGGCGGCGAACGTGCTGCGGCAGTACGGCGAGGGCGACGTGCCGGCCGTCTGGGACCGGCTGCGGGACCGGCTGGCGCCGGGCGGGCTCCTCGTGGAGGGCACCTGCGACGAGATCGGCCGCCGGCACGTGTGGGTGGCGATCGGACCCGAGGGGCCGCGCACGGTCACGTTCGCGACCCGGCTCGGATCGCTGGACCGGCCGTCCGACCTCGCGGAGCGGCTGCCGAAGGCGCTGATCCACCGGAACGTCCCCGGCGAGCCGGTGCACGCGTTCCTGACGGAGTTCGACCGGGCGTGGGCGACGGCGGCGCCGTTCGCGTCCCTCGGCGCGCGGCAGCGCTGGATCCGCAGCGTGCGCCTCCTGGCGGACGGCGGCTGGCCGCTCACCGACCGCGCGGACCGCTGGCGGCAGGGCGAGGTCACGGTGCGCTGGGAGGCACTGGCCCCGCGCGGGTCCTGAGCCACCGGACCCCCGGACCACCGGAGCCGGATCCCACGGACCTCCGCGGTCCACCGCCCGCACCCGGAGCCCTGTCCGCCACCCGCACCCCGAGCCCTCGAAGCACCCCGAGCCCCCGCGCCCCCGGAGCCCCAGCCGCCAATTCACCGCTGCCCCTGTCGCATTGCGGCACGTCGTGGCACCATCCCCTCCCATGTGACGATCCGTCAGATACAAGGTGGTGACGGGATGGCGGCGAAACCATCGCGCGGCGCGGCCGCCGTGTGCACGGCCCTGCTCTGCGCGGCAGCGACGCTGGCGGTGCCCGGGGCCGCGCACGCCGAGCCGCCGAGGACGCTCGCCCAGGTGCAGGCCGAGGTCAACACCCTCTACCACCAGGCGGAAGCGGCCACGGAGGCGTTCAACGCGGCCGAGGAGCAGGTGCTGGCGCAGCAGCGGAACCTGGTGGCGCTCGCCGTCTCGCTGGACACCGCCCAGACGCGCCTGGCCACGCTGAGGGACCAGGCGGGAGCGATGGCGCGGGCGCAGTACCGCAGCGGCGGGATGACGGACGAGATGCAACTCGCGCTCTCCTCCGACCCCGAGACGTTCCTGTCCGACGCGAGCCTGGCGCAGCGCGGGGCGCGGGCCCAGAACGCCACGATCCGCGACCTCACCTCCACCCAGGCGGCGTTGGACGGCTACGCGCACGCGGCCACCGTCGAGTGGGAGGCGCTGGTCGCGACCCGGAAGAAGTCGGCGGACGCCAGGAGCCTGGTCGAGTCGCGGCTCGCGCGGGCGAAGGCGCTGCTCGCCTCGTTGCGGGAGCAGGAGCGGCTGCGCCTGCAACGGCTGGAGGACGAGACCGCGTACCAGGCGCAGTTGGCGTGGACCCGGAGCGACGCGGGCCGGCGGCTGGCCCGGCCGCCCGTGGCGGCGGGCGACGCGAGCGCGCAGGGCAGGCGGGCGGTGGCGTTCGCGGCGGCGCAGATCGGCCGGCCCTACGTGTGGGGCGCGGACGGGCCGTCCTCGTACGACTGCTCGGGGCTGACCCAGCGGGCGTGGGCGGCGGCGGGCCGGAACATCCCGCGGACGTCGCAGGAGCAGTGGCGGCTGCTGCCGCACGTGCCGGTCGACCGGATGCGCCCGGGCGACCTGGTCATCTACTTCGACGACGCCAGCCACGTGGGGATCTACGTCGGGGACGGCGCCATCGTGCACGCTCCCCGGCCCGGCCGGAACGTCACCATGGCCGGGGCCGGCTCCATGAGGATCCTCGGCGCGGTCCGCCCCGGGTGACCGGCCGCGGCCCACGGCGTTGCACAGGGTGATCGTCATGCGCGGGGGCCGGGTGCCGGCCGGGTGATGTATGTCATGTCCGGATCCGCGTATCGGAGCTGAAATCCCCCTCTGACCGCCGCATATGACACAGGCGGTTTACCTCGTGGCCTCCCGCCACACCGCGCGCTGCCGCTAGGGTCGCCTGTCAATGACCCTCGGGGGGAGGGAAGGAACAGTCCGATGACCGCAACAGGGGTACCGCACGCCGGTGAGGCGGACGGCTCCGCCGTCCTGCCCGTGCCCCGCCAGCGCCAGGATCCGTCAGCGCCCGCGCTGACGCTGCTGGTCATCGGCGACGATCCGGCGGGCACCTTCACCGCGCCCGAGCTGCACGACGGCGGCGGGTACCGGGTGCGCCTGCGCCGGGCGCGCAACCTCACCGAGGCCGAGCGGCTGCTCACCGACGACGTGCACTGCGTCCTGCTGGTGCTGGACGGCGACGGGCTGGAGAGCCTGCGCCGGCTGCTGCTGATCGCGCCCACCACGGCCGTCCTCGTGCTGACCGGCGAGAACGCGGGTGAGACGGGCGACGCCGGTGAGGCGGTGCGGATCGGCGCGCAGGACCACCTCACCCGCGACGAGCTCGACGGCTCGCACCTGACGCGGGCGATCCGCTACGCCGTGGAGCGCAAGCGCGCCGACCTCGCGCAGCGCCAGCTGACCGAGACCCGGCTGCTCGCCCAGGAGAACTCCCGGCTGGAGCGCGGGCTGCTGCCCAAGCCCCTGCTGGACGGCGTCGACCTGCGGTTCGCGGCCAGGTACCGGCCGGGGCGCAGCCGCGCGCTGCTCGGCGGCGACTTCTACGACACCGTGCGCACGGCGGACGGCACGGTGCACGCCATGATCGGCGACGTCTGCGGCCACGGCCCGGACGCCGCCGCGCTCGGCGTCCAACTGCGGATCGCGTGGCGCGCGCTGACGTTCGCCGGGCTCAGCGGCGACCTGCTGCTGAGCACCCTGCAGAAGGTGCTGGAGAACGAGCGCGCCGACGACGAGACCTTCGCGACGCTCTGCACCGTGGACATCGCGCCGGGCTGCGTGCGCGCCGACCTGTATCTGGCCGGGCACCCGGCCCCGCTGCTGACCGGCGCCGACGGCGTGCCGCGGCTGCTGCCGTACGAGGCGGGCGGTCCCGCGCTGGGGCTGCTGGAGCAGACCGCGTGGAGCCGGATCGACGTCGAACTGGGCGCGTCCTGGAGTCTGATGCTCTACACCGACGGGCTGATAGAGGGCCGGGTCGGTACGGGCACGCAGCGGCTCGGCCAGGACGGGATGGTCGAGATGATCACCCGGCAGCTGGCCGGCGGGCTGCGCGGCGAGTGCCTGCTGGACGCGGCCGTCACCGAGGCGCGCGAGCTGAACGGCGGGGAGCTGACGGACGACGTCGCCGTCGTGCTGCTCGACCGCGTCGCCCCGGCCCGGATCACGGGCCTGCCGGCCCAGCTGCAGCGCTCCGACGGCTGAGGGCCGCTATCCAGGGCCGCTGCCCAGGTGCGGGAGGTCAGCGGCGGAACGGTCCGTACGGGCCGTCGCTGCTGCTGCCGCCGCCCCGGCGGCCGCCGCCGGTGATCTGCTTGATGGCCGGACGGACGTCGACCATATAGACGATCACCGCGACCAGGCCGAACGCCGGCAGGAAGTCGAAGATCGAGAAGAACTTCATCACCAGGGCCGCGAGGCCGAGGACGATCAGCCAGAAGGCCTTGGTCTTCTTGCCGGCCGCGCGGTAGGCGTCCTCGCGGCGGACCGCGGCATCAATGAACGCGAAGAGCGCGAAGAGGAACAGCCCCCAGGAGATCAGGGCCACCACCCCGAAGAACCCCGTGACCAACACGCCGCCCACCGCCTTGTCCGTCTGCCCGGGCTCGGCCGGATGCCCGATAAACCGTCGCCGCCACCGTACCGGTCCTGCTCGCACAACGGACCGGGCACGCTGAGCGTGCCCGGTCCGTCCGGTGCGTGGCGCGTACTACTCGGCCGGCTTGGCGGCCGGCTTCTTCGCCGGGGTCTTCTTCGCGACGGGCTTCTTGGCCGGTGCGGACGCCGAGGCGTCCGCCGTCGGAGCCGAGGTGGACTCGGCCGCCGGACGCGGGTCGGGCTCGACCGCCACGGCGATCTCCTCGATCTCGTCGGCCACCTCGCCGCGCCAGGTCGCCACGGCGCCCTTGCCGCGCTCGGCCAGCGTGCCGTAGGTCTCCTGGACCTTCACCGCGGCCTCGGCGGCCCGGCCGACGCCCTGGAGCGCGAAGTCCTGGACGGACTCGCCGATCTTCTTCAGGTCCAGCTCGACGGAGCCGAGGGCCTCGGTCACCTTCGTCTGGGCGTCCTTGGCCTGCGCGGCGACGCGGTCCTGGATCACCTTCGGGTCGGTGTTGCGGATCTTCTCGATGCGCTCGGGAGCCTCGGCGCGGATCTTCTCGATCAGCGCGGGCACCCGCTGCAGCTTCTCGGCGGCGAGGTCGGCGGTACCGGCCACCGCGTAGAGCGGCGTCGGGTCCTTGAGCGTCTTCACGATGTCATCGGTGATCGCCATGAGGGTCCTCCCGGACGGGGGTTGTTGACGCGTGGTCATGCGCACGGTGTCTGCGTACGGTGTGCCGGGCGCGCTGCGAACGCGCCGGTAGAGCGGGTCGAAACGGTGACGCGGGTCGAGCGGTCAGGCGGGTCGAACGGTCTTCGGCCGCACCGGGTCCGCCGGCGCCGGGTCCGCCGGCACCTGCTCCTCCACCACGGCGTTCTCCTTGCGGAACGACTCGTAGATCTGGATCAGCACCTGCTTCTGCCGCTCGTTGATCGTCGGATCGGCCAGGATCGCCGCGTGGACCTCCAGCTCGTCCCGGTCGCGCTCCTCGAGCATTCCGGCCTGGACGTACAGGGTCTCCGCGGAGATCCGCAGCGCCTTCGCGAGCTGCTGCAGGATCTCGGCGCTGGGCTTGCGCAGCCCGCGCTCGATCTGGCTGAGGTAGGGGTTGGAAACCCCGGCGGCGTCCGCGAGCTGCCGCAGCGACAGCTGCGCGTTGCGCCGCTGCTCCCGCAGGTACTCGCCGACGTTGCCGACGTTCAGTGAAGCCATGCCTCGATGCTGCACCATCGCTGCTAACTATTGCAAGCACATCGCTTGCAAAAGGCGCGATTACGGGGTGTGAGAGCCGTCACGGCGCCGGTCGCACTCCGCCACGCGCTGCTCCAGCAGCGTGCGCTCGCGGGCGTTGCGGGTGAGGGCGGCGGCGCGGGCGAACTCCTGGCCGGCTTCCTCGTACCGGCCGAGCCGGGCCAGGAGGTCGCCGCGGACGGTCGGCAGCAGGTGGTAGCCGGCCAGGGACGGCTCGTCGGTCAGCGTGTCGACGAGCTCCAGGCCGGCGGCCGGCCCGTCGGCCATGGCGAGCGCGACGGCGCGGTTCAGCTCCACGACGGGGGACGGGGTGCGCGCGGCGAGCTGTTCGTAGAGCCCGGCGATGGTCCGCCAGTCGGTCTCGCCCGCGGTGCGGGCGCGGGCGTGGCCCGCGGCGATCGCCCCTTGCAGGACGTACGGTCCCGGCGGGCCGCCGAGCGCGGCGGCCCGCTCCAGCGCGGCGAACCCGCGGCGGATGAGCAGCAGGTCCCAGCGCGAGCGGTCCTGGTCGAGCAGCAGGACCGGCTCGCCCGCAGGACCCGTCCTGGCGGCGGAGCGTGACGACTGGATCTCCATCAGCGCGACGAGGCCGTGCACCTCGGGCTCCTTCGGCATCAGCGCGGCCAGGACGCGGCCCAGCCGCAGCGCCTCGGCGCAGAGCGCGGGGCGCATCAGGTCGTCGCCGGCCGTCGCCGCGTACCCCTCGTTGAAGACCAGGTAGATGACCTCCAGGACGGACGCCAGCCGGCCGGCCAGCTCCGGCCCGGCCGGCACCTCGTAGGGGACGTCCGCGTCGGCCAGCGCCTTCTTGGCCCGCACGATCCGCTGGGCGACCGTCGACTCCGGGACGAGGAACGCGCGGGCGATCTCCTCGGTCCGCAGACCGCCCAGCAGCCGCAGCGTGAGCGCGACGCGCGCCTCCGTGGAGAGCACCGGGTGGCAGGCGGTGAAGACCAGCCGCAGCAGGTCGTCCTCGATGTCGCCGTCGAACACGGCCTCGACGTCGGCCGGCGGGCCGTGCCCCGCGTTCTCCAGCTCGTGGCCGAGCACGTCGAGCTTGCGGGCGAGGCGCTCCTTGCGGCGCAGGAGGTCGATCGCGCGGTGCTTCGCGGTGGCCATGAGCCAGGCGCCCGGGTTGTCCGGGACGCCCGACCCGGGCCACTGCTCCAGCGCCGCGACGAGGGCGTCCTGCGCCAGCTCCTCGGCGAGGCCGATGTCGCGCACGAGCCGCACGAGCCCGGCGATCAGCCGTGCCGATTCGATCCTCCACACCGCCTCGATCGCGCGGTGGGCGTCGGGGCGGGGGCTCGGTGCCGTCATGGCGACCCATCAGAGCATCCCCGTCCGCGGGGCGGCAACCCGCGACAAGCCGCGACAGCCCCCGGCGGCCCGCGGCGGCCCGCTGTGGCTCGCGACCGGAGGAGCGGCGGGCCGCCGCGGACGGGTCAGCCGTTCGCCGTCCCGATCAGTCGTTCATCCCCTCGATCTGGCGGACCTCCGACTCGATCTCCCAGCCGTCGCCGTGCAGCCGCAGGAAGCGGGAGGCCCACTCCAGCGCCTCCTCCTTGGTCTTCACGTCCAGCATCGCGTAGCCGCCGATGACTTCCTTCGCCTCGGTGAAGGGCCCGTCGGTCACGGTCAGCCTGCCGCCGGACAGCTTGATGCGGGTGCCCTCCGAGGTCGGCCGCAGACCGGCGGTGTCGAGGAGCACGCCGGCCTTCGTCATCTCCTCCAGGAGCTTGCCCATGTCCTCCATCAGCTGCTCGCTCGGGACGAGGTCCGTGTTCTCGTCGACCCGCAGCATCATCATGTAGCGCATCGTGGTGGCTCCTTCTCGTGCTTCTCCGTCGTCGAACCCTGCTTCTATCTGATGCGTCGAACGGGGACTCCCCGGATCGACACGTCCGGGAAAGTTTTTTCGCGCCCTGGTCCCGCCCTGTTCCCGCCCTGTCGCAGCCCTCCCCGATCCGGACCTGAACGATGGTTCAGGTCGGCCGCTACTGTGGCCGCCATGACCCAACTCCCGTGGAACGCCAAGGAAGCCACCGTCGGGGAACTGTCCGACCGCAGCGGCGTCCCGCCGTCCGCGCTGCGCTTCTACGAGCGCGAGGGGCTCATCCGCAGCCGTCGCACGTCCGGGAACCAGCGCCGCTACAGCCGCGACACGCTGCGCCGGGTCGCCTTCATCCGGATCTCGCAGCGGGTCGGCATCCCGCTGGCGCGGATCCGCGAGGTGCTGGGGCTGCTGCCGGAGGGGCGGACGCCGAACCGGGCGGACTGGGCGCTGGTCTCGGAGCGCTGGCGCGACGATCTGAACAGCAGGATCACCCAGCTGGAGCAGTTGCGCGACCGCCTCACCGACTGCATCGGCTGCGGCTGCCTGTCGATCGACTCGTGCCACCTGGCCAACCCGCACGACGCCCTCGGCGAGCAGGGGCCGGGGCCGCGCAGATTGCTGAGTCCCTCTTCGGCCTTGCGGACAGAGGCTGACCGCAAGGGTTCCTAGAGTCGAGGCATCGAGACCGAACGAGAGGTGGTCGTCATGCCGACACTGGTGCAGCCGGGGAAGACCGGCGAGCAGAGCGAGCGGGATGCCCTGCTGTCCTTCCTGGAGGCGCAGCGCGGTGCCCTGCGCCGGGCCGTCCTCGGGCTGACCGACGAGCAGGCCGCGTCCCGGCCGAGCGTGAGCGAGCTGTCACTGAGCGGCCTGGTCAAGCACGCGGCGAGCTGCGAGGAGAACTGGATCCAGACGACGCTGATGGGGCGGCCGGCGGCCCGCGAACGGGACGAGTCCAACTGGCACGAGGACTTCCAACTGGTCGGCGACGAGACCGTGGCCGGGGTGCTGGAGGAGTACGCGGCCGTGGCCCGGCGGACCGAGGAGACGATCCTCGGCCTGCCGGACCTGGAGGTGAGCGCACCGCTGCCGGAGGCGCCGTGGTTCCCGGCCGGCATGCGGGTCAACGCCCGCTGGGTGCTGCTGCACCTCATCGAGGAGGCGGCCCGGCACGCCGGGCACGCGGACATCATCCGCGAGTCGCTGGACGGCAAGACGTCGTACGTGCTGATCGCCGAGGAGACCGGCAAGGCGTTCTGACGGCGGTCAGCACGTACGCGTCCAGCGTGACGGGGCTCAGCGCGCGGGCGGGGCTCAGCGCGCGGCGGTCAGCTCCGCCGCGACCAGCTCCGCCACCTGGACGGCGTTGAGCGCCGCGCCCTTGCGGAGGTTGTCGCTGGAGCAGAAGAGGGCGAGGCCGTTGTCCACGGTCTCGTCCCGGCGGATCCGGCCGACGAAGGTCGGGTCCTGGCCGGCCGCCTGCAGCGGGGTGGGGATCTCGGAGCGCTCGACGCCGGGGGCGGCGGCCAGCAGCTCGTAGGCGCGCTCGACGCTGAGCGGACGCTCGAAGCGCACGTTGACCTGCAGCGAGTGCCCGGTGAAGACCGGCACGCGCACGCAGGTGCCCGAGACCTTCAGCTCCGGGATCTCCAGGATCTTGCGGCTCTCGTTGCGGAGCTTCTGCTCCTCGTCGGTCTCGAAGCTGCCGTCGTCGACGATCGAGCCGGCCAGCGGCAGCACGTTGAACGCGATCGGGCGGGCGTAGACGCCCGGCTCCGGCAGCTCGACGTCCTGGCCGCCGAAGGCGAGCGTGGCGGCCCGGTCGGCGAGCTTGCCGATCTGGCCGTCGAGCTCGGCGACGCCGGCCACGCCGGAGCCGGAGACGGCCTGGTACGTGGTGGCGATCAGCGCCGTCAGCCCGGCCTCGTCGTGCAGCGGGCGCAGGACGGGCATGACGGCCATCGTCGTGCAGTTCGGGTTGGCGATGATGCCCTTGGGGCGGTCCGCGATCGCGTGCGGGTTCACCTCGGAGACCACCAGCGGGACCTCGGGGTCCAGCCGCCAGGCGGACGAGTTGTCGATGACGACCGCGCCGGCCGCGGCGACCTTGGGCGCCAGCGCCCTGGACGCGGCCCCGCCCGCCGAGAACAGGACGATGTCCAGCCCGGAGTAGTCGGCCGTGGCGGCGTCCTCGATGACGATCTCGCCGTCCTGCCACGGCAGGGTGCTCCCGGCCGAACGGGCCGAGGCGAACAGCCTCAGCTCCTTCACCGGGAAGGCGCGCTCGGCGAGCACCTTGCGCATGACTCCGCCCACCTGGCCGGTCGCTCCGACGATTCCGATCCTCATGACGCCTCTCCGATCAATGCGTGCGTACGGTCCCGAGTATCCCCTGCCGCGTCGTGTACCCGGAGGGCCGTCTCAAGCGATGGGCGGCCGGCCGGCAGCAGCGGCAGGCGGACGCCGGGTCCGGGGATGCGGCCGTGGGCGTGCATCACGGCCTTGATCACCGTGGGGTTCGGCTCGCTGAACAGCGCCGCCGCGAGGGCCGCCAGCCGGTGTCCCAGCGCCCGGTCGCCGGTCGCGGCCAGGGCGACCCAGCGGTCGGTCAGCAGGTGCGCGGAGGCGAGCATGCCGCCCGCCGCGCCGAGGGCGAGCAGCGCGGGGGCGAAGACGTCGTCGCCCGCCATGACGGCGAAGCCGGGCGGCTCCGCGCCGAGCAGCGCCACCGTGTCCTCGTCGATCGCGCCGACCGCGTGCTTCACGCCGACGACGCCGGGGACGGCGGCGA
Source organism: Streptomyces sp. NPDC006733 (assembly GCF_040636125.1). NCBI lineage: Bacteria > Bacillati > Actinomycetota > Actinomycetes > Kitasatosporales > Streptomycetaceae > Streptomyces > Streptomyces sp. NPDC006733. The sequence goes on along the minus strand of NZ_JBEYJD010000017.1, from coordinate 61,108 downwards.
GCCGCAGCAGCGCGTCGATGCCGAGCGTCTGCCCCGAGCGGTACGGGATGTTGTAGATGATCAGCGGCAGCGGGCTCTCCGCGGCCAGCGCCTCGAAGTGCGCGACGACCCCGGCCTCGGAGGGCCGGGTGAAGTACGGCACGGGGACGAGCGCGGCGTCCGCTCCGGTCCCCGCGAGCGCGCTCAGCTCCTGCCCCGACCGCCGGGTGTCGTTCGACCCGGCGCCCAGCGTCAGCCAGGCCCCGCGCTCCCGGCACACCCGGCCGACGACCGCGGTGACGTCGGCCCGCTCCGCCGCGTCGAGGGTCGCGGCCTCGGCGGTGGTGCCGAGCGCGGTGAGTCCGCTCGCGCCCGCGTCGAGGATCTCGTGCGCGAGGGCCTCCAGGGCGGCGGTGGCCACCGTTCCGTCCGGGTCGAAGGGAGTGATCAAGGGCACGTGGATGCCGCCGAGCGGCCGGTCCGTCTCCATGCCGCCGAGCGTGCCGCACACCGACAGTCAAGGTCCAGTTAATTGTTCTTCGCGGACCGCTAAGCAACGCTGCACCATTGAAATATCGGGTCGACGCCGCGACCCCGCCCTGGCAGCCTCGCCGCCATGGACGACGACACCTATGAGATCTCGACGGACCCCGCCCGGCTGGATGCCGCCCGCATCCACCACTGGCTCTCCACCGACGCCTACTGGGCGCTCGGCAGGAGCCGCGAGAAGCAGGACAGCGCCATCGCGAACTCGCTCAACTTCGGCCTCTACGACACCGCTTCCGGCGCCCAGCTGGCCTACGCCCGGGTCATCACGGACCACACCACCTTCGCCTGGCTCTGCGACGTCTACGTCGACCCCGCCACCCGCGGCAAGGGCCTGGGCGTCGCCCTGGTGACCGCCGTGCGCGACCACCTCGCCCCGTCGGGGCTGCGCCGCATCCTCCTCGCCACCGCCGACGCCCACGGCGTCTACGCCAGGATCGGCTTCGAGCCGCTCAGCGACCCGGCCAAGTGGATGGCCCTCGGCCTCCAGTGACGGGGGCGGCGTGCCGCCGGTGCCAGGCCTCGAAAGCGGCCTCCACGACCACCCGCGACACCACCTTCTCCAGCCCCAGCGGCTCCTGCGCGGCCCGCAGCGTCCGCCAGACGGTGGCGGCGACCTGCCGCAGCTGCGCGTGGTCGAGAGCGGCGTCCAGTCCGGTCGCCCCGCGGATGACGTCCGTGAAGACGGATTGGATACGTTTGTAGGCCCGGTAGTGCGGCAGGTCCTCGTCCGCTCCCCGGGCCGCCGCCTCGCCCACCGCCCGCTTCCAGCGCAGGGTGACCTCGCGCTCCTGCGGCAGCGGGTAGCGCATGAGGTGCAGATGGGTCGCCAGGTCGTAGAGCGGATCGCCGACCAGCGCCAGCTCCCAGTCGATGGTCCACAGGCCGCCGTCGGCGTCGACGATGAAGTTCTGCCGGTGCAGGTCGCCGTGGAGCAACCGGTAGGGGCGCCGGGTCAGTTGCGGCAGCTCCCGCCCGAACCTGCCCAGCACGCCCTCCGGCACGTCGAGGTCGGCCAGCAGCTGGGCGAACCGCTTGCGGTGCGGGGCGTAGACGTGCTTGCGGGTGAAGTGCACCACGCCCCGCAGGAACGCCGTGGAACTCCCGTCGCCGCGCAGCAGCGCGCACCTGCACGGCCGCTGCGGCGTCGCCGGCAGCTCCGCGACGTCGAAGGCCGCGAGATGGCGGAAGAGCTCCTCGATCTGGTCGAGGAACCCGGGACCGACCATGGTGCTGCCGCCCTGGCCGCGCAGGCTGCCCAGCGTGCGGCCTTCGATGAACGAGATCGCGGAGGCGTGCCCGTCGATCTTCGTGACGAGCGGGATGCGCGGAATCCGCCCCTGGAGGACGGGCAGCAGCTGGTCCTCGGACCGGAAGACCCGCAGGTCGAACCAGAAGACACCGGGACGCGGCTCCCGGAGTTTCATCCGGCGGGCACCCAGGCCGAGCGGGGAGCCGGGGTCGAGTCTGACCGCGTAGGTCACGTTGTGGTAGCCCTGGAAAGGGCCCTCGACCCGCTCGACTCCTTCCAGGGATTCGACCTTCGCCACTGTCGTCGTGGTCACCGGATTCTCCGACTGTGAACTCGTATCGCTGACGTGCACTCCCCGTCCCACAGCCTCGCGTGGCGTTGAGAATAGTGCCCGTTCCGCCGGATCGAGCGACCCTAACGGTTACGTTTACCGATCTTCTTCGAAGAGGTGCGCGAGCGAGTCGGTGATGTGTTCGGCCCCGGCCACCTCCAGCTCCAGCCGCTTCGTCTCATCCCTCGCGTAGCCCAGGAACGTGACACCGGCCGCTAGAGCCGCGCTGCAGTCGTCGGCGGAGTCTCCGATCATCAGCCCGTCCCGGGGGCGCGTCCCCGTGGAGCGCAACGCCTCCTGGAGGCAGTGCGGATGGGGCTTGAGCAGCCCGGGATCGGCCGGCCGGCCGTGGACGTGCCGGCCGAAGAACGGGGCCAGCCCCATCCGGTCCAGGTACACGTACGCGGCCTCCGCCGAGTTGTTGGTCGCGACGGCGACCCTGCTCCCGCGCGCGACGAGCCAGACGACCAGCTCGTAGGCGTACTCGGTGGGCGCGGCCGACCACGCGGCGCACACCTCCTCGGCGGTGAGCAGGCGATTCAGCTCAGCCACCCGGTGGCCCGATTCCGTCCCCCGGTACGCCGCGGCGGTGTCCCGCAGCACCTGGAGGGGGTTGTCCGGATCTTTGAGGGCGGGCGCAAGCCCCCAGTCGGCCAACTGGCGGCGCAGCACCCGGGCCACTTCCTGCGCGGTGCGGTGGGCGAAGAGTCCCGCCAGCGGACCGTCGAAGTCGAAGAGCACGCACTGTGCGGCGACGATGAGTTCACGGCGGGTCCGTCGGCCGGCGGCTGGGCGCGGGCGGAAGGTCACTCGAAAAGTCTCAACGGCTCGGCGATGGTTGACCAGACGGAATCGAACCAATCCCGTGACCGGCGCACGAACTCGGCGCTGTACGGGTCGGGCACGACACCGCCCGCGGAGTAGTGGAAGAGCGTGGCCCCGAGCCCCAGGAAGTCGTAGATGTCCATGTCCTCCCCGCGGTAGGACACCGTGCGCTGGACGACCTTGTAGTAGCCGAACAGCGCCTCCGTCCCGTTGAGCAGGTAGAGCTTGTTCACCGGCGTGACCGCCATGGATCTGACCTCGACGGAGACCTGCGTCACCAGCCCCAGGTCGGCCAGCCGGCCGACGGAGCTCTGCAGACCGAGCGCGTGGCTCTGCGCCAGCCGCCGCAGCCGCTCCCGCGGACGCACGTCCTCCGGGTCGCCGACCAGCCGCGGCACGGCCAGCTGGGCGCCGGGGAAGGGCAGCAGCAGCCGGACGGTCACCGACTGCGGGGGTTCGAGCTCGCCCGCCTGGATGAGCCGGAGCGGGCCCTGCATCGCCGAGTTGAGCGTCTCCGCGGTGAGCGAGAAGGAGTCCAGGGTGACGCGGGGTGCGCGGAAGGCGGCTTCGAGGTGCTCGGCCAGCTCGACCCCCGCCGGTCCGGGCCCCGTGTGCGACCGGCCCTCGTGCTCCGGCCGGGAGGCGCCCGAGGCCCGCAGGACGTACGACCCGCGGCCCCGCTGGGAGTCGATGTAGGCGTCCTTCCGCAACTCGTCCAGCGCCCGCTGCACGGTGGCCCGGGACACCTTGAAGCGCCTGCTCAGCGCCTCCTGGGTCGGGATCTGGTCGCCGGCGGCCAGCTCGCCGCGGTCCATCTCGGCGCGCAGTTCCCGCGCGATGCGCCGAAAGGGCGGCACCGCGCCGTTGTGCTCCGGGCTGCTCGGACTCATACGTTCCAGGCTACAACTCTCCATCAACTTCTGGGAGTTGACTGACTAAGACTGATGCAAGTTTGTGGATCTCCTTCAACCGGGAAAACTTGTAGGTAGCAGCTCAGGCGACTTCGGGGAGATTTGTCAGAGGAGTTGTCGAAGTTGACGCAACGGGGGTCAGCGTCATCAACCGTCCAACGACGTACGGGACATACCGCCGCCACCCGCCTTCCGCACCACCCAGCGCCACGAAGGAGGGACCTGCCATGCCTGTTCTCGGATTCCTGTTCGAGCAGTTCGTCCAATGGAGGTACGGCGCAGCGTGGGCGATCGTCTTCGGGCTGATCGCCCTCGATCGGAAGGACCGGGGCACCACCTACACCTGCATCGCCCTCACCGGGATCGCCATCCTGATGGCGCAGTAGGGGCGGCGGACACGGGGAACCGGGGGATCAGAAGCCGTCCGGGCACCAGGGGCGGCGGGGGGTACGGAAGAGGGTGTCCGCGCGGGCCGCGGCGCCGGGGCGGGCCTCGGTGACACGGCCCAGGACGGCCAGCCGCCGGACGGACTCGTCGCCGAGGTACAGCGTCGCCAGCTCGGCGATGTCGAGCGAGAGGTCGGCGTCGTCCCGGGTCGGGGTGCAGGAGGCCCTGCCGTCCGCGTCCGTCTCCAGGCGGAAGCGGCCGCCGGCCAGGCCGGCGGCGTCGTGCAGGTCCAGGACGAGGGAGCCCGCGCCGGTGTAGGTGCGGGCCTCCAGGGCGCGCACGGTGTCGAGCACCCGCAGCCAGACGAAGTCGGCGTGCGTCTCGACCCTGGCGGCGCGCGGATCGCCGAGGAGCAGGGGCATGACGTCGTCGGGGGCGCGGAAGCCGGACTTCAGTTCGGTGATCCAGTCGATGGAGAACAGGTAGCGCCACAGCGCGAGTTCCGCGGCCGGGGAGACCGCGATCAGCCGGTTCGTCTCCAGCGTCATCCTCGGGAACTTGTTCGCCCACCGGTGTTCCGTGACGGAGTACGTGGCCAGGCCGTCGACCTGGCCGGAGGCGTTCCGGTACACCGCGTAGAAGGGTTCCTTCCAGGGGCTGGACGGGAAGGTCAGCTGCCCGGTCTCCATGTCCCACCAGCGGTCGTCGCGGCTGATCGCGCCCGGCGTCAGCCGCCGGAACCGCTCGTGCAGTTCGGGCCCGGACTTGCGGACCTCCTCGGTCGTCATCAGGTCCACCCGGCCCTCGGCGGGCCCCGCCCAGCGGCGGTCCAGGGCGGCCCGGGGGACGTCCACGTCCCACTCGTTGATCCACGTCGCCGGGCCGAACCCGTAACGGCCGTAGATCGGGTACTCGGCGGCGACCAGGATCGCCACCGCCTCACCGCGCTCCTTGGCGGCCGCCAGGTCGTGCGCCATCATGCGCGTCGCCAGCCCGCGCCTGCGGTGCGTCGCGGTGACCGAGACGTTGGTGACGGCGGCCGCGGCGACCCGCTCGCCGCCCGGCACGGTGAGCTCACGCGGCATGCTGCGGAAGGTGGCGACGCAGCGGCCCTCGTCGAACACGCCCTGGGTACGGCCCAGATCGACCCCCGGCCTGCGGGCCGCGAGCTCCTCCGGGCTGATCGTCGGCGGCATCAGGAACGCGTTGTTCAGCGCGCGGAGCCATTCCGGCAGATCGGCTTCGTCGAGGGTGCGGAGGTCGAGGCTCATCCCCCGAACGTAGGCGCCCGCCGAACGGGACGCACCCGGATTTACGGCGGGCCGCGGCGGGGACGCGCCGGGGCCCCGCCGGCCGTTCCTCCGCGCTCAGCCCTCGGCGAGCAGGTCGTCCACGCTGGCTTCCCCGTCACGGTAGCGACGGGTGATCTCCGCGCTGCACCCGTCGACCGTCCGCTGGAGGGACTGCCGGCGCCGGGAGACCTGCTGCTCGTGGCGGACCAGCCGCCCCATCCCCTCGTGCAGGTCCTGGTCGGTGCGGGCGTCGAGGTCCGACAGCTCGACCTCGGAGAGCATCTCCTCGGCGAGCCGCCGCACCCGCTCGGTGAGCGGCATGCCCAGCGTCACGTGCCGGGCGGACGAGCGGTGCCGCGACGGCGCGTCGGTCAGGATCTCCGGCAGCCGGTCCAGCAGCGGGGCGTCCGGCGCCATGCGGCGCCCCAGCTCCGCGCGCAGGATGTCGATCCGCCCGTGCAGCAGCCGGCGCACGTACGAGAGGTCCGCCTCCTCCTGCTGCGCGTCGCGGCGCAGGGTGCGCAGGGTGCCCAGGCCGAGCGCCCCCATCTCGGCCTCCGGGGTGTCCGTGGCGAGCGGGCTGCGCGGACCCGGGGGCCGGGGCCCCAGCGCGTCGGCCTTCAGCATGTGATGGCCCTTCTCGATGGACGCGGTCGGTGCGATCGGTGCGGTGGTACCGGAGGTCTCTCCAGTGCCGGGTGTGGTCATTCCTGTCGTCCCCTCGTCGCGGCCGGAGCCGACCAGAGTTCGATGGTCCCACTGCCCGTGGACACCCCGCAGCGACTCTGCACCCGAACGGCCCCGACGGCGGGCGTGCTTGGCGCCCAACCGGGCGTACGACCTGCGGTCGCGTGCGCCCCCTCACCCGTGCGAGTGGTGTTGGCACATGCACGGGACAATGGCCATATGCGAGCGGTTGCCCAGCGGGTCAGTGAAGCCAGTGTCGTGGTCGACGGGGAGACGGTGGGGTCGATCACCGGCCCGGGATTGTGCGTCCTGGTGGGGGTGACGCACGACGACACCCCGGAGAAGGCGGCGCAGCTGGCCCGCAAGTTGTGGAGCCTGCGCATCCTGCCGGACGAGAAGTCCTGCTCGGACATCGGCGGCCCGCTCCTCGTCATCAGCCAGTTCACGCTTTACGGTGACGCCCGTAAGGGGCGCCGCCCCACCTGGAACGCCGCCGCGCCCGGCGAGATCGCCGAGCCGCTCGTCGACGAGGTGGTGAAGCGGCTGCGCGACCTGGGCGCGGACGTGGAAACGGGCCGGTTCGGCGCGGACATGAGAGTCGCGCTGACGAACGACGGCCCGTTCACGGTGGTCATCGACCTCTGATCCCGCCGGACGGGCTACGGCGCGACGACGACCTCCTGCGACGCGACCGTCGTGTCGGCCAGCAGCGTCGCGTCGACCGCCGTGTTGCGCTTCACCAGCGCCAGCGCGATCGGGCCAAGCTCCCAGTGCCGGGCCGAGGACGTGACGAAGCCGATCTGCCGGCTCTCCGCGCCCTCGGAGGCGATACGGACCGGGGACCCGTGCGGCGGGAGCTTCACCTCGCTGCCGTCCAGATGCAGGAAGACCAGGCGGCGCGGGGGCTTGCCCAGGTTGTGCACGCGGGCGACCGTCTCCTGGCCCCGGTAGCAGCCCTTCTGCAGGTGGACGGCGGTCTCCAGCCAGCCCAGCTCGTGCGGGATGGTGCGGTGGTCGGTCTCCAGGCCCAGCCGCGGCCGGTGCGCCTCGATCCGCAGCGCCTCCAGCGACAGCGACCCGATCGGCCGGCCCGCGCCTGCCGCGAAGGACTCCAGCTCGGCGCGCGGCACGAAGACGTCCCGGCCGTACGCCGTCTCGCGGACGCCCCAGCCCTCCGGGACGGCCGTGATGGCCCCCGCGGGCAGGTACACGACCGCGTACTGCTCGGAGGCGTCGGCCGTCTCGACCCGGTAGAAGAACTTCATGCTCTCCAGGTACGCGAGCAGCGCGCCCTGCGTACCGGGCTCCACGTGGATCCAGGTCGTCGAACCGTCGTCCACGAGGTAGAGCGCGTGCTCGATGTGGCCGTGCGCGGTCAGGACCAGCGCCTCGGTCGCGTGGTGCGGGGGCAGCTTCTCGACGTGCTGGGTGAGCAGCAGGTGCAGCCAGGCGAGCCGGTCCTCGCCGCTGACGGTGATGACACCGCGGTGCGACAGGTCCACGAAGCCCGTCCCGTCGGCGAGGGCCCGCTGTTCACGGAACAGGTCGCCGTAGTGTCCGGCGACCCCTTCGTCCGGCCCCTCCGCGGGGACGGCACCGGGAAGGGACAGCAAGGGGCTCTTCGACGTGACGGTCATGGCGATAAGCCTACGACTCGGCGGCGGAAGCCTTCGCGGTACAGGCGGCGCAGCGGCCGAAGATCGCGAAGTGCTTCATGTCCGTCTCGAAGCCGAAGGCCTCGCGCAGCCCCGTGGTGAGCGGCGCGGCGAGCGCCACGTCGGCCTCGATGACGGAGTCGCAGTCCCGGCACACCAGGTGCATGTGGTGGTGCCGGTCGGCGAGGTGGTACGTCGGGGCGCCGTGCCCGAGGTGGGCGTGGCTGACCAGGCCCAGCTCCTCCAGCAGCTCCAGCGTCCGGTAGACGGTGGAGATGTTGATTCCGGACGCGGTTCTGCGCACCTCGGTGAGCAGCTCGTCCGGAGTCGCGTGCTCCAGAGCGTCCACGGCCTCCAGGACAAGCTGCCGCTGCGGGGTCAGCCGGTAGCCGCGCTGCCGCAGATCGCTCTTCCAGTCGGTGGTCACCACAGCCCCCAGTGTAGAGCCGCGGCCCCCGGACGCCGCTTGCCCGCGGGCAGACGGCGTACGGGCTCCCCAGGTGCCGCTCGAAGACGCCAGGGGCTACTTGAAGAAGGCGATCCCGTCGTCGGGCAGGTCTTTGAGGTCCTTCGCCCACTCCCGCGGGTCCACGACCTTCTTCAGGTGCGCGGACATGTACGGGCGCAGCGTCACGGCCGGGGTGGCCTTCTCGCCGACCCACATCAGGTCGCTGTTGACGTAGCCGTAGAGCCGCTTGCCGCCGGAGTACTCCGGGGCCTCGGGCAGCCGCGCGACAGCGTCCGTGACGATGTCGATCTGCGGCTTCTGGTCGGCCAGCTCGCCGGTCCAGATCTCGATGACGCCCTCGTCACGGGTGACGGTGACGTCGACCTTGCGGTCCTTGCCGATCCGCCAGAAGCCGCTCTCGTTCTCGAGCGGGCGCAGCTTCTTGCCCTCGGCGTCCAGCACCCAGGTGCGGGAGGTGTACTCCAGGAAGGAGCGGCCGTCGTGGCTGAACGTCACCTCCTGCCCGAAATTGCACTTCTCGGCGCCGGGGAAGTCGTACACGCCCGCGCCCTCCCACCTGCCGAGGAGGAAGACGAGCGGGACGAGGTCCGGGTGAAGGTCGGACGGGATCTCGATCATGGTGTGGTGCCCTGTTCCGTTGTCCGTGCGTCCGAGGTCAGCGCTGGCCCTGGTACAGCTTCGCCACCGCGAAGACGGAGAACGCGGCGACGCCGAGGCAGACCAGGATGAGCAAGGCGTCGAAGATGTACTCAATACGCACGAGTGTGCTCCTCGGGCAGGCAGGCGGTAATGGACCGGGGACGAGTCTAGTCCGCGGCCACGGGGACGGCGCTGTGAGGTGCGTCCCCGCGGCCGCGGCGGGCCGGGACGGGCCCGAATGGCCCTCGGAGCGGCCGCTCAGCCCAGGAGCTGGGCCTGCAACGTGATCGCCTGGCGGAACGGCACGGCGGGCATCGCACCGGCGTGGGACAGGACGACGACACCCAAGGTGTCGCCTGCGGCGATGTACGAGTAGCGCACCTTCATGCTGCTCGTGCTGTTCCTCCCCTCGAAGGCGTACGTGATCGGCCCTCCCTCGCTCGCCGCCGTCTGGGAGCCGAGGTCGCCCGCCATGCTGGGTGCCAGTTCCAGGGAGGTGATGGCCGCGTCGACGCGGTAGCGGTCGCTGTAGGCCGAGGTGGCGAACTGGAGCAGGTAGACCTCGGCGCGCGTGCCGTCCGGCATGGTCCAGGCGCGGGCCGCGATGTGGCGCAGCCCCTCCTTGGCGAGGTATCCGCCCTGCAGCACCCGGCCGTTTTCCGCGTACAGCTTCAGGTACCGGTCGGTGGGCAGCCAGCCCTTCTCTCCGGGGAAGGCCGGGTCCGGCTTGGCGCCCTCGGGAAGCGGCAGCAGGAGAGAGCGCACGTCGGCGTAGTGCCGGCCGCCGGGATTGTGCTCCGTGTCGAACGCGGCCGGCTTGCCCGCGGGCAGCTTGGGCAGGGCCAGCGGCTGATACTCCCACCGGCCGTCGTCCGGCGTCTTCAGCCCGGGGATCTCGGTCCGCTCGGGCTGGGTGATCCCGTAGGCCGCCCCACCACCGAGCGCACCGAACACCAGCACAGCAGCCGTCCACCGCAAGGCCGCGCGCAGCACGCGGCGCGGCTTCTTCGGTTCGACGGGGAGGACGGGGACGGAGGCCGCCCAGGCGTCCGCCGGCGGCGGAGCCGCGGGGAGGGGCGGCACCGGCGGAAGGTGCGCGGCGGCGACGGGGACGGGCGCGGGCTCGGGCTCGGCTTGCTGCTCGGGGTGGGGTTGTCCCGCGGGCTCGGCGCCCTGCGGGTCCACGTCCTGCGGCTTCTCGTCCTGCGGCTTCTCGTCCTGCGGTGCGATCGACTGGTCGGTCATGCCGCCACCCCCGGGTCCTGGATACGGTCGAGCTGCTGCTTGAGCAGTTCCGCCGCCTCGGTCTTGTGCAGCGGCACGGTGCCGGTCACGTCCATCGTCACCAGCAGGTCGCCTTCGGTGGCCTGGCAGGTCATCTCGTCGAGCTTCTCCCCCGGCTTCGTCGGGGGCAGCACACAGCGCGCCTTGTCGTGGCCCGCGATCCGCGGACCGTTGCGGAAGACCCCCAGCGCCTTCGTGAACTCGTCGAAGTACTGGGTCCGGTCGGCCGCGGCCTGCTTGTTCTTCATCTGCACGATATGCATCTCGACGACGTAGGACCCGTCGTCCCCCGTGTACGTGCGCATGCCCGCGCCTTGCAGGAGCAGGGCGTCGATGGCCTTCTCGACCGCCTTGCGGTTCTTCTTGGGCAGCCCGCTGACGGTCTCCTTCATCATCGACGCGGCCTGCTTGCCGTCCAACTCGACGTCGTTGCCGAACTCGTGGACGTCGGGGCCCGCTACGTAGCCGTCAGGCATCGGGAGCAGCAGCTTTCCGAGGCGGCCGTAGTGGCTGCCTCCGGACAGCGCGCCGAACTCGCCGGTCCTGACCGGAGCCGGGGCCTTCCAGGGCTCGGCCGCCGCGTTCCTGTCCGCCGAGTCGTCGTGGCGCAGCACGGCGTAGCCGATCCCGCCGCCGGCCGCCACGGCGACGAGCGCGGCGGCGATGCCGAGCGCGAGCGCGCGGCGCGACTTGGGCAAGGAAGCCGTCCCGGGCTCAGGGACCGCTTCCGGCTGCGACTCGATCTCCGCCTGCGGCTCGACCTGCGGCTCGATCTGCGGCTCGGGGACCACGGGGTTCTCCTCGTCGCTCACAGTCGCTCCAGCTGCCGCTTGGAGACATCCAGGATGGTGGCGGTACTGATCGGCTTGATCGAGTAGATCTGGACCTCCATGACGATGTTCCCGCGCCGGGCCAGCCCTCGTGCCGTGTAGACGGGCTCGTAGCCCTCCTTGGTCTCCGGCTCGGAGTAGACCCACACCCGGCCGTCGAGGTCTCCGGGGATCGCCGTCCCCTCGTTGGCCGCGTAGTCGGCGTCTGGCATGTACTCCTGCTGGTCGCGCAGCATCTCGACGGCGAACGCCCGCGTGTCGTCGCGGAACTGGATCAACCGGACCTCGGTGACAGTGTGGTTGTCGCCCTCCCAAGCCGTGACCGCGGACCGCCGGAACCCGTTGCCTGCCATCTCCACGAACATGTGGTCCGGGGACTTGAACGAATCCGCGAAGTCCGCGAGCACCGACCAGCCGTCGGAACCGATCGGATACTCCGGCTCCTTCGCGCCCTTCGGCCGCTCCACCAGCAGCTTGCGCAGGTCGCCGTCGACCTTCACGAGGTGGTCGTCGGCGGCCGTCAGCGGGGCGGACGCCGGCGCCGCACCCGCCGGCTGGACCAGCTTGGGCTGGGCCAGCGGCGGGAGGGGGGTTTCCGGGCGGTCCTGCTGGATCTTGTAGCCGGTGCCGGCGCCGGCGAGGACGCCGAGGACGGCCGCCGCGGCGATCAGCAGCGTGGTGCGGCCACGGCGGCGCGGCTTGCGCTCAAGCACGGGCTCGGGCGCCGGCCCTGGCTCGGGCGTCGGCTCGGCGGTCGGCTCGGGCTCGGGCGTCGGCTCGGGCACGGGCCCGGGGTCCACCGGCAACGCTTCCGGTGGTGGCTCGGGGGTGGGCGCGGGGGTGTCTTCGGACATGGTGGTCTCCACGTGGGTGGTGCGAGAAGAGCAAGAAGCAATGAGGGAGGAGGACCGGGCTCAGCGGCCGGTCTTGAGGTGCTGGTACTGCGCGTCCAGCAGGGACTGGAGCAGCTTCGGCTCCACCGTCCTGCCGCCGGTCACGGTGACGGTGATGTGCACGTCGCCCTGGTACGAGATGGCCAGCATCGAGTCCGTGCTCTCCGAGGAGGCGGACTTCAGGTGGTAGGCGCGGGCCGGGTAGCCGCCGGTCAGGGTGAGCTTGGTGCCCTCGTAGTAGTGGGCGTTGTAGTACCCGGCGGCCGAGGCCGGGTCGGCGAAGCGGCTCAGCTTGACCGTGACCTCGGCGCCGCCGCCGGCGGTGAGGTACGTGCGGAAGGCGGCGCCCTTGAAGCCGTACTCGCTCAGGGCGCGCTTCATCTCGGCCTCGTCGGACGCCGTGCTCGCGATCTCGGCGGCGGTGAGCGGGCTGCCCGCCTCGTCGCCGTAGACCTCGGCGTCCTTCGGCGGCGCCAGCAGGAAGAAGCGCAGGTCACCGGTGTGCGAGCCCTGGCTGACCTGGCCCTTGACGGTCGAGGTGGCGGACCCGGACGGTGCCGCGCTGGGGGTGCCCGTCACCGCGGCGGTCGGCGCGGCGGACGTCGGGGCCGAGGACGCCGGAGCGGCCTCGTCGGCGTGGCCGGACGAGGAACCGAGCGCGACCACGAGTCCGGCGGTCACGCCGACCAGCGCGAGCATGCCGACTCCGGCGGATGCGGCGATGACGGCGCCTCGACGGCGTACAGGTTCCACAGGAAGCCCCCCCGGGCACAAACACAACAGCGCAACACTCGCACGCGTGTCGCATTGTGAGTGGAACCGCATTATGTCCAGCCGACACGGCGAGCCCACAATCCTTTTGCCGTGACCTGGGACACAGTTGGGGCTCGTGGGGCACATGAGGTCGGCAGCAGAACCGCTAGCCTGGTGCCCATGGCGAAGAAGCTCGTGCTCAAGGTGACAGCGGGCGCGGACGCGCCCGAGCGCTGCTCGCAGGCGTTCACCGTGGCGGCGGTCGCGGTGGCCAGCGGTGTGGAGGTCTCGCTGTGGCTCACCGGCGAGGCGGCGTGGTTCGCGCTCCCCGGGCGCGCCGCCGAGTTCGAACTCCCGCACGCCGCACCGCTGCCGGATCTGATCGACGGAATCCTCGCCGGCGGCGGCATCACGCTGTGCACGCAGTGCGCGGCCCGCCGGGACATCGGGGAGAAGGACGTCATCGAGGGCGTACGCATCGCGGGCGCCCAGGTCTTCGTGCAGGAGGCCATGGCCGACGGCGTGCAGGCGCTCGTCTACTAGCCGTTCCCCGCCGCCTCCCGCTCAGGGTTTGCCGGCGTCCCCGCCCTCCGGCCGCTTCCCGGCCGCCCTCGCCCGCGCCGCCTCCTCGTCGCGCACCCAGGAGTCGTCCGCGGGCTCGTCCTCCAGCCAGCTGTCGGCCGGGTCGTCCCAGAAGTCGCCCGGCTCGCGCCGGTTCCCGACGATCGCGGCGAACGGCGGGATCACCATCGCGATCACGCACATCGCGACGGCGGCCGGCACCGACCACAGCCGCACCACGGCCCAGGCCAGCACGAACAGCAGGATGCAGCTGCCCATCATGGCGAAGTACCAGTGGCGACGCCGGCGCGCGTACATGCCTCCACGGTACGTCCGGGCCCCGCGTCCGGACAGCGCGAAGGGCCGCACCCGAGGGTGCGGCCCTTCGCCGCTCGTCCGGTCGCCGCCGGGGGGACGGCCCCGGCGGCCACCGGTCACCTGCCAGGTATCAGCTACCGGGTACCAGGTGTCAGGTCAGATCGCGGACCTCAGACCGCGATGGCCACGTCGGCCGCCGCGCCCTGCTGGGCCACGACCGTACGGTCCACCGTGGCGCCCGGGACGAGGGCGCGCAGCGTCCAGGTGCCGGGGGCGGCGAAGAAGCGGAACTGTCCGGTCGCCGAGGTCGGGACCTCCGCGGTGAACTCGCCGCCGCCGTCGAGCAGACGGACGTAGCCGCTGATGGGCTCGCCGTCGCGGGTCACGGAACCCTGAATGATCGTCTCGCTCGCCACGTCAACTCCTGCCAAGTCCGGGCCGCCGGCCTTTGCTCCACACATGTCTGATCCTTTGAGGGGTGGTCTGGAACGGGTCTGGAACCGGACTCAGGCGTTGGCGCCGAGCTCGATCGGGACGCCGACGAGGGAGCCGTACTCGGTCCACGAGCCGTCGTAGTTCTTGACGTTCGGCTGGTCGAGCAGCTCGTGCAGCACGAACCAGGTGAGCGCGGAGCGCTCACCGATGCGGCAGTACGCGATGGTGTCCTTCGCCAGGTCGACGTTCTCGTCCTGGTAGAGCTTGGTGAGCTCTTCGTCGGACTTGAAGGTGCCGTCGTCGTTGGCGTTCTTCGACCACGGGATGTTGCGGGCGCTCGGGATGTGGCCCGGGCGCTGCGACTGCTCCTGCGGGAGGTGGGCCGGGGCGAGCAGCTTGCCCGAGAACTCGTCGGGCGAGCGGACGTCGACCAGGTTCAGGGTGTTGATCGCGGCGACGGCGTCGTCCCGGTACGCGCGGATCGAGGTGTCCTGCTCCTTGGCCTTGTACGTGGTCGTGGCCCGCTGGGGGACCTCGGCGACCAGGTCGCGGGAGTCGAGCTCCCACTTCTTGCGGCCGCCGTCGAGCAGCTTGACGCTGTCGTGGCCGTAGAGCTTGAAGTACCAGTAGGCGTACGAGGCGAACCAGTTGTTGTTGCCGCCGTAGAGGACCACGGTGTCGTCGTTGGCGATGCCCTTGGCCGACAGCAGGGCCTCGAAGCCGGCCTGGTCGACGAAGTCGCGGCGGACCGGGTCCTGAAGGTCGGACTTCCAGTCGATGCGCACGGCGTTGCGGATGTGGTTCTTCTCGTACGCCGCGGTGTCCTCATCCACCTCGACGATCACCACCTTGGGGTCGTCGATGTGGTTCTGGACCCAATCGGCGTCCACAAGGACGTCACTGCGGCTCATTTTGTTCTCCTCCGGGGCAGTACGGATGCGCCAAGACGGGGCGCGGCATTGCGCAGAATGTGCGAGGAACGCCGGGGAGGCAGGCGTACGCGGACGGCCGTCGGGCCTGGTCCGGTACGTAGAAGGCTGCCGCCCCTAGGGCATGCGACAGAGACTGGCGGCGACGCGGCACAGGTCGACTGCCCGCCGCTTCGTGAGATCCGCCTGTCGCTTCATGACCCCGATCGTAGGGAAACCTCCCCAGAAGTGTCACCAGCGTGTCATATACCGAGACAAGATTGTCCGAATATTGGGACACGAATGGGGTCGGCCCTTGTGCGGCGGGCCCGGCGGGCGCTCGGGCGATGTTTCTGACTGCGGTGCGGACGTCGCCGTCTCAGCCCGCGAGAACGACGTTCGTCCCGGAGGCGGCCACCGAGATGCCGCTCGGGGTCGTCACGACCGACTGGACCGTGATGCCGTCGGGCAGCCCCACCAGGCTCCGGGTGAAGTCGATCTTGTCGCGGATCAGCTTGTCGAGGCCGGGGATGGAGTCGACACCCGGGATCACGTCGGCGTGCAGCCGCACCGTGTTGCCCTTCTCGACGCTGACCACGCTGTTGACGCTCTTCTTGACCGTGCCGAGCAGCGGCACGCCGGTGACGCTGCCCGTCACCTTGACCTTGCCCTTGCCGTCCTTGCTCTCGCCCCCGTACGCCACCGTGACGCCCTCGGGCGCGGCGGCCGTCAGGTCCGCGTAGGTGATGAACGCCGAGCCGTCCGCCGTGTCGGCGACCGCCCGCTGGTAGTTGCCGGAGAGGTTCACACCGCGCAGGTCGGCGGTGAAGCTCTCGATGCGCAGCCGCTCGGAGCCGGTGCCCGCCTGGATGTCGTGCGCGGTGATCCTGACGTCGTCCAGCTTGTCCGACGCGACCTGCGTCAGGAACGGGAAGCCCTTGATCGAGATGTCGGGCTTCGAGCTCAGCCCCTGGGTCGACCGGGCGCGGTCGGCCGCCTTGTCCTCGGCGATGGACACGGCAATGCGGTCGACCGCGACGAAGAGCCCGCCGAGGACGACGAGGACGATCAGAAGGATCCGTGCGGCTCGCATTGCTCTCCCCGGGTTCAGGCTGGTCGATCGACACTAACCGCCTGCCCCCGGTGCCCGGGCGGACCGCTGTCGTTTGTCGAGAGGTTGTGACAGCGGCCCGCCGGGCCCGGAGCCCGGAGCGCCGGGGCGTCGCGTCAGCCCGTGAGGACCCGGCCCAGCACGTACACGACCGGTGCCGCGACCGTCAGGGGCAGCGCGACCCCCGCCGTGAAGTGCACGAAGCGCGACGGGAAGTCGTAGCTGGCGACGCGCAGCCCGATGACGGCGCAGGCACCGGCGGCCAGGCCCAGCAGGGCGCCCTGGGTGCCGAGGTCGGTCAGCCGGCCGGTGGCGACACCGCTGCCCGCGGCGGCCAGCACGGCCACCACGACGGAGGCGACGCCGGGCAGCGGCAGGGCGCGGGCGAGCGTCGCGACGGCGACCGCCACCGCGCCGACCACCACCGGGTCGCTGCCGCCCGGTGTCCAGGCGACCGCGAGGAAGCCGGTGGCCAGGACGGTCATCAGCGTCGACACCGAGGTGGCCGTCAGCGAGGACAGCCGCTCGTCCGTCGTCCCGCGGTGGCGCATCTGCAGCACGAGGACCAGCAGCAGCCACGCCCCCAGCGTGCCGGCGACCACGGCGGTCACGTTGTCGCCGTCCGTGGCGAGCAGCGCGACGTCGGCCGTGACGCCCGCCAGGAAGGCCAGCACGATGCCCTGGCGGGCCGGCCACATCCCGTTGAGCCGGAACCAGCCGGCGGCGGTGACCGCCTGCAGGACCGCCACCACGAGCGCGAGCCCGGGGCGTCCGACGACGGCCGCGCCCGCGATCAGCAGGGCGAGGACGGCGGTCAGCGCGGCCGGCTGCATGCCGGGCGCGATGATCGGCGAGCCGGTGCGCTGCCCGGCGGCGGGCGCCGCGGCCCGCTCGCGGGCGGCCCGCCTGCCACCGGCACGCGGCTCCTGGCCGCCCGCGCCTGCCTCCTGCGCGAGCCGGGCGGACTGCGCGGGCTGGGCGGACTGCGCGGGGAACTCGTCGATCGCGGGCAGCACGGCGGTGTGGTCCCCCTCGCGCGCCGGGTCGTACGAGGACGAGGACGACGACGGGTACTGCTGCCCGTGCCGGCCGTGCTGTCCCTGCTGCCCGTACTGGTCGTACTGGGGCTGCGGGGCCTGCGGGATGCCGTTCGGGTCGCCGTACGGCTGCCGCGCGGGAGCGTCGTAGCCGGGTTCCCCGTAGCCGGGCTCCCCGTAGCCGCCGCCGTACTGCTGCCCCTGGGACTGCTGCGGCTGCTGCTGGTTCGGCCACGGCTCCGCGTACGGGTCGTACGCGTTCGGGTCGTAGTTCTGGTGCTGGTTCTGGTTCTGGTTCCAGTCGGAGGAGGTCATGTCACCCACCCGCGAACGGCGGAAGGACCTCGACGGTGCCGCCGTCGGCCAGGGCCACACCCGCGTGGTCGCGGGTCCCGACGGGGTCGCCGTCGACCAGGAACGAGCACCTCAGCAGCACGCGGGCGAACTCCGGCTGCCGCGCGTGCCGTTCGCGCGCGGCGGCGAGCGCCTCCGCCAGCGTCGCGGCGCGGTAGGGCTCCTCGGCCGTGCCGGCCGCTGCCTTGGCCGCGGCCCAGTAGCGGATCGTGCCGGCTCCCGGGGCGGGCCTCCCCTGGATGTCGCTTGCCGCCATAGCGGTTCCTTGTCGTTGTCTTCGCGGTCTCACCGGGCCCTGCGGCTCCTGTGAGGTACAGCCGCCGTCCATGATGACACCCGACCGGAGGCCGGGATGTGAGCCCCGGCGCGGGGCCGGTCAGACCGTGCCGAGCCAGGCCCCGACGCGGCGCAGCAGGGCGTCGTCGGCCGCGTTCTCCGCGTGGCCGAACCCGGGCTCGATCCACAGCTCGGCCGCCTCCCCCGCCGCGCCCGCCAGCGACCGGGGGTGGTCGAGCGGGAAGTACGCGTCGCGGTCGCCGTGCACGATCAGCAGCGGCGTCGGGGCGATCAGGGCCGCGGACTCGATCGGGGAGAGCGGCACGGGGTCCCACTCGTGCGGGTGGATCCGGGTCCCCAGTCCGAGGCGTGAGACGAGTCGGCCGGTGGGACGGGTGACCACCCAGTGCAGCCGCCGCATCGGCGCCGTCCCCCGGTAGTACCAGCGCGCCGGCGCGCTCACCGCGACGACCGCGTCCGGGGCGCCGCCCAGCCGGCGTCCGCCGGAGGGTGCTTCCGTGCGCCCTTCGAGCGCCTGCGCGGGCCGCGCCGCGTGCCGGAGCACGACGGAGCCGCCCATCGAGAAACCGACCGTGACCACCCGCCGGTACCCCAGGCGCCTCGCCCACCCCACGGCCGCGTCGAGGTCGAGAACCTCCAGGTCACCGACGGTGGACCGGCCGCCGGAGCCGCCGTGGCCCCGGAACGAGAACGTGATCACGCCCGCGAACTCGGCGAACACCTCGGCCGCCCGGCGGATCGCCGGCCGCTCCAGGGCACCGGTGAAGCCGTGCGCCACGACGATGGCGCAGCCCTCGTACGGCCCGCCCCCTCCGGCGGAAGTTCCGCCGTCCGACGGCCGGTGTTCGGCCTCGATTCGTACGCCGTCCTCCGTCAACAGAACCGCACGGTGTCCACCCGAAGTGATCGATGAAACACACAAAGGCCCGTTCGGGGACTCACTGACGCTCTCCATGTGGGCTATTCTCCTGGGGAAGAGGACCTGGGCAACGTCGCCCCCGGGTCCTTTCGTGCTTTCTGAACCTGCTTTTCCGACCGCATACTGAGACGCCGCTTTTCGAGACACCGCTTCACCAGGTACGTCCTCGCAGGGACCGAGGAGGGTTCGCAAATGGGCAAGCAAAGCGTGCAGCACCGCCGGACGATCGTCAGGAGTGGCCGGTGAGTTCTCTCCTGCTCCTGACGAACGCGCTCCAGCCGTCCACCGAAGTACTTCCCGCGCTCGGACTGCTGCTCCACAGCGTCCGTGTCGCACCGGCCGAAGGACCGGCCCTGGTGGACACCCCGGGGGCCGACGTCATCCTGATCGACGGCCGCCGCGACCTGCCCCAGGTCCGCTCGCTGTGCCAGCTCCTCCGCTCCACGGGTCCCGGCTGTCCGCTGGTCCTGGTCGTCACCGAGGGCGGCCTCGCCGCCGTCACCGCCGACTGGGGCATCGACGACGTGCTCCTCGACACGGCGGGTCCCGCCGAGGTCGAGGCGCGGCTGCGGCTCGCGATGGGCCGCCAGCAGATCGGCGTCGACGACAGCCCGATGGAGATCCGCAACGGCGACCTGTCGGTCGACGAGGCGACGTACAGCGCGAAGCTCAAGGGCCGGGTCCTGGACCTGACCTTCAAGGAGTTCGAGCTGATCAAGTACCTCGCGCAGCACCCGGGCCGGGTCTTCACCCGCGCGCAGCTGCTGCAGGAGGTCTGGGGCTACGACTACTTCGGGGGCACCCGGACGGTCGATGTCCACGTCCGGCGGCTGCGCGCGAAGCTCGGCCCCGAGCACGAGTCCCTGATCGGCACCGTCCGCAACGTCGGCTACCGCTTCGTCACCCCGGAGAAGGTCGAGCGGGCCGCCGAGGAAGCCGCGAAGGCGCAGGCCCAGGCCCAGGCGCAAGCCGAGGCCCAGGCTCAGGCCCGAGCGCGTGCGGGCGCCGACCGATCCGCGTAGCAGACGGGGTGGACCCGCGTAGACTGCGGCCCGTGGCAAAGGTGACGCGTGACGATGTGGCCAGGCTGGCGGGTACGTCCACCGCCGTCGTCAGCTATGTCATCAACAACGGACCCCGGCCGGTCGCCCCGGCCACCCGCGAGCGGGTGCAGGCGGCCATCGCGCAGCTTGGTTATCGCCCGGACCGCGTGGCCCAGGCGATGGCCAGCCGCCGCACGGACCTCATAGGCCTGATCGTCCCCGACGCCCGTCAGCCGTTCTTCGGCGAGATGGCGCACGCGGTCGAGCAGGCGGCCTCCGACCGCGGAAAAATGGTCCTCGTCGGCAACTCCGACTACCTGGACGACCGCGAGATCCACTACCTTCGCGCCTTCCTCGGCATGCGGGTCTCCGGGCTGATCCTGATCAGCCAGGGCCCGAGCGCGAACGCCGCCGCGGAGATAGAGGCGTGGGACGCCCGTATCGTCCTGCTGCACGAGCGGCCGGAGGCGATAGACGAGTACGCGGTCGTCACGGACGACATCGGCGGCGCGCAGCTCGCCACCCGCCACCTGCTGGAGCACGGCCACGCGTACGTGGCGTGCCTGGGCGGCACCGAGAAGACCCCGGTCCTCGGCGACCCCGTCACCGACCACGTCGAGGGGTGGCGGCGGGCGATGCGCGAGTCCGGCCGCTCCATCGAGGGCCGGCTCTTCCAGGCCCCCTACAACCGCTACGACGCCTACCAGGTCGCCCTCGGGCTGCTCGCGGGCCCCGACCGGCCGCCCGCCATCTTCTGCGCCACCGACGACCAGGCGATCGGCGTGCTGCGCGCGGCGCGCGAGCTGCGGATCGACGTGCCGGGCGGGCTGGCCGTCGCCGGCTTCGACGACGTGAAGGAGGCGGCCCTCACCGACCCGCCCCTCACCACGGTCGCCTCGGACCGCGAGGCGATGGCCCGCGCCGCCGTGGACCTCGTCCTGGACGAGTCGCTGCGCGTCAACGGCACCCGCCGCGACCGGCTGCGGCAGTTCCCGTCCCGGCTGGTCGTCAGGGCCTCCTGCGGCTGCCAGTAGGCGCCCGCTAAACGCCGGACCCACCGGGGGCCGCCGGCCTTTATATCGGTCATACCTACTTCTGTCGGGCTTCTCAGCGGGCGCTCAGCAAGCTCTCATCTTGCCGCCGCAGAGTCAGTGACATGACCGATCACACACAGCGCGGCAACAGCGACTACGACCCGAACGCGGCCTACCCGCCCCCTCCGGCGTACGAGCCGGAGCAGCCCGTGACGACGGACCCCGGGGTCACCGTGTGGCCCGGCGGAGCGCACGCGGCCCACCAGGCACCCCCGGCACCCGAGGCCGGCGGCGGTCACGGCGGGAGCTACCCCCCGCCGCCGCCCGGCTCCCAGCCCTCACCCGGCCCCTCCCCCGTCCCGGCCCCGCGGCGCAAGGTGCGCAAGCCGATCGCCCTCTTCGCCGCAGTCGCGATCGCGTCCGGCGTCGTCGGCGGCGGAACGGCGGCGCTGATCGGCAACACCACCTCGCACTCCCCCGTCAGCGCCGCGGCCTCCGCCGTCAACGCCAGCTCCAGCAAGACGGGCGTGGCGGGCGTGGCCGCCGCCGTCAGCCCGAGCATCGTCGAGATCGGCGCGACGTCCACCGCCGGCCAGTCCACCGGCGCCGGCGTGATCATCACCAGCGACGGCGAGATCGTCACCAACAACCACGTCATCGCCGGCGCGAGCAGCATCAAGGTCACCTACAGCAACGGCAGGACGGCGACGGCCAAGGTCGTCGGCACGGACGCCAAGAAGGACCTCGCACTCATCAAGGTCGACAACGCGAGCGGCCTGACCGCCGCCAAGCTCGGCAACTCCGACGGCATCGCCGTCGGCGACCAGGTCGTGGCCATCGGCTCGCCCGAGGGCCTGACCGGCACCGTCACCAGCGGCATCGTCTCCGCGCTCAACCGCGACGTGACCGTCTCCACCGACGAGAGCCAGGGCCAGAACCAGGGCCAGGGTCAGGGCGGCGGCTCGGGGCAGTGGCCGTTCGAGTTCGGCGGCAACCAGTACAACGGCGACACCGGCAACTCCACCACCACCTACAAGGCCATCCAGACCGACGCCTCCCTCAACCCGGGCAACTCCGGCGGCGCGCTGATCAACATGAACGGCGAGATCATCGGCATCAACTCCGCGATGTACTCGGCCGCTTCGTCCGGCTCATCGGGCAGCAGCGCCGGCAGCGTCGGCCTCGGCTTCTCCATCCCGATCAACACCGTGAAGGCCGACCTCGACTCGCTGCGCAGCGGGGGCAGCGGCAGCTGACCTGCGCTCCGCGGGTCCGCAGTCCGCAGTCCGCAGTTCGCGTCCGCGTCCGCGTTCCGACCAGGGGAGGCACCACCCATGACCAGCATCATGACCAGCACCATCACCGTCAACGTCAACCGCGCCCGGCACGCGCTCGCCGCCGCCGTCTCCTGGGGGGCGGGTGCCCCGGCCGCCCACGGCGCGGTCCGCACCGGGCCGGCCGACCTCGACCTGCCGCTCGGGATGCCGCTGGCCTCCGCCCCGCAGCCGCCCCGTGCCGCCGAGGTCGCCACCCCGGCACCCGCCCGACGCGCCTCCGCACGCCGCCGACCCGCCGCCGTGCGAGGCTGATACCCGTCCCCACGCCCCTTCACCACCACGAGGTCGAGACCCCCATGAGCCCCGGCGAGAACGGCGAGACCAGCCGCATTCTGATCGTCGACGACGAACCCGCCGTCCGCGAGGCGCTGCAGCGCAGCCTCGCGTTCGAGGGGTACGACACCGCCATCGCCGCCGACGGCATGGCCGCCCTCGACCAGGTGAGCGGCTACCAGCCGGACGCGATCATCCTCGACGTCCTGATGCCCCGCATGGACGGCCTCACCACCGCCCGCCGGCTGCGCGCCACGGGTGTCACCGTGCCGATCCTGATGCTCACCGCCCGGGACACCGTCGGCGACCGCGTCACCGGCCTCGACGCGGGCGCCGACGACTACCTCGTCAAGCCCTTCGAACTCGACGAACTCCTCGCCCGGCTGCGCGCCCTGCTGCGCCGCAGCTCCTACGCCGCCGCGTCGGCCGCGGCCGACGCGGACGACGCCCTCACCTTCGCCGACCTCCGCATGGACACCTCCACCCGCGAGGTCACCCGCGCCGGCCGCCCCGTCGAACTCACCCGGACCGAGTACACCCTCCTGGAGATGTTCCTCGCCCACCCGCGCCAGGTCCTGACGCGCGAGCAGATCCTCAAGTCCGTCTGGGGCTTCGACTTCGAGCCGTCCTCGAACTCCCTCGACGTCTACGTCATGTACCTCCGCCGCAAGACCGAGATCGACGGCCTCCCCCGCCTCGTCCACACCGTCCGAGGCGTCGGCTACGCCCTACGTGCACCGGACGGCGGCACGTCATGAAACGGCTGCCGCTCCGCTCCCGGCTGGCGATCCTGACCGCGGCCGCGGTGGCGGTGGCGGTGGCGGCGGTGGCACTGTCCTGCTGGTTGATCACACGCCAGCAGCTGACCGAGCAGTTGGACACCAACCTGCGGTTGGTCAAGGTGGGCAACAACCTCGCGCGCGACCTGATCCGTGCGTGCGACTCGCCGTCCTCGCAAGTGGTCGCCCAGCCCACGCCGTACACGATCCAGATCGTCTACGGCGACGGGCAGACCTGCACGTACCCCGGCAAAGCCAAGCTCACCGTTCAGGAGGGCGACCTGGCGGTGGTGAAGGGCACCCAGCGCTCCTCGGTCCACAACACCACGACCGCTGACAGCAGCCGGACCGAGATGCGGGTCGTCACCAGCCAGCTCGAGAGCCCCCCGGGTATGTCGGCGCGCGGTATCGCCGTCTCCGTCGCCCAGCCCCTGAGCACGATCGACGACCCGCTCTCCACCCTCGCCTGGGTGCTCCTCGCCGTAGCCGGCGTCGGCGTACTCGGCGCCGGCGGCGCCGGCCTGCTGATCGCCCGCGCGGGGCTGCGCCCCGTCGACCGGCTCACCGAGACCGTGGAGCACATCGCGCGGACCGAGGACCTCAGTGTCCGGATTCCCGTGGAGGGGGAGGACGAGATCGCGCGGCTGTCGGAGTCCTTCAACGCGATGACGGCCGCGCTGGCGTCCTCGCGGGACCGGCAGCAGCAGTTGATCGCGGACGCCGGGCACGAGCTGCGCACGCCGCTCACCTCCCTCCGCACCAACATCGAACTGCTGGAGCGCAGCGAGGCCGCCGGGCGGCCGATCCCTCCGGCGGACCGGAAGGCGCTGCTCGCGAGCGTGAAGGCGCAGATGACGGAGCTGGCGGCGCTGATCGGCGATCTGCAGGAGCTGTCGCGGCCGGATGCGGCGCCGACGTTGCAGGTGGTGGCGTTGCACGAGATCGCGGAGGCCGCGTTGGAGCGGGCCAGGCTCCGGGGGCCCGATCTGACGATCAGGGCCGAGCTGGCGCCCTGGTTCGTGCGGGCGGAGCCGGTCGCGCTGGAGCGCGCGGTGGTGAACCTGCTGGACAACGCGGTGAAGTTCAGCCCGCCGGCGGGCTCGGTCGAGGTACGCCTCGACCACGGTCTGCTGACCGTCCGCGACCACGGCCCCGGTATCCCGGAGGACGAACTCCCGCACGTCTTCGAGCGCTTCTGGCGCTCGCCGTCCGCCCGCAGCCTGCCCGGCAGCGGTCTGGGGCTGTCGATCGTGGCCCGCACCGTCCAGCAGTCGGGCGGTGAGGTGAGCCTGCGCCCGGCGGGCGGCGGCGGCACCGTGGCGTCCGTCCGGCTCCCGGGCGCGGCAACCGCCCCGCCGGCGGTGGCGGCGCGGGCCGCACCGTAGAAACGTGGAAGGGGGGCCGGGGCCACCGGCCCCGACCCCCCACCCGCAATGCCGTAGCGGCTACTTCACGACCGTGATCCGGTCGGCCGCCGGAGGCGCCAGCGGGGCCGCCGCCGACGAGTTGGCGGTCAGGTAGGCGTTCAGGGCCGCCAGGTCGTCGCCGCCCACCACCGGGTTCTTACCGGCGCCGAGCGCGGCGAATCCGTCCCCGCCGCCGGCGAGGAACGAGTTCATCGCGACGCGGTACGTCGCCGCCGGGTCGATCGCGACCCCGCCGAGCTTGACGGTGGACGCGACCACGCGGTCCGCGCCCGTCTTCGTCAGGTCGAGCGTGTACGTCAGGCCCGACGAGACCTGGAGGATCTTCGGCGAGGCCTGGTTCGATCCGCTGACCTGCTGCTGCAGCGCCGTGATGAGCTGGGCGCCGGTGAGGTCGACGAGGTTCACCGTGTTGCTGAACGGCTGGACCGCGAAGCCCTCCCCGTACGAGACGACGCCCGGTCCCTCGGTGCCGGAGGGCGCGTAGACGAGGTCCGTGCGGATGCCGCCGGGGTTCATCAGGGCGATGGCCGTCTTGGGGTCGAGGGTCTTGCCGTAGGCGAGCTGCGCGTCCGCGATGACGTCGCCGAGCGGCGACTCGTTGCCGTCGGCGTCGTTCGCCTTGATGTCCGCGCTGATGTAGCCGATGGTGCGGTTGGCCACCGGGGCGGCCAGCGCGCGCCAGTGGTCGACCAGCTTCGTGAGGTCCGCGGCCTTGGGCTGGACGCGGTTCACGACGTGGTTGGAGCCCTTGACGGAGGTGCGGACGATGTCCTGGGTCCGCCGGTCGTACTTCATGTCCAGCTCGGTGAAGAGCCGGCCGAACGAGGAGGCGCTCGTCACCAGGCGCGGGTTGCCGGCCGGGTCGGGGATGGTGCAGACGTAGGCGTTGTGGGTGTGGCCGGTGACGAGGGCGTCCACGTCGGCCGAGGTCTTCTTGGCGATGTCGACGATGGGACCGGACAGGCCGGTACCGGCGCCGCCGGCGTCGCAGTCGTAGTTGTACGCGGGCGAGGCCGGGACGCCGCCCTCGTGGATGAGCGCGACGACGGCGTTGACGCCCTTGCGCTTCAGTTCCTTGGTGTACTTGTTGATCGTCTCCGCCTCGTCGAGGAACTTCAGGCCCTTCACGCCCGCAGCGGAGACGATGTTCGGGGTGCCCTTGAGCGTGACGCCGATGAAGCCGACCCGCACGCCCTTGACGTTCTGGATCGAGTAGGGCGCGAGCAGCGGCTTGCCGGTCGTCTCGTTGACGACGTTCGCCGAGAGGATCGAGTAGTCCGCGCCCTTGAACTTCCGGCCCTCCTCGTAGCAGCCGTCGGTCGGGTGGCAGCCGCCGTTCTGCAGGCGCAGCAGCTCGGCCTTGCCCTCGTCGAACTCGTGGTTGCCGACGCCGGTGACGTCCAGGCCGAGCTTGTTCATCGCCTCGACGCTGGGCTCGTCGTGGAAGAGCCCGGATATCAGCGGGCTGGCTCCGACGATGTCGCCCGCGGCGACGGTGAGCGAGCGGTCGTGGCCGGCGCGCGCGGTGCGCAGGCTCGACGCCAGGTACTCGACGCCGCCCGCGTCGACGGTCTTCGTGGTGCCGTCGGGCTGGAGTTCGGTGACCCGGCCGGAGGAGCCGGCGGGCGGCTCCAGGTTGCCGTGGAAGTCGTTCAGGGCGAGCAGCTGGAGGTCCACGGTGCGGCTGTCGTGGCCGCCGTGGCCGTGGCCGCCGTGTGCGGGAGCGGCGGCGGCGAGCGCGCCGATGGCCGCGAGCCCCGCGGCCGCGGCGGTCAATCTACGTGCCAGAGACATGGGTTCCCTCTGCGTCCTCAGGATAAAGAGCCGTCCGGATGTGGCCGATTTTGGGGAGCCTAAGGTCAACGCGCGTAGCGCGACAGGCGTTCGAGGGTTAAAACCTGATATCGACTCGCGAAACTCCGGCGTCCGGGCGGACCTCGGGCGGAACATCGGCCGGACAACCGACGGATTCCGGCCGGGCGCCGAGCCGGCGCCGCCAATCTCCTGTCCCACTATCCGAAACAAGCTGTCTCATCATGCAGACCCGGCGTCATAGTTGTGTCCACCACCGACCGAGGAGGCGCACCCAGCGATGCCGACGTCCGACTCCCCTCCACCACAGCCGTCACAACCATCACAGCCGACGCGGCAGCCACCGTCGGCCCTGCGCTGGCTGATGCTCGCCCTGGGAACCGCCGCGCAGACCGCCGCCTGCGCGTTCGTCTACGCGATCCCGTCCCTCGCCGACGAGCTGCGCTCCGCCGAGCACCTCACCCTCACCCAGGTCGGCCTGCTGGCCGCCTGCCCGACGGCGGGGCTCGTGCTGGCCCTGATCGCCTGGGGGGCCGCCGCCGACCGCTGGGGCGAGCGCGTCGTCATCGCCTCGGGGCTGGGGCTGGCGGCCGTGCTGCTCGGGGCCGCCGCGACGATCCACTCCATGGGCGCGTTCGGTCTGGTCCTCGTCCTGGCGGGGGCGGCCTCCGGCTCCGTCTACTCGGCGAGCGGGCGGCTGGTGATGGGCTGGTTCTCGGTCCGGGAGCGCGGGCTGGCCATGGGCATCCGGCAGACCTCCACCCCGCTGGGGATGGCGCTGGCGGCGCTGACCATGCCGCCGATCGCCGCCGCGTACGGGGTGCGGGGCGCGATCGCGTTCGTCGCCGTGCTCTGCGGGGTGATCGCGGTCCTGATCGCCGTGTTCGCCGCCGACCCGGCCCGCGCCGCCAAGGGCACGGCGGTCCGCACCGGCAACCCGTACCGCGGGTCGCGGGTGCTGTGGCGCATCCACGGCTCCGGCGCGCTGCTGGTCGTCCCGCAGTTCACGGCGGGGGCCTTCGCGCTGGTGCTGCTGGTCGACGCGCGCGGCTGGTCGCCGGTGGCGGCCGGGCAGCTGGTGGCGGTGGGCCAGGGGCTGGGCGCGGTCTCGCGGATCGTCGTGGGCCGCTGGTCGGACCGGGTGGGCAGCCGGATGCGGCCCATGCGGCAGCTCGCTCTGATCACGGCGGCCGTCATCGGCGCCACCGCGCTGACCGCCGCCTTCCCCTCCCCCCTCACCGACGTCGCCCTCATCCTGGCGATCGGCATCACGGCCAGCACCAACGGCCTGTCCTTCACCGCCACCGCCGAGGGCGCCGGGCCCGCCTGGTCCGGCCGCGCCCTGGGCATCCACAACACCGGCCAGAACCTGACGGCCGCCCTGGTGCCGCCCGCCATGGGGGCGCTGATCACCGGCGCCGGCTACTGGCCCGGCTTCGCCGTCGCGGGCGCCGCCGCCTGCGCGGCGGCCGTCCTCGTCCCCGGACGCGACCCGGTGGCCGGCGCGAAGGACCCGCGCCCCGGCGACTCCCCGCAGCCGGCGCCGTCCCCGGACGCGGTCGGGATGAAATCCCCGATCGCCGGGTCGTAGGCTCGGGTTCATGACCGACGCCGCGCAGCCCAGCCCGTCCACCCGCCGCATCGAGACCGTGGACGCGCTGCCGTCCGGAACCGCGCGGGACGTCCTCACGCTGCTCGGCGAGGCGGCGGCGAGCGACGGGCAGTGGGCCGTCTCCGAGCAGGGCCGGCTCAACCTGCGCGGCGGCGCCCGCCCCGGCGTGCACCACCTGCTGGTGCACGTCGGCGACGAGCTCGTCGGCTACGGGCAGCTCGAGGACGCCGACCCGGTCGAGCCGCCCGCCGCCGAGTTCCTCATCAGCACCACCCGCCGGGCGCACGGCCACGGCCGGGCGCTCGGCCGGGCGCTTCTCGCGGCCAGCGGCCGGCGGCTGCGGGTGTGGGCGCACGGCGGCCACCCGGCCGCCCGGCACCTGGCCCTGCAGCTCGGGCTGAGCCTCTTCCGGGAGCTGCGGCAGCTGCGCCGGCCGCTCGACGGCGGCCCCGCGCTGCCGGAGCCGGTGATCCCCGCGGGCGTCACCGTACGGACCTTCGTGCCCGGGCAGGACGACGCCGCCTGGCTCGCGGTGAACGCCGCCGCGTTCGCCCACCACCCCGAGCAGGGCTCGATGACCCAGCGCGACCTGGACGACCGCAAGGCCGAGCCGTGGTTCGACCCGGCGGGCTTCTTCCTCGCCGTCCGCGGGGACGACATCGTCGGCTTCCACTGGACGAAGGTGCACCGCGAGGACCGGCTCGGCGAGGTGTACGTCGTCGGCGTGCACCCGGACGAGCAGGGCAGCGGCCTGGGCAAGGCGCTCACCGCGATCGGCCTGCACCACCTCGCCGACACCGAGAAGCTGCCCACCGCGATGCTCTACGTGGACGCGGACAACGTCCCGGCCGTCACCGTCTACGAGCGGCTGGGCTTCACGACCCACGAGACCGACCTGATGTACCGCACGGAGAGCTGAGCGCCTCGGACCGCGGCCCGTGGGGCGCGGCTAGCGCACCGCGGGGCGGGCGGGCCACCCGACACCGGACCGGAATCGTTCCGAGCCGGTAATGCAACTTTGTGCACCCCGGGGTCGCCCCCCGCATTCCGGCCCGTCATGTTCTCGTTACCGCTGATTCAGACAGGCTTGCGAGCATCACGGAATGCAGCCGGCCGCCAGTTCCTCCGGCCCTCCCCCTGGGTCGCAGCACCCCCCACCGCCCGACCTGCCGCTTTCCCGCGCGACACGGGACAATGGACGGACGGCTCCAGGGCGCTCCCCGAGGGCGCCCGGCAAGCCGTACGACGTGTTCGACGTGCCGGAACCGGAGGAGGGCTCTTACTCCATGGCCTCGATGAATCAGCCCGGTGTTCCCGGACAGCCCAATGGGGCGGCGAAGGTCCCGACCCCCTTCCGCCCCCAGCTCGTCTCCGACGTGGAGGCCGTCCTGGGCTCCACGGCCGACGGCGATCCCGACGGCGACCTCCCCCAGGGGCGGTTCCTGGACCGGGAGCGCAGCTGGCTCGCGTTCAACGAGCGCGTGCTGGAACTCGCCGAGGATCCGGCCACGCCGCTCCTCGAACGGGCCAACTTCCTCGCGATCTTCGCCAGCAACCTCGACGAGTTCTTCATGGTCAGGGTCGCGGGCCTCAAGCGCCGCATGGCCACCGGTGTCGCCACCCGCTCGGCCTCGGGCCTGCAGCCCCGCGACGTGCTGGACCTGATCCTCACCCGGTCCCGGGAACTCATGGCCCGGCACGCCGCCTGCTTCCAGAACGACATCGCCCCGCAGCTCGCCGACGAGGGCATACACGTCATCCGCTGGGCCGAGCTGACGGAGAAGGAGCAGGCCCGCCTGTTCACCCTCTTCCGGCAGCAGATCTTCCCCGTGCTGACCCCGCTGGCCGTCGACCCCGCGCACCCCTTCCCGTACATCTCCGGCCTGTCGCTGAACCTGGCCGTCGTCGTGCGCAACCCGGTCTCCGGCCACGAGCACTTCGCCCGGGTGAAGGTGCCGCCGATCCTCTCCCGCTTCCTCGAAGCGAGCCCGCAGCGCTACGTCCCGCTGGAGGACGTCATCGCCGCGCACCTGGAGGAGCTCTTCCCCGGCATGGAGGTCCTGGACCACCACATGTTCCGGGTCACCCGCAACGAGGACCTGGAGGTGGAGGAGGACGACACCGAGAACCTGCTCCAGGCCCTGGAGCGCGAGCTGATGCGGCGCCGCTTCGGGCCGCCGGTGCGCCTCGAAGTGGAAGAATCGATTGCTCCCCGGGTGCTCGACCTGCTCGTGCACGAGCTGAAGATGAAGCACACCGAGGTCTACCCGCTGCCCGGCCCGCTCGACCTGACCGGGCTGTTCGCGATAGCCGGGCTGGACCGGCCGGAGCTGAAGTTCCCCAAGTACGTCGCCGGCACCCACCGCGACCTGGCCGAGGTCGAATCGGCCTCCGCGCCCGACATCTTCGCGGCGCTGCGCGAGCGCGACGTGCTGCTGCACCACCCGTACGACTCCTTCTCGACCTCCGTCCAGCGGTTCCTGGACCAGGCGGCGGCCGACCCGGACGTGCTGGCGATCAAGCAGACGCTGTACCGCACCTCCGGCGACTCCCCCATCGTGGACGCGCTCATCGACGCGGCCGAGGCGGGCAAGCAGGTCCTCGTCCTCGTCGAGATCAAGGCCCGCTTCGACGAGCAGGCCAACATCAAGTGGGCCCGCAAGCTGGAGGAGGCCGGCTGCCACGTCGTCTACGGCCTGGTCGGGCTGAAGACGCACTGCAAGCTGTCGCTCGTGGTGCGCCAGGAGGGCGACACACTGCGCCGCTACAGCCACGTCGGCACCGGCAACTACCACCCCAAGACGGCCAGGCTCTACGAGGACCTGGGGCTGCTCACCGCGGACCCGCAGGTCGGCGCGGACCTGTCGCACCTGTTCAACCGGCTGTCGGGCTACTCGCGCCGCGAGGTCTACAACCGGCTGCTGGTCGCGCCCCGCAACCTCCGCGACGGCCTGGTCTCCCGGATCATGGAGGAGATCGGCCACCACCGGGCCGGCCGTCCCGCGTACGTCCGGATGAAGCTCAACTCCATCGTCGACGAGGGAATCATCGACGCCCTCTACCGCGCCTCGCAGGCCGGCGTGCCCGTCGACATCTGGGTGCGCGGCATCTGCGCGGTCCGGCCGGGCGTCGCCGGGCTCTCGGAGAACATCCGCGTCCGCAGCGTCCTGGGACGGTTCCTCGAGCACTCCCGGGTGTTCGCCTTCGGCAACGGCGGCGAACCGGAAGTCTGGCTCGGCAGCGCGGACATGATGCACCG
Source organism: Streptomyces sp. NPDC006733 (assembly GCF_040636125.1). NCBI lineage: Bacteria > Bacillati > Actinomycetota > Actinomycetes > Kitasatosporales > Streptomycetaceae > Streptomyces > Streptomyces sp. NPDC006733. Next base: position 29,859 of record NZ_JBEYJD010000017.1, on the reverse strand, counting down.
TAACCTCGACCGCCGCATCGAGGCGCTGGTCCGGGTCGCCGACCCGGCCCACCGCGCCACCCTCAACCGCCTGCTGGAGACGGGGATGTCGGACGACACCTCGTCCTGGCACCTGGCGGCGGACGGGAACTGGACCCGGCACAGCACCGGCCCCGACGGGCAGCCGCTGCGCAACGTCCAGGAGATGCTCATCGACGCCCGGAGGCGCCGGCGTGGCCCAGCGACACCGTGACACCGCGTACGCCCAGGCCGGCCCGCCGGCTGTCGTCCTCGACGGGAAGCCGGCAGCGCCGGCCCCCCTCGGCACGCTGAGCGCGGGGGAGGTGTTCTCGGGCTACCTCCACGAGCAGGCGTCCACCTTCCTGCGCGCCCTCAGCCAGAGCGCGCAGACCGACGACGACGGCGCGGCGGCCGGCCTGCTGCTGCGCCGGTCCGCCCGCCGGATCGGCGCGACCCTGCACACGTACGGGGCGCTCACCGACCCCGGCTGGGCCGACCCGCTGCGCACCGAGCTCGGCTGGCTCTCCTCGGCCCTGGCCCACGAGCACCAGCACGCCGCCCGGCTCGCCCGGCTGCTCTCCGCCCTGCACCGGCTGGCCTCGGAGCCCGACCCGATGGCGCAGGACGGTGACCAGCCGGCCGATCCGGACGACGGCGGCCCGGACGACCCCCCGGAGCGGCCCACCGCCACCCAGGGGCCGCTGGCCGTCGGGGCGGCCCGTGCGGGCGCGCTGCTGGAGCGGCAGCTGACGCTGGCGCGCACCCGGGCGCACTCCGCGGCGCTGCAGGCGCTCGGCTCGGCGCGCTTCCACGCGGTCGCCGACGCCGTCGCCGTGCTGGCCTCCGACGTGCCGCTGGCCGCTGGGGCGGACGCGCCCGCCGCCGTACGGCTGCCGCCGCTCGCGGGGGCGGCGCACCGCCGGCTGGCCGAGGCGGCGGCGTTGCTGCCGCTGGCGCGCGCCGGGCACCCGTACAACGCCGACGCCGTGCGCGCCGCGCTCGGTCCCGAGCTGACCAGCGACCTCCAGGACGCGCCGTGGCACCGGGCGCGCACCCTGCTGCGGCTGAGCCGCTACGCCGCCGAGGTCTGCCCGCCCGACGAACCGGGCCCCGACGGCCCGAACGGCGCCGAGTACCCCGCCCAGGGCCTGCGCGACCGGCTCAAGGACGCCGCCCGGCTGCTGGAGCGGCACCGCGAGGCCGCCGAGTCGGCCAACGCCGTGGCGGCCGCCGCGCGCACCCCGCGGATCGTCCCGGCGACCGCGTACGCGCTGGGCGTGCTCCACGCCGACCAGCGCCAGGAGGTCGAAGCGGCCCGCTTCGCCTTCGCCCGCCTCTGGCAGCACACCGCCCTCCCGGTCCCCGCCACCGCCACCGCCACCGCCACCGCCACCGTCCCCGGTTCGAGGTGAGCCACCATGCTCCGACCCCCTGCAGACCCCCCGGCAGACCAGCCCCCCGTCCTGGCCGCGCGATGGTGATCCTCGCGGCGGGTTGCGTGCTGTGGCGCCGTGCCGCCGTCACTGACCAGATCGAACTGGCCCTGGTCCATCGGCCGAAGTGGGCGGATTGGTCGCACCCGAAAGGGAAGCTCAAACACGGAGAGACGTTCGCGGATGCGGCGATCCGGGAAGTGCGCGAAGAGACCGGCATGACCTGCGCTCTCGGTCCGGCCCTGCCCACAGCCCGGTACCTGGCGGAGGGCATCCCCAAGGAGGTCCGCTATTGGGCGGCCGAGGCGACCGGCGGAGTATTTCTGCCGAGCAAGGAAGTGGACCGAATGCTCTGGCTGTCCCCCATCGCCGCACAGGGACGCCTCACGCACGAGCGGGACCGGGATCTCGTCCCACTCCTCCTCGGCGCCCTTCGCCCAGCAGGCGAGGGGCCGTGACACCGCCTCAGGGGTTCCGCCATTGCACGGTGAGCAAGTCGGGATCAAACGCAGCTTTATCACTGACGCCCGCCGGAACAGGCAGCACCACGATCGCAGTGAATACGTGCCCCAGAATCTCTCGTCTCTCGGCGAGTTCCGAGCTCTCCCACTTCTCCCGGATCCAGCCTCGAATCAGGTTGCGCCGGGCCTCCGCCTGCAGGTGATCAGCCTCCTCCTGCTCCAATGTGGTGATGTTCCTCGCAAGTCGCGTCAGGATGTCGTACGCGTCGCCCCAGGGTGCGTCTCCTGAAGCCAGAGACTCTCTCATGTCGTCGCTCTGCTTGCGAAGACGGGCGAGCTTTGCCTTCCCCCGCCAGGGAGTCACTGTGACCTCGGTCCCTGCGAAGCGCCTGTCCAAGTATGCCAGGGCAAGACCTTCCAAGTAGGCGTCCACGGCGGCCACCCGACGGCCGATTCCCTTGCAGTTGGGGTCACCACAGCGGTAGTAGTTCCCGTATTTCGCGTTCTTTCCCGTGCTCCTGTTCCCGTTCAGCTTTGCATAGCAGACTTCATCGAAATCATTGATCCGGCCGCAACGGAGAAACCCTGAGAACAGGTACCCACGCGTCCGCGGCTCTTTCGGAAGCGATCTCACGTCCGCACCCGTGGTCATACCTCTGTGAAGGCGGTTCGCCCTGACCCCCGCCATGATCTGCTGCCACATCTCATAAGTGCACTCATCCGAATCTCGGACGTGGTCCCACTCACCGATAACGGGCTCACCGGTCTCGGCCTCTATCTGGACTTCACCGTTGTAGACCCGGCCGCCCCACCACGCCGGGTTCGTGACGATGGACTTGACGCTCTGTTCTGTCCAGACGCCACCTCTGGCGGTCGTGACGCGAAGCCTGTTGACCTCTCCCGTGATACTCCGCCAAGACCTGCCGGCGTACCGCATTTTGATCATGCGGGTCAGATGTGGCCACTCTTCTTCGTTACGGTGCTTGTTGCCGACGCGATAGGGGTCCTTCGACGCTCCCAGCCAGCCGAACCGGCGCGGGGCACCGCAGGTCTTCCCTTCCTTCGCGCGGTCAGCAGCGTTCCGCGCGGCTCGCTTGCGCATGTTCGTGACCTCGGCCTCATCCGCAGGCGCGATGACCGGGTACGAGCAGATCGTTCCGTCGTTGTGGACCAGGTCCAGAAGGGTGGTGTCTTCGATGAAGACACCGTCGCCGACCATGAGCAGCGCGTCCTGGAAGGCGACGAAGTCACGGGGCCGGCGGTAGACCCGATCCCTCTCCACGGCCACGCAGCCGCGTACCGGAATCCCGGTTTCCTCCTCATGGCCGTGTGCGATGTCGGCACACATCTGCCGGAACACAGGCCGTACGACCTCAAGTTTCGCCGCGGTGATGTTGTTGTCCTCGCGTGGGGCATCGGGTGTCGATCACTCACCGAGCGTAGTGCACCGTGATCAGAGAGGTAACGGAATCCGTACCACCCCAGGGGCAGTTGCTTCCTCGTCAGGGGCCGCCCGCGCTACCTGCCGCCGGGCCGGGCTTCGGCGCGGCCAAAAACACCCGTCCCGCGGCCCCCTCGCACCCCACGGAGCGGCACCCGCGACAGGCCGCCCCGCACTGATAGACGAGGTTCACCTTGCGTTCACCCTCTCCCGTTGGTCGATTCACCTGGCCTGCCTAATTTCGGCCTTACCGGTGAGCATCACGCTGTGCCGGGTGGATGCAGAACTCCATACCTCTGCTTCGCCGTCCACCGGCGGGCTCCTGGAAGGAACACAGAAGGTGAAGCTTTTCCGTAACAGCGGACTGCGCGCCCTGACCGTCGGCGCGGTCGCGGTTTCCAGCGCGTTGGTCCTGACCGCCTGTGGTTCCGACGACAACGCTTCGGCCGACGGCACCAAGACGACGGGCGCGGCGAAGAGCTCCATCGCGTGCGCCAAGTCGGGTCAGCTGCTCGCGTCCGGCTCCAGCGCTCAGAAGAACGCGATGGACGTCTGGGTCAAGAACTACATGCAGGCGTGCCCCGGCACGAACATCAACTACAAGAGCTCGTCCTCGGGCGAGGGCGTCACCGCCTTCAACCAGGGCGGCGTCAGCATCGCGGGCTCCGACTCGCCGCTGAAGCCCGAAGAGGTCACCGCCTCGAAGACGATCTGCAAGGGCGGCCAGGGCATCGACCTGCCGATGGTCGGCGGCCCGATCGCGATCGGTTACCACCTGCCGGGCGTCGACAACCTGGTCCTGGACGCGCCGACCCTCGCGAAGATCTTCAACTCGACGATCACCAAGTGGGACGACGAGGCGATCAAGAAGCTCAACCCGAGCGCCAAGCTGCCCAGCAGCAACATCCAGGCGTTCCACCGCTCGACCGACTCGGGCACCACGGACAACCTGACCAAGTACTTCAACGCGACCGCCAAGGCCGAGTGGCCCTACGAGCACGCGAAGGCCTGGAAGGGCAAGGGCGGCCAGTCGGCCCCCGGCTCCGCCGACATCGCCTCGAACGTGAAGCAGGCCGAGGGCACCATCGGCTACTTCGAGCTGTCGTTCGCCACCGCGAACAATCTGCAGACGGTCAAGCTCGCCACCGGCGCCACCGCCCCCGTCGCCGCCACCTCGGAGAACGCCTCCAAGGCCATCGCCGAGGCCAAGGTCACCGGCACCGGCACCGACCTGGCGCTGAAGCTGGCCTACGACACGAAGGCCGAGGGCGCCTACCCGCTGGCCCTCGTCACCTACGAGATCGCCTGCGACAAGGGCAACAAGGCCGAGACGCTCGAGCTGGCGAAGTCCTTCCTGACGTACATCGCGAGCGAGGACGGCCAGAAGGGCCTCGCGGCCATCGGCTACGCGCCGCTGCCGACGGAGATCGCCACCAAGGTCCGCGCCCAGATCGCGACCATCTCCTAGTACGAGCGGCCGGTCCCGTCCCGCGCGGGACGGGACCGGCCGCACATTCCGGTGCACCGCCGCCGGGGGAGCCATCCCCCACCCAGACCGGAGAACCTCATGGACATAACACCGACAGACAGCGCACTGCCTCCCCCCAGCTCCCAGGGTTCCGTCACCCGCATCGGGGACCGCGTCTTCAGCGGCCTCTCCCGCGGGTCCGGCATCCTCCTCCTGGTCGTCATGGCCTCGATCGCGATCTTCCTCACGATTCGCGCGACGCACGCCATCTCCCAGGACCACGCGAACTTCTTCACCAGCTTCGAATGGGACGCGAACGCGAACCCGCCGGTCTTCGGCATCGGCGTCCTGATCTACGGCACGATCGTCAGCTCCGTGATCGCGATGGCGCTCGCCGTCCCGATCGCGGTCGGCATCGCGCTGTTCATCTCGCACTACGCGCCGCGCCGGCTGGCCACCCCGCTCGCCTACGTCGTCGACCTGCTCGCCGCGATCCCGAGCATCATCTACGGCCTGTGGGGCGCGATCTACCTCGTGCCGCACCTGAAGGGCCTGAACCTCTGGCTCGACACGTACCTCGGCTGGACCGGGATCTTCGACAAGACCGACCCCGAGGGCGCGGCCCGGTCGCTGTTCACCGTCGGCATCCTGCTGGCGATCATGATCCTGCCGATCATCACCAACGTCAGCCGTGAGGTCTTCCGGCAGGTGCCGAAGATGCACGAGGAAGCGGCGCTCGCGCTCGGCGCGACCCGCTGGGAAGTCATCCGGATGTCGGTGCTGCCGTTCGCCCGCTCCGGAATCATCAGCGCCTCGATGCTCGGCCTCGGCCGCGCGCTCGGCGAGACGATGGCCGTGGCCACCGTCCTGTCCGCCTCCCCGGTGCTGTCCGCGAAGCTCCTCGACCCGGTCGGCGGGACCTTCGCGCAGAACATCGCCGCCAAGTTCGGCGAGGCGTCGCCCTTCGGCCGTGACGCGCTGATCGCCTCCGGCCTCGTCCTGTTCGTCATCACGCTGCTGGTGAACGGCGCGGCCCGCCTGATCATCGCCCGCCGCAAGGAGTACTCGGGGGCCAACGCATGAGCCACGTCATCGCCGACAAGGCGCCCGCCACCGTCCCGACGACCCAGCGGCTGTCCCAGCGCCGGATGCCCCGCTGGGCACCGGCCGGCATCGCAGCCGCCGCGATCGTGCTCGGCGTCGGCCTGAGCGTCGCGGTCGGGCTGGAGAGCCGGGTCCAGTGGGGCCTGATCTCGCTGCTGCTCTTCGTGGTCGGCACCTACGCGGTGACCACCGCCGTCGAGGGCCGCCGGCAGGCCAAGGACCGGGTCGTCACCAGTGTCGTCTGGGCCTGCTTCATCGTGGCCATCGTGCCGCTGTACTCGCTGATCGCGACGACGGTCTCCAAGGGCCTCAAGGTCCTGGACGGCGACTTCCTCGGCCACTCGATGGGCGGGGTCATCACGATCCAGCCCGGCGGCGGCATCTACCACGCGATCATCGGCACCCTGGAGCAGGTCGGCATCGCGACGGTGATCGCCACGCCGCTCGGCCTGCTGACCGCGATCTACCTGGTCGAGTACGGCAGCGGCAAGCTCGCCAAGGCCGTAACGTTCTTCGTGGACGTCATGACCGGCATCCCGTCGATCGTCGCCGGCCTGTTCATCCTGACGGTCTGGGTCCTGATGCTCGGCAACGGCCCGTCCGGCTTCGCCGGCTCGCTGGCCCTGACGATCCTGATGCTGCCCGTCGTGGTCCGCTCGACCGAGGAGATGCTCAAGCTCGTCCCGAACGAGCTGCGCGAGGCGTCCCTCGCGCTGGGCGTCCCGAAGTGGCGCACCATCCTCAAGGTGGTCCTGCCCACGGCCATCGGCGGCATCACGACCGGCATCATGCTGGCCATCGCCCGCATCACCGGCGAGACGGCGCCGATCATGCTGCTGGTCTTCGGCAGCCAGGTGATCAACAACAACCCCTTCGAGGGTGGCCAGTCCTCCCTGTCGTACTACGTCTTCGAGCAGTTCCAGAACGGCAACGACGCTTCGTACGACCGGGCCTGGGCCGCGGCCCTGGTACTGATCGCCTTCGTCATGATCCTGAACATGGTGGCTCGCGGCATCGCCCGCTGGAAGGCCCCCAAGACCGGTCGCTGACGCGACCAACCCAGCGACCAATTGATTGTGAGCCCCACCATGGCCAAGCGCATCGACGTGAGCGGCCTCTCCGCTTACTACAGCAACCACAAGGCGATCGACGACATCTCGATGACCGTCGAGCCCCGCTCCGTGACGGCCTTCATCGGCCCGTCCGGCTGCGGCAAGTCCACCTTCCTGCGCACCTTGAACCGGATGCACGAGGTCACCCCCGGCGGCCGGGTCGAGGGCAAGGTCATGCTGGACGACGAGAACCTCTACGGCTCGGGCGTCGACCCGGTGGCGGTCCGCCGCACCGTCGGGATGGTCTTCCAGCGCCCGAACCCGTTCCCCACGATGTCGATCTTCGACAACGTGGCGGCCGGCCTCCGGCTCAACGGCATGCGCCGCAAGAACGAGCTGGAGAACGTCGTCGAGAAGTCCCTCAAGGGCGCCAACCTCTGGAACGAGGTCAAGGACCGGCTCAACAAGCCCGGCTCCGGCCTCTCCGGCGGCCAGCAGCAGCGGCTCTGCATCGCCCGCGCCATCGCGGTCGAGCCGCAGGTCCTGCTGATGGACGAGCCCTGCTCGGCGCTCGACCCGATCTCCACCCTCGCGATCGAGGACCTGATCGGGGAGCTGAAGGAGCGCTTCACCATCGTGATCGTGACGCACAACATGCAGCAGGCGGCGCGCGTCTCGGACCGCACCGCGTTCTTCAACCTCTCGGCCATCGGCCAGCCCGGCAAGCTCATCGAGCTGGACGACACCGAGCGGATCTTCTCCAACCCGTCGGTCCAGGCGACCGAGGACTACATCTCCGGCCGCTTCGGCTAGGCCGGTCCACGACCCGCTTTGCGGTGCTGCATGGCGGTGCCACCGCAAGGCGAAGGGCCCGCCCCCGTGAGGGGGGCGGGCCCATTTCGATGCTCTCGTCTCCCGGGCGCGGGATCAGAAGATCAGCGCGACGATCCAGTAGCTGACGGCGGCGACGATCGCCGCGGCCGGCATCGTGATGAACCAGCCCGCCACGATGTTCTTGGCGACGCCCCAGCGCACGGCCTTGACCCGCTTGGTCGCGCCGACACCCATGATCGCCGAGGTGATCACGTGCGTCGTCGAGACCGGGGCCTGGAAGACGTACGAGGTCGTGTAGAGGATCGAGGCGGCGGTCGTCTCGGCCGCGAAGCCCTGCGGCGGGTCCAGCTCGATGATGCGGCGCCCCAGCGTCCGCATGATCCGCCAGCCGCCGGCGTAGGTGCCGAGCGAGAGCATGGCCGCGCAGGCGAACTTCACCCAGATCGGGATCGAGTCGCTGTCGTGCACGTCGGCGATGGTCAGCGCCATCACGACGATGCCCATCGTCTTCTGCGCGTCCTGGAGGCCGTGGCCCAGTGCCATCGCCGCCGCCGAGACCGTCTGCGCGATCCGGAAGCCGCGCTTGGCCTTGTGCGGGTTGGACTTCCGGAACATCCACAAAATGGCGAGCATCACCAGATAGCCGACCACCAGGCCGACCACCGGGGAGACGAACATCGGGATGACGACCTTCTCGATCACACCCGACCAGTAGACGGTGATGCCGCCCGCGAGGGCCGCGCCGACCATTCCGCCGAACAGCGCGTGGCTGGAACTCGACGGTAGTCCGAAGTACCAGGTGACCAGGTTCCACACGATCGCGCCCACCAGGGCCGCGAACAGGATGCCCATCCCGGCCCGGCCGTGCGGCGTCTCGATGAGCCCCTTGCTGACCGTCTTGGCCACGCCGCTGCCCAGGAAGGCGCCGGCCAGGTTCATGACCGCGGCCATGGCGAGCGCCGCCTTGGGCGTCAGCGCGCGCGTCGAGACCGACGTGGCGATGGCGTTCGCCGAGTCGTGGAACCCGTTCGTGTACGTGAATCCGAGCGCGACGCCAATGGTCACGATCAGTGCAAAGGTGTCCACAGAAGGTCAGGACTCCTTGACCGCGATGGTCTCCACGGTGTTCGCGACATGCTCGAACGCGTCCGCGGCCTCTTCCAGTACGTCCACGATCTGCTTGAGCTTCAGCACGTCCATGGCGTCGTACTTGCCGTTGAACAGGTGCGCGAGCAGCTTGCGGTGGACCTGGTCCGCCTGGTTCTCCAGGCGGTTGATCTCGATCCAGTACTCGGTGAGGTTGGACATCGTCCGCAGGTTCGGCATCGCCTCGGCGGTCAGCACCGCTGCCCGCGCCAGCACCTCGATCTGCTGCTCGACACCCTTCGGCAGTTCGTCCACCTGGTAGAGAACAACCAGGTCAACGGCCTCTTCCATGTAATCCATGATGTCGTCGAGACACGACGCGAGGTTGTAGATGTCCTCACGGTCGAACGGCGTGATGAAGGAGGAGTTCAGCTGGTGGAAGATCGCGTGGGTAGCGTCGTCCCCGGCGTGCTCCGCCGCCCGCATCCGTTCGGCGATCTCGATACGCGTGGCCGAATCGGCCCCGAGCAGTTCCATGAGGAGCTTCGAACCTGTGACGATGTTGTCCGCGGATGCGGCGAACATGTCATAGAAGCTCGTCTCCCTGGGGGTCAGACGAAAGCGCACGTGAGGTCCTCGGGGTGCATCGGATTCGGTCTCGTCAGGTCTCGTTGATGCTAGGCGCATCATCCGGCCACGGCTAACCAGCGTCACCCAGTGTCGCCCATCGGACAGACTGCCCCTCACCGGGGTCAGTTCCCGAGGTGAACACGACGAGGTGCCCACATAAGGCACCGATCGGTAAGATATACCCACCAGGGGTATTTCCGGGCAGGGAGAACGGGATGACGACCACCGAGACCGGTCCAATCGACGAGGCGGCGGCAGCGGGTGCCTCGACGGCCGCCGAGACCGCGCCGGGCGGCGCCGCACCGCAGAGCCCGCCGGGTCCGCACGGCTACAGCAACCACAAGGACGCCCACCTCAAGCGCCTGCGCCGGATCGAGGGCCAGATCCGCGGCCTGCAGCGCATGGTCGAGGAGGACGTCTACTGCATCGATGTCCTCACGCAGGTCTCGGCCAGCACCAAGGGGCTGCAGTCCTTCGCCCTGCAGCTGCTGGAGGAGCACCTGCGGCACTGCGTCGCCTCGGCGGCGGCCGAGGGCGGGCCCGAGATCGACGAGAAGGTGGCCGAGGCGACCGCGGCCATAGCCCGGCTGCTGCGCACCTGACCGGTCCGGCAGCCGGGCCCGCGTCCCGCGGACCCGGCCGGCGACCGAGACGAATGTCTCCCCGGCCGATCCTCGGGGGGAGCGGGCGACCGGCGGTTCAGTTCGGGCGCCGGGCCGCCTGTGCGGGGATCCGCACGGAGGGGAGCTCCGCCGTCCGGTCCACTTCGAGCACCTCGTCGATCCGGGCGAAGCTCAACCGCTCCTCACCGGCGGCGGAAGCCGCGATCATCAGCTCACCGCACAGCTCGATCTCCGCGAGGGCCACGAAGTCCTGACTCGACCCGTTCTGCGTAGACATGTGCGTTTCGCGAGACAAAGCCACGTGCACCACCTCCTCGTCCTCGAGCAGTGGCCGGTTTCATCGGCCATTGGTCAGAGTAGGCACCCGCACACGGTCCGCGCATGGCACGGAAGGACCATTTCACCCACCGTCATTTCGGCGGTGCAGTAACGATCTTCCCGTTGTAAATGTCGGCCGGCTTCGGCAGAACGACACTCACCGGCGTACCGAAGGCGTCGAAGACCGTGGTCGACGTCACCGTCACATCGCCCGGCCCCGCGGACGCGCTGCCGGAGGCGTTCGGGGCGCCGCCGCGCGAACCCTGCGGGCCGCCGCCCGCCGTACCGCTGAACGTGAAGCGCTGGCTCACCTTGCGCGGCCGCCCCTCGGCGTCGAGGTACGCGTCGAACGGCACCCGCGTCACGGAGAAACCCCTGGCCGCCGCCTGGAGCGGCTGCCGCGTGGCGGGCGAGGCGCCCTGGGCGCGGGCCGCGCGGGCGATGTCCGTCACCCCCCGGAAGTGCCGCACCTTCACCCCGTGGAACACCTCCTCGCCGACCAGCTCCACCGTCTGCGCCCCGCGCAGGAGCTCGGCCGCCGCCAGCGGGTCGGTCGCGCCGCCGGTCACGAGGTTGCCGTCGGACAACTGCGTGGTGTCCACCCGCACCCACTTGTCGGCGGGCACGCCGGCGCCCCGGTCCTTCATGTACAGCGCGCCCGGGGTCATCAGCTCGGTGACCGGGCGGTGCTCCTGGGAGCCCGCGGCGTCCCTGGGGAGGGTGACGCGCAGCTCGCCGTGGCCCTTGCCGTAGTCGAACCCGCCGGCCCCGGTGATCACCACGCGGGTCCCGCCGCTGGCCATCTCCATCGACGTGCCGACCTTCGAACTCCCCGCCCTGATCAGGGCGTCCGCCGCGCGGCGCACCGCGTCGGCGGGCTCCGCCCCCGCTCCGTCGGCGGCCGCACCGTCGCCGGCGCAGCCCGTCAGCACGGTCATCCCGCACACGAACCCCGCGGCGGCGGCCGTCACCAAGCGCCTGCGTCGCATCACCATCGCCCGCTACCCCCTGGGTATCCCGCCACCGGCCTCGTCCGTCTAACGACGGGTCGCCCGCACCCGTAACGGCGCCCGGTCCGAACCGCGGGGGAATCGCCCGGTCGCGCCGGAGCGCGCGCGGAGCGCGGCCGGCCGCGCGGGCGCGGAGACGGACCGCGTGTGCGCGGAGGCGGGCCCTCCACGACCGCCCGCGGGTCCCGTACCGTTGTCGTGTGCTCATCCAGCCCGACGCCGCACCGCCCGGAACCCACCACACCACGGTCACCGACAAGGGCTCCTTCGCCTCCGCCCGCTGCACCTGCGGCTGGAAGGGCCCCGCCCGCCGCGCCCGCGACCGCGCCCGCCGGGACGCCGAGGCCCACACCGGCGGCTGAACCCGCCCCCGCGGTCCGAACCCGTCCCCGCAGGCCGGACCCGTTCCCGCAGGCCGGACCCGTTCCCGCGGGCGGCACTCCCGACCTTCCCGACTTTTCGCCCAACCCGCCCCGGCAGCCCCTTGCGTACGGTCACCGGGGGGTAGGAGGGTGAGCAGTCGCCCGCCGACGGCGGGCCCGGGCAGGAGGCTGCGGCCGTGAACCGACGAGATGTGCTGCGTGCCGGAACCGGTGTCGCCGCGTCGGCCTGGCTGGCCGGCTGCACCACGGCGGACGGCGGGGACGCGAAGCCGTCGGCCACCACCCGCACCCCCACCACCCCGTCCACCGCGAGCAGTTCGGCCACCGCCGGCGCACCGCCGGACTGGCCGGCCCTGGCCAAGGGCCTGGGCGGCGCGCTGATCCGCCCGGACGACAGCGCGTACGACACGTCCCGCCGGCTCTACAACACCCGCTTCGACGGGCTGCGCCCCGCCGCCATCGTGTACGCCTCGGGCCCCGACGACGTCCGCGCGTGCCTGGACTTCGCGCGCCGCTCCCGCTCGGTCCGGCTGTCGGTCAGGAGCGGCGGCCATTCCTACGGGGGATGGTCCAGCGGCGGCGCGGACCACCTCGTGCTGGACGTGTCCCGGCTCAACGCGATATCCACCAACGGCACGGACGCCACGGTCGGCGCCGGCGCGAAACTCATCGACCTGTACTCCCGGCTCGGCGAGAACGGCAGAACCGTCCCCGCCGGCTCGTGCCCCACGGTCGGCGTCTCCGGGCTCACCCTCGGCGGCGGCCACGGCGTGCTCAGCCGCTCGTACGGGCTGACCTGCGACAGCCTCACCGGCGCCACGATCATCACCGCCGACGGCAAGCAGCTCGACTGCGACGCGAAGACCGAGCCCGACCTCTTCTGGGCGCTGCGCGGCGCCGGCTGCGGCAACTTCGGCGTCGTCACCGAGCTGCGCTTCGCCACCCACCCCGCGCCCTCCGTGGTGACCGGGTACGCCACCTGGCCGTGGAGCCGGGCGGCGGCCGTCGTCCGCGCCTGGCAGGAGTGGGGGCCCGACCAGCCGGACCACCTCTGGTCGGCGCTGCACCTGGAGGGATCGGCGGGCGGCTCGCCCAAGATCTCCCTCGCCACGTTGTCGACCGGCTCGCAGACCGACCTGGCCAACGCCGTCGACCGGCTCGCCGGGAGCGCGGGCGGCACCGCGCCCTCGTTCTCGACGCGCCCGCACGCGTACGTGGACGCGATGTTCTCGTACGCCGGCTGCTCGGGGCTGACGGCCGCGCAGTGCCATCTGGAGCCCAAGGGCCGGCTGCGGCGCGAGACGTACACCGCCCGCTCCGATTTCTACGACCGCTCGCTGCCGCCCGCCGGCATCCAGGCCCTGCTCGGCCAGGTCGAACGGCTCGGCGCGCTCCCCGCCGGGGGCGACGGCAGCGTGGCGCTGACCGCCCTGGGCGGCGCGGTCAACCGGGTCGACCCCGGCGCGACGGCGTTCGTGCACCGCCGCTCGCGCTTCCTGGCGCAGTACACGGCCTCGGACGGCCTCAGCCGGACGGCGTGGCTGGACACCCTGTACGCGGCGATGCGCCGCTACGCCTCGGGCTCCGCCTACCAGAACTACGCCGACCCGGGTCTGAAGGAGTGGCGCCAGGCCTACTACGGCCCCGCCGCGGCCCGTCTGACGGAGCTGAAGAGGAAGTACGACCCGCAGAGGCTCTTCGACTTCCCGCAGGCCCTGTAGCCCGGCCTCAGGCCGCCAGGTCCTTGTCGTACGCGGTGGGCAGCGGGTACGGCTCACCGCGCCGCGCGGGGGCCCGGACGAGGCCGCCCATCCTGGACCGGCCCATCGCGGTCGTGACGGGCGTCAGCAGGGCCATCGCGAGCGGGGCGAACAGCAGCGCGGTGGCCGTGCCGAGGGCGAAGCCGCCGATCACGTCGGTCGGGTAGTGCACGCCCATGAAGACGCGGCAGAAGCCCTCGGCGAGCGCGATCAGTATGGCGAGCAGCCCCACCTTGCGGCTGACCATGAACAGCCCGACGGCCATGGCCATCGTCAGCGTCGCGTGGTCGCTCACGAACGAGAAGTCGGACTTGCCCTTGATGAGGACGTCGATCCCCTCGTGGTCCACGAAGGGTCTGGGACGCTCCACGAGGCCGCGCACCGGAATGTTCAGCAGGATGGCGATGCCGGCCGCCAGGCCGGACCACAGCACCCCCGCGACGGCGGCGGGCGCCTGCTCGCTGCGGCGCGCGACCCGCCACCAGCACCAGCCGGCGAGCAGCAGCATGAGCACGATGAGCCCGTACTCGCCGACGAACTCCACGGAGCGGTCGACCCAGTGCGGCGAGTCCTTGGTGAGGCCGTTGATGTCGCGCAGCAGGCCCAGGTCGGGGTTGGAGCCGTCGGTCGCGTGCTCTGCCATGTGGTGGTGCCCCTTACCTGATCCATACTCCGGCCCCGCTGCTGGCCTCCAGGCCATGAACGCCGTTTCTACGCGCCATTGTCCCTGTGCAACGGCGGACACGGTACGTAGCGTTCCGGTCTCTACCGGATGATCACCAGGAAGTTACCCAAGAGAGATCAGAAGCGCATCCCAGGGCCAAAGCCTCACGCGGAGCCGGTAGTCGGCAGCGCCTGAGCACCGTCCTTCGTCACCCGGGTCCCCCCGATGAAGTCCGGTGTGTCGATCTTGTCGAAGCGGATGACCGCCCCGGTGTACGGGGCGTTAATCATGTACCCACCCCCGACGTACAGTCCGACGTGGTGGATGGACCGGGGATCGGTGAGGTCGTAGGCGAAGAAGACCAGGTCCCCCGGCAGCAGCTCGTCCCGCTTCGGGTGCGGCCCCGCGTTCCACTGGTCGTTGGCCACCCGCGGCAGCTCGATGCCGACCGACGCGTAGGCCGCCTTCGTCAGCCCCGAGCAGTCGAACCGGCCGCCCTGGTCGGCGGTTCCGTTGCCGCCCCACAGGTACGGCGTGCCGAGCTTGCCCTGCGCGTAGTAGATCGCCGCCGCGGCCTGCTGGGACGGCGCCACGCGGCCCACGGGCGCGGCGAAGCTCTTCTCCAGCGTCCTGATCGTCTTCACGTAGTTCTGCGTCTCGCGGTACGGCGGGATGCCGCCCGAATGGATCACCGCGTAGGCGCCCGCGTTGTACGCCGCGAGCATGTTGTTCGTCGCGTCACCCGGCACGGCCTTCACGTAGCCGGCCAACTCGCAGTCGTACGAGGCGGCCGACGGGATCGCGTCCTGCGGGTCCCACACGTCCCGCTTCCCGTCCCCGTTCCCGTCCACTCCGTGGGACGCCCAGGTGCCCGGGATGAACTGCGCTATCCCCTGCGCCGCCGCGGCGCTCTGCGCCCGCGGGTTCCAGCCGCTCTCCTGGTACAGCTGCGCGGCCAGCAGCGCCGGATTGATCTCCGGGCAGAGGTTGCCCCACTTCTGCACGATCGCCTGGTACATCGCCGGCACCGAGCCCTTGGCGAGCGTGACGGACCCGCCGCCCTTGCCGGCCAGCCCGGCGGCGGCCGAAAACGTACCGATCAGCAGCAGCGCCATGAACGAAAGGCACAGCCCGAGGCCGAGAGTGACGGTGAGCCAGACCTTCTTCGCCATCGGACAAGCCCTCCCAGGTGTGATGCCAGGGCCGCCAGGCACCGATGGTGACGGTGAGCCAGACTTTCCGCAGCATTGGTCCGCGCCTTCGTTCCAATCGTTGCCCTACGGTGACGCTCGTGATACACAGAGTAGTCGTCTACGTCCCATCGAACACCGGTCCGTGCAACATTCTGGACGCTGCGGTCCGGATCACACGGGGGATCCGTCGAGAAAGTCGCCGAGTCGACAAGAACCGGTTGACACATCGGCCAAGATAGACCCTGGACCCTTGCGCCCCGGCGAGGGCTCCAACTGATCGAGCGGGGTGGTGAGTTCCTCATGTTCTTGGCAGCCACAAAGGGCGACATCAACACCATTATCGGTGGCATCGCCCCCAACTGGGGGCCCTTCGGGTCTCTCGGGAACGAAGCGCGCGTGATGATCGAAGTGGTGATGGCGGTAGCGATCCTGCTCTGCCTCGCCATCGCGATCTGGGGCGCGGCCAAACAGCGGATCGGCGCGACCGCCCTCCGCGACACCTTCAGCGCCGAACAGGGCAAGGGTCTGATCATCGCCGGCCTGACCGGCGTGTTCATCATCGGATCCCTCGGCACGCTGTTCACCATCGTCTACGGCATGGCCGTGTAGCCATGTAGCCCAGAGCCAGCCTGTCCCATGTCCCCGGGAGCCCGTCCCAGGCCCCCTCCCCCACCCGAGGCTGCGTGCTGATGCCCACTCACCCCAGCAGCGATACCGGCCAGGACGGCCCACCGACACGCACCCGCATGCCCGAGGGCCACGGCGGGCACGGCGTTGCGACACGCCGCACGAAGCCGAGCCGCGCCCTGGTGACGGTCCTCGGCGTCGTCGTCCTCCTCGTCGCCGTGATCGTCCTCGCCAACCGCGGCAATGACAACACCGCCTCCCACAGCACCACCGGCGGCGGCGCCAAGGGCACCAACGCGAACCCCACCGCCCCCACCGGCGAGAAACCGGCCACGGGCAACAACGCGGGGATCCCGGCGGGCTACGCGAAGACGGAACAGGGAGCGCAGTCCGCTGCCGCGAACTTCGCGGTGGCGCTGGGGGGCGACGGCATGTTCAACGCGGACCGCCGCCACACGATCATCAACGCGATCGCGGACCCGAGCGCGGTCGCCAAGATGCAGGCGGGCTTCGACGCCAACTATTCGAAAGCCTTCCTGACCGGCATCGGACTGACCGAGGACGGTGCGGCGCCGGCCGGTCTGACGTTCGTCAACCGCACCCTCCCGGCCGGTGCGAAGATCGACAAGTTCGACGGCGAAACGGCCGGCGTCTCCGTCTGGTGCGCCGGGATGTTCGGACTGGCGGGCAACGCGTCGACCAAACCGGTGACCAACAACTGGTTCACCGTCACGTTCACGCTGAAGTGGAACGGTTCTGACTGGAAGGTCCTGGACACCGGACAGACGAAGGGTCCGACCCCGGTCAGCGGCGACAACCCCGTCTCCGGAGCCGGCGAGATCGCGGACGCGGTCAAGGGTTTCGGAGGGTTCACGTATGCGCGCTGACCGACGTCTACGTGTCCTGTCCGTCGCGGGAGCCCTGGCGGGTCTCCAGACCGCCGCGGTCCTCCTCGCGACCCGCGCTGCCGCGGCGCCCGCCCCGACCCCCACTCCGACGCCGTCCCCCACGACCAGCAGCGACCCCTGCGCTCTCATCTCGGGTCCTGCCAAGGAGTACTGCGAGAAGGGCAAGGGCGGCGGTGGAGGGCCCTCCAATCCCCTTCCTGACACCCTCGACCCCCTCAGCGCCCTCGCAAAAGGCTGTGCCGACGCCGCCTCCTGGGTGATCACCAAGCTCTCCAAGGCGATCACGTCCACCACGCAGGTGGACTTCACCAACACCACCTTCCTGCGCCAGTACGCCGT
This sequence comes from Streptomyces sp. NPDC006733, assembly GCF_040636125.1. Taxonomy (NCBI): domain Bacteria; kingdom Bacillati; phylum Actinomycetota; class Actinomycetes; order Kitasatosporales; family Streptomycetaceae; genus Streptomyces; species Streptomyces sp. NPDC006733. Next base: position 12,525 of record NZ_JBEYJD010000017.1, on the reverse strand, counting down.
CGTCTTCGCCGCCTCCACGATCCTGACGCTCGTCCTCTGGCTGCTGGCCGTCGCCAAGCGGGCCGTGCGCGGTGTGCCGCTCACGGAAGCGCTGACGGAGGCCGTGGGGTTCCTGTGGCTGACGGTGCTGGCCTCGGCGTTCACGCCGCTGGTGCTCTACACGGTGGTGTCGGCGACGGACGCCGTGACCGACGTCATCGCCGCCGGCACGTCGCAGAACACCGACACGTTCTTCGGCAACTTCTCCGCTGCCCTCGCCAAGGGCTCGGACATCGGCGGCGGCCCGATCATGCTGATCGTCGTCTCCATGGTGTCGGTGCTGGCCGCCGGCGTGCTGTGGCTGGAGCTGGTGATCAGAGCCGCGCTGCTCTACGTCGGCGCGCTGCTGGGCACCGCGGTCTACTCCGGGCTGGTCGACAAGAACATGTGGGGCCACGTCCGCCGCTGGGCGGGGATCATGATCGCCGTCATCCTGGTCAAACCGGTGATCGTGATCGTGCTCGGCCTGGCCGGGGCGCTGAGCGCCTCCGATGGGCCGAACTCGTTCTCCGCCGTCGTCTCGGGGCTGGCCATCATCCTGCTGGCCATCTTCGCCAGCTTCATGATCTACCGCTTCGTCCCGGGCTTCGGCGACGACGTCGTGACCCTGAAGAACAACCGCAAGGAAGCCGGCGGCGCCCAGGCCGCCGCCGTGATCTCCTCGCCCGCCGCGCTGGTCAAGCAGGGCATCAAGACGCACAGCGCCCGCGGCGGGCCGCAGGAGCAGGCAACCAGCGGGGGCGGGCAGCCGTCCAACCCGGTGTCCGGCGGCGTGGCGGCGCACGGCAGCCGCAACGGCAACCCCGGCCGGACCGGCGGAGGCGGCGGTTCGAACGGTGCACCGGCGGCCCCCGCGCCCCGCACCACACCTGACCGCGGGAACAACAGCAACGGAAACAAGCACGGAGGTGATCGCCGGTGACGTCCCAGCCCTTCACCCAGCCGCGCCGCACGTATCTGATCGGCAAGGCCCGCCCGAACGCCATCGTGGGCAAGAACCGGGAGACCGGGGAGATCGCGCTGATCGTCGTCGGCGCGTTCCTGGGCATGATGTGCGGCCTGCTGGTCCCGATCCTTCCGCTGCGCATCCTGACGCTCGTCGGGTGGCCTCTGCTGGCGTTCGCCGCCGTCTACATGCCGTACCGGCGGCGCACGTTCTACCGCTGGTTCGAGATCAACCGCACCTACCGCCGTACGCTGCGCCGCACGCCCGCCTACCGGTCCGCGGCCTCCGAGGCCGGGACCTCCCTCGACGGCCGCGAGGTGGAGGTCGGGCCGCCGCCCGGCATCGGCCGGATCAACTGGCTGTCGGCGCCCTTCGGCCCCGACGAGATCGCCGTGCTGCTGCACATCGACCGCCGGACGGTGACGGCCGCGATCGAGATCGAGGGCCCCGGCGTCGGGCTGCGGGACAGCGAGGACCAGGAAGCCCTGGTGGAACGGTTCGGCACGCTGCTCAAGCACGTGGCCAACGGCGACGGGTACGTCACCCGCCTCCAGATGCTGGCCCGCACCCTGCCCGCCGACCCGGACGCGCACGCGAAGGACGTCTCGCTGCGCGGCGACCCGCAGGCCGAGTCGTGGCTCGTGGACTCCTACGAGCAGCTCCAGTCGATGGTGTCGACCTCCTCGGAGCAGCACCGCGCCTATCTCGTCGCCTGCATGCACTTCACCCGCGAGCTGGCCGCCGAGGGCCACGCGCTGGCGCGCGCCACCGTCACCCGCCGCTCCGAGATCGACAAGGACGCCGGGCTGGCCGCCGTCATGGCCCGCGAGCTGACCGACATCTGCGCCCGGCTCGCCGAGGCGGACATCCGGGTCCGCCAGCCGCTCGGCCAGGCCCGGCTGTCGTCCCTCGTGCACTCCATGTACGACCCGGACCACCCCATCGACCACATCCAGGCGATGACCCGGCGCAATGCCTGGCCGGCCGAGCTGGACGCGACGGAGCCGACGTACCTCCAGGCCAAGACCCGCGAGTCGTCCACCCGCGCCCCCTGGCACCACTCCACCGCCTGGGTGAAGGAGTGGCCGATGACCCCCGTGGGCGTCAACTTCCTCGCCCCGCTGCTCGTCCACACCCCGGACGTGATCCGGACGGTCGCGGTCTGCATGGACCTGGAGCCGACCGACGTCGCCATCGAGCGGATGCTGACCGAGAAGACCAACGACGACGCGGACGCCAGCCGCGCCGCCAAGATGAACCGGGTCATCGACCCACGAGACGTCGCCCATCACGGGCGTGTCGACCAGCGGGGTGAAGACCTCGCCAGCGGCGCCGCCGGAGTGAATCTCGTCGGTTACATCACGGTGAGCTCCCGTTCGCCGGAAGCACTTGCCCGGGACAAGCGTACGATCCGCGCGTCTGCGGGTAAGTCCTATCTGAAGTTGGAGTGGTGCGACCGGGAGCACCACCGTGCGTTCGTGAACACGCTGCCGTTCGCGACCGGCATCCGCCGCTAACAGGAGGCCCACCATGCCCATGCTGGACCCCCTCGCCGCGCTCACCGACGCGTTCACCGGCTTCCTGTTCGGGAAGGTGGAGTCCACGCGGCTGCCCGTCCGCACCTCCACCGGGCAGGCGCAGGCCGTCTACCTGCCCACCGCGGCCCCCGGCCTCGGTGACTCCGGCGTGATCATCGGCCGCGAGGTGTACTCCGGCAAGGGCTACATCTACGACCCCTTCCAGCTCTACGGCCAGCAGCTGCCCGCCCCGCACTGGCTGGTGCTCGGCGAGTCCGGCAACGGCAAGTCCGCGCTGGAGAAGACGTACGTGCTGCGCCAGCTGCGCTTCCGCGACCGGCAGGTCGTCGTGCTCGACGCCCAGGGCGAGGACGGCGTCGGCGAGTGGAACCTGATCGCCAAGGCGCTCGGAATAACCCCCATCCGGCTGGACCCGATGGCCGCGCTCAACGGCGGCATCAAGCTCAACCCGCTGGACCCGGCGATCGCCGCGACCGGGCAGCTCGCGCTGCTCCGCACGATCATCGAGGTCGCGATGGGGCGCGCCCTGGACGAGCGGTCCGGCTTCGCCCTCAAGGTCGCCCACGCGTACGTCACGGAGACCACCACCGACCGCCAGCCGATCCTCACCGACATCGTGGAGCGGCTCCGACATCCCATGCCCGACTCCGCCGAGGCGATGAACGTCGACGTCGACGACGTCCGGGCGTGGGGCCTGGACGTGGCCCTCGTGCTGGACCGCCTGGTCGACGGTGACCTGCGCGGCATGTTCGACGGCCCGACGACCAACGGCATCGACCTGGACGCCCCGCTGATCGTCTTCGACCTCTCCCACATCGACCGCAACTCGATCGCCATGCCCATCCTGATGGCCATCGTCGGCGTGTGGCTGGAGCACACCTGGATCCGGCCCGACCGGGTCAAGCGCGTCTTCCTCGTCGAAGAGGCCTGGCACATCATCAACAGCCCCTTCGTGGCTCAGCTCTTCCAGCGTCTGCTGAAGTTCGGCCGCCGCCTCGGCCTGTCCTTCGTCGCGGTCGTCCACCACCTGTCGGACGTCGTGGACGGCGCGGCGGCCAAGGAGGCCGCCGCGATCCTGAAGATGGCGTCGACCCGCACGATCTACGCCCAGAAGGCCGACGAGGCACGGGCGACGGGCCTGGTCCTCGGGCTGCCCCGGTGGGCGGTCGAGATCATCCCGACGCTCACCCCGGGCATCGCCGTCTGGGACGTCAACGGCAACGTCCAGGTCGTCAAACACCTGATCACCGAGTCCGAACGCCCCCTGGTCTTCACGGACAGCGCGATGACGCAGTCGTCCGTCGACCACGCGGCCGAGGTCGAGGCGGAGGCGGTCGCCGACGCGGAGATCGCGCTCGCGAAGCAGTTGGCCGACGACGCGGTGGCCTGAGGTGGCGGCGGAGCGACGCGGGACCGCGGAGCGGCGGTCGGAGGGCGGTGTCCCCGACGGGCTGATCCTCGGGATCCTGGGCTTCCTGCTGGGCATGACCATCATGGTCTGGACGGCCACGGGTATCGCGGGGCTCTTCGCGCACGGCGAGTGGCCGACGGCGGTGCACTTCACCCGCACCCCGCTGGCCATGCGCCATCTGATGGGCGATCCGCACGACATCCCCGGCGCCTGGCCGGAGTCCCCGCCGCCCGAGCTGCCGGGCTCCGGGCTGTTCTGGGGCATCTTCATCGGGCAGTTGATGGTCCTGTTCGTCCTGACGGTCTTCCTGATCGGTGTCCTCACCCGGTACCGCGTGGTGCGCGCCAACCACCGCGCCGCCCGGGAGACGGAGGCGGCGGAGGCTGCGGCGTCCGCGGAGGAGGAGGCGAAGCCGGACCTGTCCAAGAACGTCGAAGCCCCCGCCCCGCGCCGGCGTACGCCGGAAGCCCGCCGGGCGCCCGAGCCGGAGAAGGAGCCGGAGCCCGAGCCGGAGACCGAGCCGCAGCCACGGCAGCAGCAGCCGCCGGAACCGGCCGTCCCCGTCCCCGCACCGATCACCGTCCAGGAGTTCCCGCAGCCGCGGAGCGCCCTCGCCGCCCACGACATACCGCCCGTCACGCCGCCCCCATCGGCCGACCCGCTGGTGAGCGGCGAACTGACGCGTACGTACGCCCTGTTCGCCGCCCCGCGCGGCGACAAGGCCAAGCGGGCGGTGGAGCCCGCGATCCTGAACGCCGCCGGTGCGGTGATCGTCACGACCGCCGACGCCGAGACGTACCGCAGGACCGTCGGCAACCGCGGCAAGCTGGGCCCGGTCCTCGTCTATGACCCCGCCCACCTGATCGACCTCCCGGGCCGCCTGCGCTGGGCCCCGCACACCGGCTGCGAGGACGCGCCGAGGGCCACGACCCGCGCCGCCGCCCTCCTCGCCCCCCTGCGGCCGACGAGCAGCCTGGACTCCCTGACGTTCGCGGCGGCGGAGACCCTGCTGCGCTGCTGGCTGCACGCCGCGGCCGTCGACGGCCTGCCGTTCCGTCAGGTGCACCGCTGGGCGGCGGGCGGAGCCGCCGGCGGCGAGGCCGTACGGATCCTGCGGACGGCGCGGACCGCGGCGCCCGGCTGGAGCGGCGAGCTGGAGTCGGTGCTGCACGCCCACCCCGAACGCCGGGACGCGGCACAGGCGTTGATACACCGGGGGCTGGAGTGTCTGAACTCGATCCATATCAGGGACGCCTGCAATCCCGGTCGAGCCGGTGCGCCGGATTGGGAGTCGTTCGTCTCCGAGCGGGGAACGCTTTACGTGGTGGGTGAGGCGATCGAGGATCCACGAGCCCACCCGGGTGCGATGCCACTGCTGACCGCACTCGTTTCGAGCGTGGTCGAGCACGGCCGGTCCATGGCTGCGAGGTCATCTGCCGGTCGGCTCGACCCACCAATCACCCTGGTGCTCGACGACATCGCGGCCATCGCCCCGATCCCCGAGCTGCCCGCCCTGCTGGGCTCCGGGCAGGCCGACGGGCTTCCGGTGCTCGCCGTGTTCCGCTCGCCGGAGCAGGCCAGGGACCGCTGGCGGACCGCGCTGTGGCAGCAGGCGGACGTCCGCCTGACGCTCGGCGATCCGCTCGGCTCGTTCTCCGACGAGATCCCGGACGCGGTCCAGCTCGGCTGACGTGCCCCGGGTCCGGACGGACGGTCAGCCCCCAGGCCGACGAACGGTCCGGGCCGGTCCGGCCGGACGATCAGCCCCGCGGCGCCCGTCCCACCGAGTCGCGCACCACGATGTGCGTGCCCAGCAGGTGGCGGCGCTGTGCCGGGCCGCCCGACACGTCCTCCGACAGCGCGATCCTGACCGCCTCGCGCCCCAGCTCGTACGAGGGGATGTGCACGGTCGTCAGCGGCGGGTTGAGGTCCTGCGCGAAGTGCTCGTTGTTGTACCCGACGACGGACACGTCCTCCGGCGTCCGCAGCCCGGCGTCCCGCAGCGCAGACATCGCGCCCGCCGCGACCAGGTCGTCCCCCGCGAAGACCGCCGTGAACTCCGGCCGCCCGCCGGACGCCGCGATCATCGACCGCACCACCGCGTAGGCGTTGTCCCGGCCGAGGCCCGATCCGGAGACCTGCGCCGGCTCCGGTTCGAGGCCGTGGTCGGCGAGCGCGCGGCGGTACCCGGTCAGGCGCGGCTCGAAGGTGCTGTGGCCCGGGATCCGGCCCAGGAACAGGATCCGCCGGTGCCCGGCCGACAGCAGGTGGCTGGTGATCGCGTAGGCGCCCGCCTCGTTGTCGTACTCGACGACGAGCACCGGCATGTCGGGCGTCGGCGCCGGACGGCCGCACAGCACCAGCCGGGACCCGGCCGCGGAGAGGGCGTGCGCGTACTCGTTCAGCCGGGCCCGGTAGGGCTCGTCCTCGACGGCGCCACCGACCAGCACCACCACCTCGGCCCGCTGCTCGCGCATCATCTGCACCAGCGCCAGCTCCCGGGCGACGTCCCCGCCGTGGCTGCACACCAGGCACAGCCGGCCGCGCGCCGCGGCCTCCTGCTCGACGCCCTGGGCGACCTCGGCGTAGAACGGGCTGTCGACGGCCTGCACGATGACCGCGACGGTCTTCGGACCGGTCCCGGCCAGCGCCCGTGCCCGCGCGTCGATGACGTAGTCCAGGTCCTTCACCGCCCGCAGCACCTTCGCGCGCGCCGCGGCGGAGGTCGGGTAGTTCCCGGCCAGGACCCGCGAGACCGTCGCGACCGACACGCCCGCCCGCTCGGCGACGTCCCGAATGGTGACCCGGCGCTGCCCGCCGCCCCGTGCTGCTGCTTCCGTCATGCCCGCATGCCCGCCATCCGATTCCGTGCGCCTCTGGGCCGGCCGCCGGCACCGGCCGCGGGTGGCCGACCGGTCGTCCGGCGCCCCACGCGCCCCGCCCCGTCGAGCCCCGCCCCGCGCTGCCGCCCAGCGTATCCGTGCCACGCCCGGCGGCAGCGCCCTCCACGCCCCTTCACACCCCTGCGCACCCGACGATCCGCGCGCACCGGCCCGCGCCCGTACCGACCCCCCGCCCGTACCGGCGTGCCACCCGTACCGGCCGCTGCCCGCTCAGGCGTTGGCGGCGTAGTCCTTCGCCAGCTCGTCGGCCATCTTCGCGCGGCCGTCGTTGCGCATCTTCTTGACCACCGCGTCCCACTCGCCGATCGACTTGCGACCGGCGACGATGCTCATCACGCTGTCCCGCAGGTACTGGTCGATGTTGGCGCCGACCCGGCTCAGCGTCGCCGACTGCAGCCCGAAGCGCGGATTGCGGACCATCATCGGCACGGCCTTGACCTGCCAGGCGTGGTTGATCCGCACCGCCTCCGGCTGCCCGGGGATGAAGAGCACCTGCGGTGCGTCGCTCAGGTACTTGAACGGCAGGTTCGTGTTGCCCTCCAGCAGCCCCAGGTCGTTCAGCTTCGGCGAACCGTCGGCGGCCCGGGTGAAGTGCGTCCCCTCGATGCCGTAGTGCAGCAGTTCGTACTCCTTGCTGCCGAACGGCGAGGCCAGGTAGTCCAGCACGCGCAGCATGAGCCGCAGCCGGTCCTTCGACGCCTTCTTCAGCACGGTGTAGCCGAAGATGTTGCGCGCCTGCTGGATCGCCGGCTTCGCGCCGCCCGCGCTGTACGGCAGCGCCGCGTCGAGCTCGAACCTCCCCTTGATGCCCTGGACGTTGCTGATGAGCGCGCCGAAGCCGTCCGTCATCGAGGCGACGGTGCCGTTGTAGAACTGCGTCTTGAGGTCCACCTGGGAGGTCGCCGACGCGTTCGGCTCGTAGACGCCGGCCGCCCGCAGCTTCGCCATGTACTCGATGGACGCCCGGAACTCGGGGGTGGCGTACGCGTCGGTGAACGCCCCGCCCTCCACCTTCCACTCGAAGGGCGCCCCGAAGGCCAGCGGGTGCACGTTCACCCCGAACACGCTCTGCTGCGACGCCCCCAGCGCGTACTTCCGGCCCCCGGTCGCGGCCTTCGCCACGGCCAGGAACTCGTCGGCGGTCCAGCCGTCCTTCATCCCGGCCGCGCCGAAGACGCTCTTGTTGACCCACAGGGTGTTGCCGGGCTTGGAGCGCTCCACCGGGACCCCGAAGATCCGGCCGCCGATCCGCCCCATGTCCTGCCAGGCGTAGGTCGGGATGTTGGCCAAGTTCGGGTACTGCTTGACGGCGTCGCCGGACAGGAACTCCGACAGGTCGGCGCACTTGGACTGCACGAACTCGGCCTCGCGCGGCAGCACGTACCCGCCGCCGATGTTGATGATGTCCGGCAGGTCGTCGCCCGCCATCAGCGTCGCCATCTTGTTGGGGTAGTCCGAGTCCGGCACGACCGTGTACTCGATCTTCACCCCCAGCGCCTCGTTGACCGCCGTCCAGAACCTGTTCTGCGCGGCGCCCTTGGGCGGCGTCCCGTACGTGATCGTCAGCACCTTGATCGTGCTGCCGTCCCCCGGCTTGGCGGCCACCGCCTGCACCAGGTTCTTCGGGTAGGAGGTGAAGCCGGCCTGCACGCCGTTGGCCGAGCCCGGCAGATCGGGCACCGGGCCCTGGAAGGGCAGGTGCGTCGGCCAGGCGGCGAGCTTCTTGCCGGCGTTGGAGACGTCGTGCCCGCCCGAGGACGAGGACGAACAGGCGGTGAGGACGGACGGGACCGCGAGGGCGGCGCCACCGGCGGCGATCGAGCGCAGCAGCGTACGCCGCGAGTACGACGAGGAACTCAACGGAGTGGTCCTTTCGGAAGGGGAGTGGAGCAGCTCAGCTCTTGATGGCGCCGGTGAGCACGCCCTTGGTGAAGTACTTCTGCAGGAAGGGGTAGACGACGAGGATCGGGACGGTCGCCACCACCAGCACCGCCATCTGGATCGTCTGCGGCGCGGACACCATGCCCGCCTCGCTCACCCCGGTGTCGGCGATCTGCGCGCCGTTGATCACGTACGTCCGCAGCACCTGCTGCAGCGGCCAGTGGTCGGAGTTGAGGTAGATCGAGGCGTAGAACCAGGCGTTCCAGTACGAGACCGCGTAGAAGAGCCCGACGACGGCCAGGGCCGCCTTGGAGAGCGGGAGGACGATCTTCGCCAGCACCGTCCAGTCCCCCGCCCCGTCGAGCCGGGCCGCCTCGTACAGCTCCTCGGGCACCGACTGGAAGAAGCCGCGCAGCACGATCAGATTGAAGACGTTGATCAGCACGGGAGCGACGAGCGAGGAGTAGCTGTCCAGCATTCCCAGCTCCTTGACCAGCAGGAAGCCGGGGATCATGCCGGGCGGGAAGAGGAACGTGAAGAGGATCAGCAGCAGGACCGGACGGCCGCCGAAGACTCCCGGGCGGCTCAGCGCGTAGGCGAGCCCGATGGTGCACGCGAGGCTGACCGCCGTTCCGACGACCGTCACCCCGGCGCTCACCATCAGCGCGTGGCCGACGATCCCGCCGTCGAAGATCTGCCGGTAGGCGCGCAGCGTCGGGTGCTGCGGCCACAGCACCCAGCCGCCGTTGTCCACGACCTCCTGGTTGGAGGCCAGGCTGGTCGAGACGATGATCAGGAACGGGACGAGGACCAGGCCCACGACCGCCGTCAGCGCGACGGCCTTCGCCGCCCGCGTGACCGGCCGCGGCTTCTCCATCCAGCTGGGGCGGGCGGCGCTCATCGGTACACCCCCTGCTCTCCGAGACGATGGGCGATCTTGTTCGCCGTGTAGACCAGCGCGGCACCCACCAGGCCCTTGAACAGCCCCGCGGCGGCGGCGAACCCGAAGTCGCCGCCGATGATGCCCTTGTAGTAGACGAAGGTGTCGATGATCTCCGCGGCCTCCGGCCCCACGGCCGGGCGCTGCAGCAGCATCTGCTCGAAGCCGACGGAGAGGACGTCGCCGAGCCGCATGATCAGCAGCAGGACGACGATGGGGCGCACGGCGGGCAGCGTGACGTGCCAGAAGCGCCGCCACGGCCCGGCGCCGTCGATCGCGGCCGCCTCGTACTGCTGCTCGTCGACCTGGGCGAGCGCGGCGAGGAAGATGATCGTCCCCCAGCCGGCGTCCTTCCAGATCACCTGGGCGACCACCAGCGGCTTGAAGGCGTCGGGGTTCCCGATGATGTCGACGCTGTGCAGCCCCGCGTCGCCGAGCGCGCTGTTCAGCAGGCCGGTGTCGCCCAGCAGTTGCTGGAAGAGCGCGACGACGATGACCCAGGACAGGAAGTGCGGGAGGTACGCGACGCTCTGCACGAACCGCCTGACGCTGTCCCCCGTGAGGCTGTGGAGGAGCATGGCGAGGGCGAGCGGGACGGGGAAGTAGAACGTCAGCTGCAGCACCGCTATCCACAGGGTGTTGACGACGGACGCCCAGAAGTCGGCGTCCTCGAACATCCGCTGGAAGTTCTGCACTCCGATCCACTGGCTCGCCCACAGCCCGTCGAACGGCACGTAGTCCTTGAACGCGATGACGTTGCCGGCCATCGCGCCGTAGTGGAAGAGCAGGAAGTACGCCAGGCCGGGCAGCATGAGCAGCAGCAGGACCCGGTCCTTGCGAAACCGCTTCCACCGCGAGTCCCGCTGCGGGCCCCGCGTGTCCGGGCCGGCCGGCGGACCCGGCTCTGCCGGCCGCGCTCCCCGTTTGCGCTCTTCAAAGGGCGCTGCGACCGCATGGCTGCGGTCGGTGGCGCCTTGGTCGGCTATCGCCATCGCGTCCTCCCTGACGGTCGAGGTGGGAGGAAAGTAAACCGGTTACTACGTCAGGTCAAGGGCTTGCGCCGTTGTGGTTCTTGACCTGGAGGGCTGGCGGCTCTAGCCTCCGAGCAACATCAAGTAACCGCTTACATCGTGGGGGTTTCCATGGCGGACCGACCGACCGCAGTCCTGGCCATGCGCGCGGACGTGGTCGACGCGGTACTCCCCGCCGATCTGCGGGCCCGGCTGGAGAGCTGCGTACGGCTCCGCCCCGAGGCGATCACCGGCAGCTTCGACGAGCCGTCCGCCCGCACGGCCCTCAGCACCGCGGACCTGCTCATCACCGGCTGGGGCTGCCCCCTCATCGACCCGGACACCCTCGCCGCGGCCCCCCGGCTGGGCGCCGTCATCCACGCCGCCGGCTCCGTCAAGCACCATGTGCACCCGGCCGTCTGGCAGCGCGGCATCTCCGTCTCGTCGGCGGCCGACGCCAACGCCGGCCCCGTCATCGAGTTCACCCTCGCGACCATCGTGCTGGCCGTCCGCCGCACTCTGGGCTCGGCCGCCCGGTACGCGCGCGGGAACAGCCCCGGCTTCGGCGAGCGCCAGGGGGGAGACGGCGCGACCATCGGCGTCATCGGGGCATCGCGCATCGGGCGGGGGGTCATCGCCCGCCTCACCACCGCGAGCGCCGGCTACCGCGTGCTGCTCGCCGACCCCTACGTCTCGGAGCGGACGGCCACCGAACTCGGCGTGCGGCTGGTGGACCTGGACGAGCTGTGCCGGTCCTCCGACATCGTCACCGTCCACGCCCCCGACCTGCCGGAGACGCACCACCTGCTCGACGCCCGGCGCCTGGCCCTGCTGCGCGACGGGGCCGCGCTCATCAACACCGCCCGGGGCCGGCTCATCGACACCGACGCCCTCGCCGGCGCCTGCTCCACCGGCCGCATCGACGCCTACCTCGACGTGTCGGAACCCGAGCCGCTACCCAAGGGCCATCCGCTCTTCGACCTCCCCAACGTCCTCGTCACCCCGCACATCGCCGGCTGCCAGGGCAGCGAGGTCCGACGACTCGGCACCTACGCGGTGGAGGAGGTGGAGCGCTGGACGCGGGGCGAACCGTTGCTGGGGGCGGTCGGCGCGGCCGACCTGGAGCGGATCGCCTGACGCCCTGCGAGGAAGAGGACGGTAGGAGTCAGAGGGGGCGGGTGAGCTCCATCTCGTACTCGGTCTGCGACGGGTCGAGCGGGAACGCCATCGTCTCGCCGGTCCTGGTGAACCCCAGCCGCGCGTAGAAGGCCTGCGCCCGCGGGTTGTCCTCGTGCACCCAGAGCCGGACCCGGCCGATCTTCTCCGGCAGCGCCCAGGACCAGTCGATCGCGGCCTGGAGCATCCGGGCGGAGAGCCCGTTCCCGCGGCCTTCCGGTGCCATGTAGACGCCGACGATGTGGGTCTGCGGAACGGGGAACGCGGCCCCCACCTCGACCAGCACGGTGGCGGAGCCCACCCACTCGCCGGCCTCGTCGACCGCCACGAACCCGGGAGTCGTCCCCCTGCGCTGCCAGATCTCCTCGGGGAACGCCGCTTCCGTCTCATACGTGTTGACGAAGGCCACACTGCTCGCCGGATCCTGCAGCGCGGCCAGCCTCAGCTGCTTGCGCCGCTGCCACTCGTGCGGCTCGGTGGCACGTATCTCGTATCCCATACGCCGATCGTGTCAGCCGCCCCGGCAGCATCGCAACGCAAAAAAACCTCAGGCCCGGGATCAGAGATCCCAGGCCTGAGGCTTAATGATTGTTCGGCGGCGTCCTACTCTCCCACAGGGTCCCCCCTGCAGTACCATCGGCGCTGAAAGGCTTAGCTTCCGGGTTCGGAATGTAACCGGGC